>NZ_JBSAXD010000016.1:0-182071 GCF_053427715.1 Burkholderia sp. MR1-5-21
ATGTCGGGAAGTTGAGATTGTGCTGCAGCTTCCTTGCTTTCCAAGAACCACTTTTCCGCTTGCGCCCATTCGCCGCACTTCGCAGCGCTGATCGCCGCCTCTCGCAGGGCAAAAGCGCGTTCGACATAATTGTCACGGCCCACCTCGTCTGCGATGTTGCGCAAGATTGATAAGGCATGCTCGTGATCTTGCGAACGCCAGTATATTTTTGCGCGAGCGCGGGATAGCAATACATTATCGCCGAATGCTTCGACGGCCTCGTCCAGCACCTTCAACGCACTTTCGCTATCGTCGACACATTCATCGAGCATGACGGATTGCGCGATCCAGCACTGAATCGTAAGCAGCCGTGTCTCCCAAGTGGCAGTCGTGATCGCCATACGGCGATATCGCTCGGCCGCGTCGGCGGCGTTCAATGCGTCGCGCTGGCGCTCCAAAGTCCATGCACTATTAATAAACACGGAGTAGTCGGGCAATACTTCGCCAACGGCGTTGAGATAAAGGGAGCGTCGGGCTGGCTCGACCTTGTCCATCTGGTTGATCACACTTTCAAGTCTCGCGACGGTGGACGGCCCTGAACTGCCGATGACAAAGAGCTGTCCAAACAGGCTTGAACATTGCTGACCCTTTTTTTCAAAATTGACCTGAAGACTGCTCAAAAATTCGTCTGCTTCCGTGATCGCTTGAAACTGCCCGAGAAGATCGAGCCAGTTGTCAAGATAATTGGCGATGCCCAAAGTGCCGAGAACAACCGCGAAGGACACCACGCGGAACCCGTGACGCATTTCGTCATCCTTCTGTTGCTCCGTCTCGCTAAACAAGGCATACGCGCATTCCGAGATCTTGTCGGTCTCCTCCGCTGCGACCAGGATCTTGAATTGCGCGAGCCGCAGCATTCCGGATACACGCAGATTGTCCGGGTAGATCGGCGCGTCGGTACGAAGTAGCTTGAACGTCGTGAGGTTCTCGGCGAGAAGCCCAACGGTGCGTTCGTCAGATGTCAAAATGCTGTGGGCGAGCATGAACAAGACTCGCTCGTTCTTGCCAAGCATCGCGTGCAGTATGATGACGTCGATGTCACCGCCGTTGATGGTGCCGCTCGACATGAACTGCGTTGCGATCGCGCTATGGATACTGGCCTGCTCGGCGGGCGACATCATCCCCTGACCAGACCGCCCCGCCAACGGAGAAACACGATAGCTGTCGCGGCCCACCGTTTCCAACCACGGCCCGATAAGAGCATCTATGCATTCACCGGCGTGTGCGAGGGGAGGCGGTGCGTTGGCAATGGTTAGTGCCATTGCGCGATCAAAACGGCCGATGGTCAAACTAAGGCGATAGAGCAAATTGCGCGTGTTCTCGGGAAGCACAGAAACAAGCGTGCGCCTCGCCGCCTCCCGTTCCGCGTCGATGTCTCCGGTTGAAAGTCCACGACCGACGATTTCAATGACATCGTTGCGGGGCCAACCGCGGGCGGCCATTCCCGCAATGAACGCATGCACCAATTGTGGATGCCCGAAGGCTCCGGCGACATAAGAAAGGCGCCCCCAAAGCTTAGGATCCCCACCGTGAACCGTTACCAGTTCCGCCGCTTCACCTTCTGTGAAATACCGACACTCAACACTGCAGCCCGCATCGAGGCCGGCGCTTGAGAGCGCTCTCGAAGTAGGTGGGAGATAGCACGTCACGATCACTGCGCGATCGCGCCGGCGCAGTGCCTCGAAGACCCGCGCCATGGACGGCGCGACAAGTGGATCGTTCAAATGATTCAGATCTTCGAAGATGATGATCGGCGAGGTTAGACCGCCGATCCGCGAGACCATCGCATCGAGGCGGGTGCGCGTTTCCTCTGGGTCGCTATTTCGAAAATCGACTATCACGAACTCATTTGCCAGCCTTCTCGCAACCGCGCGTGCCACCGAGGACTTACCGAGACCGCTCGCACCAGTGACAATGCTAGTACCGAGCCGACGCAGCCGGTCGGCAATGTCAGCCTCGATTGCCGTGCGCGGCACCATGCCCTTGGCCGGCGGTAACGCGTTGCCTTCGACGAGCCAACCCGGCTCCGCGACCGCGACAGGTAAACCTGCGCCAAGACCTGCCAATGCAGAAGTCGTCAGGCCAGACGAAATCAAAGCCAGCATGTCGGCCACTGTCCTGGGAACAAAAATCCGAGTGGCTTGGTCGACGGCGAGATAGAGGTCCGCTCGCGTTAAGACGCGATCGGCTGAATTTTTTGCAATGCTCCTCTCAAGCACTCGGTAGATCAGCACATCGGCAATGCGCGTCGCCTCGGGCGCGGCGAGGCCGAAGACATCGCGTCCGACCACGACCAGCCTTACTTCGAATTCTTTACGAAGTGCAGCGAGGTTGGGCTTGCCACAATCCCAATGGATTTTGCGGAGCATGTCGCTGCGAAGAGCCTCATCCTCTCGGTCCTTCACGAATTTCTGGACCGCCGCCGAGAACTTGTCGCTTTCCAATATCGAACGAAGCGGCCCGACATCAGCACCGGTGGCTGCGTTCCGCCAATACGCAAGACCGGATATCCCGCCGGGACGCTCGTCTACCGCTCTTTCCGTCCCAATCTCAGAGGTCGTGAAATACCGAAGCTGCACATTCACATTAGGGTTGCCGGCCACCAACGACACGAAATCTGAAACCGCGTCGCGAACGCTTTCGGTATTGAGTGTGACGGTCCCCGAGGCTTCCGTATCTTTGACCTGTACGGCTTCGAACGCTTGGTGGACGACGACAGCATAATCTTCCGCTACTTCCAAAAAGAGGCGACCCCGTTCATCGAGGTCGAGCCAAGCGAGCGCCGCTGCCGTTACCTGATAGGCATACCCACGAAGTGAATCGACAGCCTGACGGGCAGCATCACCCCGCGGCACCAACCCGTCATTTCCAGCAGTGAAAAGCTCATTTTCGTTCATCGTTGCTATTTCACTTAGTCAGCACGACCGTTTCGGCTCATGCCGGACGGCGACTCTGCGATGGCCTACTTGTCCAAGTTTAGCACTGGACCAAGACGCTTCTCTAGCAGATCGGGTAGATGATCGACGAGGCATTGGGCTTCGTCGGATCGGGCGCCTTTCGCGCGCTGAACCCCTTCGACATCTTCGCCATAAATGCGTTGGATAGTTTACCGGACCCTCGTCACGACAGATCCTCTATTGCGAACGGCCAAGATAGCTGAGGTGACGCCTGTAGGCATTGACCATTGTTTGAGTGGACGGAACGCTCGAACGTCGGCATTTGGTACCGGGCGAATGACTGCAAATGGCCGATTACACCAGTTCTACGAACACCCCACAAATCGGACCTGGCAATCCTCAATGGCAGGTCCTAGGTGGCTCGCGTAAATGCGTAGGGCCGGCACCGGGAGAAGACGTTCAGGAGGTGCCGGCACCGGTCCGGTCCGTGTCATTGTGCTGCCGAGCGCAGGTAACGCCTCTACCCGCTCAATCTGAATTTTTACTGTGCCGCAAACAGGTAACTGGATTCACCGTTTTTCTGCCGTGATGGGCGCAATTCATTCTCGCTTCGGCAACGTTTACCGTCTACATTGAACAGACGCTAAATCTAGCGGCAGGTATTGCCTCTGTGACGCCGACTGCTGCCCACGACGTCATGCGGACCTGCCGAGTGAAAAACGGGGCCATATGGAAAACGTGATATTAGAGGCTATCGCAAACAAACGGTTGATTGAGTTTTATTATCACAATCGTCCGCGAATTGCCGAACCCCACGTATATGGAGTTACAAATGGAGTCAGGCAAGTTCTCGCCTATCAGACGGGGGGACAAAGTAGCAACGGTGGACTCCCTGACTGGCGACGTTTCGACCTCAACCAGATGTCACGACTTGCGATCCTCGCTCAAACATTTCCCGGACGCCGTCCCATCCCCTCTGGGAAACATAGCTCTTGGGATTCGCGTATAGCCATCGTTGACTAGATCTCCGCAGACACGCGGCAACGGCTTCCACTGCGCCACCCCAGCAAACCGAACTGTCGTAGGTCGCAAGGTAGCGGCGCGCTCAACGTTAGCGAATGATCCGGCGAGAGACTGCTCTTTTCGGGTACCACATCGGTATCGGCAAATCTGTCTTCGCCAAAAGACACAAGAAGCTCGAATCCACAATGAAGATACAATCCGTTCGCATAAAAAATTTCCGCACGTTGAAAAACGTGACGATTCCCTTCGATTCCGTTACGACATTCATTGGGCCGAACGGCGCCGGCAAGTCAACTGTGCTTCGTGCGCTCGACTGGTACTTTAACGGCAAACCCGGTTCACTGACGGAGAAGGACTGCTCCTTCGGGGCGACTGACGAAGACATTGAGGTTCAGGTCACATTCGCTGACCTCACCGACAAGGATCGGAACGAGCTTGGCAAGTACGCTCCGGCAGAGGTCACGACCTTCACCGCGTGGAAGCGCCGCGGCCCAGACGGGGCTGAAAGCTTATCTGCGAACTCGAAGAGCTACCCACCATTCAACGCCATCCGTGGTAAAGGATCCGCTGCCGACAAGAAGGCGGCTTACAACGATCTGCGGAGCTCTGATTCGTCACTTGCTCTTCCGGCCTGGAGTAGCGCCGACGCTGCCAACCAAGTTATGACGACTTGGGAGGCTGGTCATACCGAGCATCTCACCGAAGCGCCGGAGTCCCTGCAGACCAACTTCTTCGGCTTCAATAGCGGCGGCAAGATGAGTGGGCTTTTTGACTTCGTCCTGGTCACTGCTGACCTTCGGGCGAGCGAGGAGTCGATCGACGGAAAGTCGAGCATCATTGGTCGAATTCTTGAGCGTTCAGTCGATCGCGCTGCGGCTGATGAGGAGATCGCGAAGATCGTCGAGGAGTCACGCGCAAAGCAGCAGAATGTTTACGAGGAGAAATTCAAAGCGCAGCTTGAGGCCATAACGACGCAGCTCAACGAAGTCGTCACATCTTACTCGCCCGGTCGGGCTGTCACGGTTTCACCTGCAGAGGTTGAACTCAAGGCCCCTCGGACCACATTCGAGGTGGCGGTGCGCGATGGCACAACCGAGACTGCGGTAGAGCGACAGGGGCATGGTTTTCAGCGCACGCTTCTGATCTCGGCGCTTCAACTTTTGGCACAGTCAGGTGCTGCGTCGACAGAGGGTGTCATCTGCCTGGCGATCGAAGAGCCAGAACTCTTTCAGCACCCGATTCAGGCCCAGACGTTCGCGAAGGTGCTCCGGTCGCTCGCCGAGGACGCCGGAAAGCGCATCCAAGTGACCTATGCGACTCATAGTCCTTACTTCCTTGAAGCGCGACATTTCGACCAGGTCAGGAGGCTGACGAGGTCATCTGACGAGATTCCTGTGGTCACTGTCCATCTTGCGACGATTGCTGACGTAAAGACCAAACTGAACGGTGTAGTGAGCGCCGATACAGTTGACCGCCAGCTGGACGGCATCGTGGCGAATCAGCTTGCCGTGGCACTCTTCGCGCATCGCGCTTTCCTCGTGGAAGGTACGACAGAGTCGTCAGTGTTCTATGGTATTGGCGATAAGACTTCTCTCGGCTCGCTCGAGGCCGCTGGCATCTCCATTGTCCCCGTAGGAGGCAAGGCATCCATTCCACTCACACACGCGGTCCTGACGTCAATCGGTATCCCGGTCTACGCGCTCTTTGATGCGGATGGCGGGTTTGAGGCGCGCGCGAAGGCCAATGGGAAGGCGCAAAGCAAGATCGATGAGGAGCGGAAGGGCCATGTAGCAGCGAATCGCGCGGCGCTTAAATACTTCGGTCGAACTGAGGAGGACTTCCCATCTGCCACCGTTGCTGATCAAGTAGCGATCTTTGAGGATCACCTTGAATCGTTCTTGTCGGCGAACTGGGCCGAATGGATCACGGCCTGCAAAAACGTTGAGGCCGCGGCAGGTATCAGTCTCGCGAAAAATCAACTCGCATATCGGACGGCAACACTTAAGGCCGAGGGCGCGGTGCCAGAAATGCTCATGCGGATTCTGGCCAAGGTGGAGGGTAAGTAGTCATGCATGAAATCATCTGCCCGCACTGTGGGAAGGCATTTAAGATCGACGAGGCTGGGTACGCGGACATTCTGAAGCAGGTTCGTGACAAGGAATTCGAGAAGCAATTGCACGAGCGACTTGAGCTGGCCGAGCAGGACAAGCGTAACGCTGTCGAACTCGCCCAGACTAAGGTCACCAGCGAATTGCAGAAGGCAACTGCAGCCAAGGACGCCGAGATCCAGGAACTGAAGTCCAAGCTAGATGCCGGTGAGGTGGCACGGAAGCTCGCCGTGACCGAGGCCCTTAGCGCCGTGGAAAAAGAGCGTGATGCGCTTGCGAACGAACTTCAGCAAGCGAAGCATGACAAGCAAGCCGCTTCCGAGCTAGCCGAGGTGAAGCTCGTGAACGAACTACAGAGCGCCGCCGCCACGAAGGACGCGGAGATCCAGGGCCTGAAGGCCAAGCTCGACGCCATCGAGGTTGCACAGAAGCTCGCGATCACCGAGGCAGTCAGTGCGGTCGAGAAAGAGCGGGACGAACTGAAGAGCGGCCTCGAGCGAGCGGAGCTTGAGAAACAGCTCGCAGAGAAGTCGCTCAAGGATAAGTACGAGACGCAGATCAAGGATCGCGATGATGCGATCGAACGCC
Organism: Burkholderia sp. MR1-5-21; assembly: GCF_053427715.1. Taxonomy (NCBI): domain Bacteria; kingdom Pseudomonadati; phylum Pseudomonadota; class Betaproteobacteria; order Burkholderiales; family Burkholderiaceae; genus Burkholderia; species Burkholderia sp. MR1-5-21. Next base: position 6,656 of record NZ_JBSAXD010000016.1, read on the forward strand.
TCCGTGACATGAAGGCTCGCTTGTCGACCAAGATGGTCGGCGAAACTCTCGAGCAGCACTGCGAGACCGAGTTCAACCGCATTCGAGCGACGGCGTTTCCGAAGGCATATTTCGAGAAGGACAACGACGCTCGGACTGGCAGCAAGGGCGACTACATCTTTCGTGACTCAGATGACGCTGGCACTGAGATCGTCTCGATCATGTTCGAAATGAAGAACGAGAGCGATCGCACCGCGACGAAGAACAAAAACGAAGACTTCCTGAAGGAGCTCGACAAGGATCGCACCGAGAAGGGTTGCGAGTATGCAGTGCTTGTCTCCCTGCTTGAACCCGACAGTGAGCTCTATAACACCGGGATCGTCGACGTGTTCCACCGCTACCCGAAGATGTACATCGTCCGACCGCAGTTCTTTCTTCCAATCATCACGCTTCTGCGGAATGCGGCGATGAACTCACTCAAGTACAAGTCGGAGCTGGCACTAGTTAAGGCGCAGAACATAGACATTACGAACTTCGAAACCGAACTCGAGGCATTTAAGACCGCATTCGGGAAGAACTACGACCTCGCCTCCAGGCGCTTCCAAACAGCGATCGATGAGATCGACAAGTCGATCGACCACCTGCAGAAGACGAAGGAGGCCCTCCTCGGAACCGATCGGAACCTTCGGCTTGCGAACGACAAGGCGCAGGACGTGACAATCAAGAGGCTAACTCGGGGTAACCCAACGATGGCGACCAAGTTCGCCGAGCTCAAGAATGATGGGGCTTCCGATTCTGAATGAGTCAGATCACCCATGTCCGGGGCGCGTCTTGTACGCGCAGATCGCCATAGTGAGGTCCAGCAGTTTCCGCTGCGGAAGTGTGAGTTCGCTGATGCTGGAAGCTGCCGTTCGGCTGCTCGACGCCGCCACCGTCAGCAATCCGCCGCATTGCTGACGTGGCACCCAGCCTGCCCGAATGGCAGCAAAGGCCGAGTTCCCGTCCGAAGTTGAAAGGTAACTGTCGGCCAGTAGACGACGGTCACCGCCTCGTGAGCAGCGTCATTTAGGCCGCAGCTTGATTCGGTAACCAAGCACTCGCGTGCATATGCCTCGGGTCGGTTTACCATCTTCAGGACAATGAGACCGAGCACAGGGTAATGAAAAAGCACGAACCGGTGTACAACGTGTACACGTATTTCGAAGCCGGCGAACTGCGGGCCGTGGGGATCAAGCAATATTTCCGGCAAGGGAGCGACGCAAAGAAACTGGCGTTTTTGCAAGAGCGCGCAATGCTCGACTTTTCGTCGGCGCGACGCGTGCCGCTGGCCCGACCGATGCGACGCGAGGAGTACCACGCGATGGAGCGCCTGGGCGAAACGGTTCACATGTTCGAACCACTGTTCGCCGAGGTCGGTGCGGGCATTGCCCCGCTTTTTTGCGTCACGCCCATCGTCGATGGCGTGCCCACCATCCACGTAAGTGTGCCGCTGGGGCCGCTCGATGTGTCGAAACTGCCCGACGGCGTTGCAGGACCGGGGAAAATGGACGACTACCTGTTCAAGTACATCAACGAGGAAGCCGGCACGTTCGACATGCCCGGCCTGATCCACGATGACTATTTCAAAGCTATACGGCTGCTGTTCAACAACGGGCACTTCATCTCGTGCCTCAAACTGCTGATGTCGTTCCTGGACACGATCGCTTACGTCGAGTTTGGCGATCGAGGCCGTGGCGAAACGTCGGTGTTCATCGACTGGTTGCGCACGTTCGCCGACCCGGACCCGGCTGGGGCGACGCCCGAGGAACTATGGGAGTTACGCAACAGCCTGCTGCACATGTCCAACTTGGAGTCGCGCAAGGTCGCCACGGGTAAGGTCGCTAGGCTGACGCCCTACGTTGGCGCCCAGGGTCACCCGCCGAGCACCGACCCGATGGTGAAGTACATCAATGTCTACCAACTGATCGAAGCGGTGGCGGCGGCGATCCAGCGCTGGATCATGTCGTACAACGAGCACCCGGAGAAGATGCGCAGGTTCGTGCAGCGGTACGACCGTGTTGTGTCGGACGACCGCCAGGCGATCATCCGAATGCCGCCCGCCACGGGGCCAGGGGACGGCGCGACCGAAGCCGCATGACGGCGTTTGCTGCTCCCCGCCGGTACGTGCCGCTCGCCCTGCGGCGCCGCTGTTCCTCGGTACAATTGTCAACAGACCGGCCAATACATTGGGACCAGCATGGCAACCCTGTCCTCCATCGAAAAGCGGAAACTCGAACGCTTGCTTGGCATGAGCAGCGGCTACGTGCTCAACTTTTCGGACCGCACGTTTTCCCTCTTCTTCGAGGAGCACACCGGTCTGGACATCGACGACGCCAAATACCGGATCAATATGAGTTCGGGTTCCAAGGCCAACCGGATGCGGGGCTTCTGGACCATTGAACCAGACCACATCGTTGCCAAAGTGCTGGTCGCGATGATCGAGCACGCCAACGAATATGAGTGCCTTCCGGCCGACGTGGACAATGCCCTGCTCACCGACGTGCAGAAGATCATCGACCGACTCCATCAAAACCCGTTGATTCCGGTTCCGGAGGTCGACGCGTTCACGGCCAGCGTCAACGACCTGGACTTTGAAGCAGCCGCGAAACACATACGAATGGCAATCGATCAAAACGAACCGGCTACAGCGCTTGATCGCTTGCACGTGTTCACGATCAAGTTTCTGCGCACGCACTGTGAGCGCCGCGGCATCGAGGTGAATCGGGACAAGCCGCTGCACAGCCTTATGGGCGAATACGTCAAAGCAGTTCGGGCGGCCCGACTGCTCGAGTCGGAGATGACCGACCGCATCCTGCGGAGCAGCATCAGCGTCTTGGAAGCGTTCAACGATGTGCGCAATAACAAAAGCCTTGCGCACGACAACCCCATCCTAAACCATAGCGAGGCTCTGCTGATTTTCAGCCATATCGGTGCGTCGATCCGGTTCATTCGAACGCTGGAAGGGCGAGCGGCGGGTCGATCGCGTTGAACGTTGCGTCCGAGCTGGCCCTGCGTAAGGCCGCTACAATGGGGAAAAATTGAACGCGACGCGACGCTGCTACGGCGAGCAGCCGGTTGCGAGGATCGGGGTTGAATGGACATCGCAAAGCAAAAGGAGCAGTTCAACAAGGCATACGTCCGCGCCATCGCGGCGCAGGCCGGGTTCAACCCGTCCGAGCTGGAGGTGGACGATGACAGCGTTGACCTCGAACTAAGTGGTCGCGGGTTCACCGGCGTGCTTCGCAACCCCAAGGTGCAGTTCCAACTCAAATGTACTTCGCGGGACCTTGTCTCGGGCGACGTTATCAAGTTCCCGCTGTCGCGCAAGAACTATGACGACTTGCGCGGCACCAACGTGTTGTGCCCGCGCTACCTAGCTGTTCTACTCGTTCCTGACGATCCAGCCTACTGGGTGGAACATCACCAGGAACACATGAGCATGCACAACGCATGTTTCTACGTGTCGCTGCGCGACCAACCGAGTACGACGAACAGCAATAACGTTACAGTTGACGTACCGCTGAACCAGCGGCTCACGACCGACAGCCTCATGTATCTCATGACGCTTGCGAGCAATCTGGAGCGCGCGTGATGGACCGTAACGATTTCCTGAAACGCTTGGCTGACATTACGACCGATCAACTTGCTGCGTACCTCACGCTCACAGGCTGGAGGAAGGACGCGGACCTTGGCGATCTTGCAACGGTGTGGCACCGGCCCGAACCGGACGCTATCGACGCCGAGGTGGTACTCCCCACGTCGGCGCAGCGGGCCAAAGACTTCCACAACCGCCTCGTTGATGCCGTCCGCGTACTCGCTGACTTCGCGCGGCGCACGCCGGTCGAAATCGTTTCGGATGTAATGGGCCGTTTCGCCGACCGCATCAGGGTGCGCGTGTTTCACTTCGACGTGGAAGGCGGCACCATCCCTCTCAACGATGGTGTGTTGCTGAACGAACACGCACGCGACCTGATGGAAGCAGCGGCGTGCGCATCGATGTCCAAACGCCGGCAGTTCAGCGGGCGTAGACCGGAAGAAGCCACCGAGTATCTGAAATCACTGCGGCTGGGCCAGACCGAGGTGGGTAGTTACATCGTCAACATTATCGCTCCCGTGCCGCAGCAGCAGACCACACAACTGGGCCTACCGTCCATTCCGCTGACCTCCCTGGTCACTGCCACGCTATCGTCTGGTTTGCGAGCGCTCGACAATGCGATCGAGACAGTAGCAAGTGGCGGCAGCCCGGTCGTGCTCGATGAGGCGATCAACAACGGCGCGAGCGCGAACTTATGCGATGCCTTGGTTGGATTGAGCGGTACGGACAGGAAGCGCGGGTTTGAGGTGATGATTTCGCCGGCCGGCGGAAGCGACGCCCCGAGCCTACCCGTTACGTTCGTGTTCGACCGTGACAAGGTGGAGCGGGTTGCTGAGGCCGCAGCCTACTACAAACGCGAGGACTACACCCTCTATGACCGAACGATCACGGGGTCCGTGGAGAAGCTCGATCGACCGTTGGCCGACGAAAGCGGAACGATCACGATCGTCGCGATGATCGAGGGCCTGCACAGGAAGGTGTCAGTCGAACTCGGCAAGGACGACTACCAGGAAGCGATCACCGCTCACGGTGCGAAGCATCTGGTGCAGTGCCATGGCGATGTCCGCGTCACCAATCACTCGACTCGCATGATTAACCCGCGGAACTTCACGGTAATTCGGAACGGTGAGCTGTTGTAAGCACTCAGGGGGCGGGCTACGCTCATGTATTGCTTGGCATCACCTGGTGCGGACTATCGCATTTGTTTTGGTCCGTCGTATTGCGTGCCGGCCGTTGCGCGCGACGCCCACTTGGGCGCTGTCGCGCGCTTCTAATGAGTCGTCGTTGGCCTAGCGACTACGCAAATGGTCTGTTGTAGCTTCGGAGCGGGGCAAGGCGACGGGGTGCAAGGGGTCGGCGATCGCTTTGCCTGAAACGCGCGCGCGAGATGATCGGCGTGTCCGGTCGTGGGACGCAGTGCGGCCAGAAACTGCTGTTCGGTGACTCCGCTTCGCGGTCATCTGATCGTCAGCTTGGGCCTGACAGTGGACCTCGTTGATAGGTGGCCAGTGTGTCGTCCTCCAAAGAAGTACCGCCGTGGAGCCGCGACAGAGCGCGAGGCGCATGCTTTCGCCCAGGAAGAATTACGCCTGTCGAACGATATGAGTTACAGATGCGAATGCACCCAGGCACTTCTAACTTCTAACATGGCCTCATGCTGGTTGCTGGAAAGCCGGTTGGTCTGGGCCGTTGTAGACACATTACCTCATGGGGTAATATCGCGACCATCCCGCACCGCCGCTGTCAGTCATAAACTCGGCACAGTCAGAGACCAGCTGGCAGCCTTTGGTCGTTCTGTTGCGTCAACGCGTCGACAACGTTGTTTGTCGAATCGCTTTAGCCTAAATGGAGCGTTGCGGTGATGACATAGATCGCGAAGGCATAGGATTAAGTTGCGTAATCGCAACGATGAGCATCTTTACAGTAATTTAGATTTCCCGGGGAATGGGATGCAACTTAACTGGCCGCTGATAGTCGCGCTATCGCTCATACTGCTGAAGCAGCTATATAAGCTTTTTCTTCATCACAGGCCTGACCGTATTGACTATCTTAAGGCGCTGGCAGCGCTGCCGATTGATGTATCATTTTTGGTTGTTAGTCTATTTGTAAAAGCAACAATGCAGCCTGCGCCCACAACGCAGGTATTGGTAGCTCTAATGGTAATTTATCTTGTCATTAGCCTGATCGCAACGATATTGTGGCGAGTATGCGATCGAGCAGTCACAAACAAGTTCGGTGGCCACTTCGTCTGGGCGTTTCCGCTGAATGCAGCGATATCTGGCTCCACGTTCTACGTAGCCCTTCAGTTTGTGAGATAAATCATGTCGCAAAATACGATAATTATTTCTGCCTCGATATTTGGGGCCGTCTATGTGATAAGTTTTATCGCGTACCTGGCATTTCGTCAATATATGAGATTTCGCGAGAAGGTACTTCATCTTGAGCACGCAAGGCTTGACGATTTTAGAGCCCACATGGAACGCCAGCTCATGGAGCTCAACACGAGATTCGCTTCATCGGAGGGACGCTGGCGCGAGATTAATCATCTTGTGATTGCGGGCCAAAACAAGAGAGATGATTTGTCGGATAAAAAACCTTATGCGACCCATTCAGAATTTCTTCGCTCGCACGGCATAGAGGCCGAGGACATGAAGGTTCAGGATGATTTAATATTTGTACTGACGCCGTTTCATGATGATTTTAGAGATGATTTCAAGGCTGTTGCAGAAGTGGGGCGCGAGCTTGGCTTTGTAGTGAACCGCGGAGACGAAAAAGCGAGCCATGGAGATATTTTTCCTCAGCTGTTGCGGCAGATCGTTAAGGCAAGGGTCATCGTCGCAAATATTAGTGGCCGAAATCCAAATGTCTTTTATGAACTAGGAATTGCGCACGCGCTCGATAAACCGGTCATACTGTTATCTCATAGTGAAACGGAAGTTCCCTTTGATGTCCAATCCAAGCGCATCGTGTTTTATCAGTCGTCGAATGATCTGCGTCCTGGACTGTTGAAAATGCTATCGCGCGTTCTATCTGCGCGCACTGCATGAGCCGTGTGTGATACATCCACGAGGATATTGTCAGAATTGACTATGGAACGCTCCATAGATTTGACGTGACGGCATTCATTAGGCGCTGAAAAGGCCGCATTATCGCTACCGGACGCTCGCGGCTTGTCTACCAAAAGGTATTGGCGGTCGCGGCAATGCAGTTTGCCCCTCCACGATTAACGCGCCCGGAGGGATGGGTGGCATTGGAACGTTTGGCGGCAGTGTGTTCTTACAAAAGTTCGCTCCTAGACACCGAATCCCGGCGAGCGAGGAGCGCAGCCTTTTGCGTCCAGCTCGGCCTATCGCTCGTCTGCCTACGTAAGTGCGCTAGTGACTGTTGTAGCCCGGAAGCTGCCAACTGGTCCCACGTAACCGACCGTCCGTTGACGGTCGACAGCACGTATTCACTGGCAGTGACAGCGGACATTCGTGGCCGTGATGCTCCGGATGTCCGGAAAGCGATCAATAGCTGCCACGACGAATCGCCTCCCCGAACGTCCGCAAAGGCCGGCGGATTCAACCGGTCGATGCAACACACTAGACGCTGCGTAAGCAGTGGATCCGATTCAATCGAATTGTTTCGAATCGTCAGGTTCTGGTCAATCGTGTCGTTAGACAGATCGACGTTCGCCCTGATTCGCCTTCCTCCTAGCCATCAGCGCACGCAATGACCCTGAACACGGACCAAATCGTGTGCCTATACCTATCGGCTAACGTGCATCCAATCAGCAAACGTTAGGTGACCAACGATGGTCAAATAGGCAATATCCAACTGATATCGATCGCGAGTGCGTTGTGAGCGCCGATGAATACGCCGCACGCCGTAATCTCCCCGTCGAAGCACCGCTTTCATCGAAACGCCAACAAAGGAGGAATCCGAACAATAAACAAACCGCAGTAAACGAGCGCGGGCCGCAGATGCGCCAACACCTACGACCCGCTAACCACAGCCAACTACCTAGGAGTTGCCCATGGCTAAGGCAAATGATAAATCACGCCCACCGATCACGGAGCGTTACGTAACGATTCAGGAATCCTGGGGCTTTCCGAAGGACACGGGAAAGAGGCCCGAGAGTTTTTACCCGTGGTTGAGGATCGGCGGAATGTGGCTCATCCACGACGCGGGTTTTGTCCCGGGCCAAAAGGCGCGGATAACGATCGAGCCGGGCAGGTTGATCATCACGGCGATGTGAGGTGCGTTGCTGCAACGCGATATCGGCTGGATTCGTCTGGAGACGGGCGTGCCGACCGGCTGGTATCGCGCGATCAGCGCTGCCCATCACCACTTGATATTGCACGACGACCGCGACGTCCCCGCGCCACTGGTTGCCGTGCAATGCGTGCCCGTGCCGTCGTCGTAGAACGTATGCGTTTCCGGTTGCGGCACCACGGGTCAAACAGGTTCGGTGCACCGTGCGCACCATGTGCAGCGTCGAACGGCCGCGCGGGCGCATACGAGCGGAGCGACGGCCCACCGCCGGCCGTAACCGGCAGGTCCTTGACGAACGCCTACACCTTCAACGACGCATCCAACGTCCAACGCCAAGCCCACCAAAACCCCCAACCCGACCGACCCTCCACCCGCCCCAGACAAACCCTCATACCGTGCGATAATCGAACGCAATCGCGCGATAATCGAACATTCATAACGCTAGCTCCCTTGTCCCCCTCCGCCACGCCCAGCTACTCTTGTTACCAGTAAGACGACGTAAGTAAATCGTCAATTTATCCAGAGAAACCCGGAGACAACCATGACCACACGCGCGGTTCATGAACCCCAAGGCAAGCACCAGTCGAAGAAGGCCGCCGCGAGCGGCTGGATCGGCTCGGCGCTTGAGTACTACGACTTCTTTATCTACGCGACAGCCGCCGCGCTGATCTTCCCGCAGATCTTCTTCCCGAAGGGTGACCCGAAAACGGCCATCGTCGCGTCGCTTGCGACCTACGGCGTAGGCTACGTCGCCCGCCCGATCGGCGCATTCGTGCTGGGCCACCTCGGCGACACCCACGGCCGCAAGACCGTGCTGCTCTGGTGCATGTTCATGATGGGGTTCTCGACGATCGGGGTTGGCCTGTTGCCCACCTACGACCAGGTCGGCCTGATGGCGCCGCTGCTGCTGGTGATCCTCCGCCTGATCCAGGGCTTCGCGGTCGCAGGCGAAATCTCCGGCGCGAGCTCGATGATCCTCGAGCACTCGCCCTTCGGCCGACGCGGCTTCTATTCCAGCTTCACGCTGCAGGGCGTGCAGGCGGGGCAGATCCTGGCGGCCGCCGTGTTCTTGCCGCTGGCGCACTACATGCCGTCTGACCAGTTCAACATCTGGGGCTGGCGCATCCCGTTCCTGCTGAGCTTTGTGGTCATCATCGCGGGCTATATCATCCGCCGCAAAGTGGACGAGACGCCCGCCTTCATTGAAGGTGAAGGCCGTCAGGCAAAGAAGCGCTCGCCCGTCGTCGACGCGTTCAAGTACAGCACGCCGAACATGCTGCGGGTGGTGTGCATGGCGCTGATGAACGTGATCCCGGTGGTCGCTACGATCTTCGGCGCGGCCTACGCGGTGCAGCCCGCCTACGGCATCGGCTTCGCGAAAGACGTCTACCTGTGGATCCCGGTGGTGGGCAACATCGTCGCGGTGCTGGTGATTCCGTACGTCGGCAACCTGTCCGACAGGATCGGCCGCAAGCCGCCGATCATCGTCGGTTCGCTGCTGTCGGGCCTGCTCGCGTTCATCTACCTCTACGCGATCAGCATCAAGAGCGTGCCGCTGGCGTTCGCGATGTCGCTGCTGATGTGGGGCGTGGTCTATCAGGGCTACAACGCCGTGTTCCCGAGCTTCTACCCGGAACTGTTCCCGACCCGCACCCGTGTGTCCGCGATGGCAATCGCACAGAACGTCGGCACGGCCATCACCGCGATGCTGCCGGCGCTCTTCACGGCAGTGGCGCCCCCGGGTGCCGCCAACATCTGGTTGACCGTCGGCACGATCGCGTTCGGCGTCACCGTGATCGCCGCACTGGCTGCGTTCACCGCCCGCGAGACCTATCGCGTCCACATGAACGACCTGGGCCAGCCCGACGCGCAACCGGTGGACAAGACCGAGTACGACCGCTTGCGCGCGCAGGCCCTGACCGCCTGAACTTAACTGTCGCTTTAGAGAACACCACTGACCATGATTTCCGGAAAGACCACCCTGATCGCGCACATCGGCTACCCGACCGAGAGCTTCAAGTCGCCGATGATCTACAACCCCTGGTTCGACCAGAAGGGCATCGACGCGGTCGTGGTGCCGATGGGCGTCAAGGCCGAGGACTATGCGCAGAGCTTCGAGTCGATCTTCCGCTTCACGAACCTGCGCGGCGCGCTGATCACGATGCCGCACAAGGTGACGACGGTCGGGCTCGTCGACGAAGTCACGCCCGCCGTGCGCATCGCCGGTGCCTGCAACGCGGTGCTCAAGCGTCCGGACGGCACGCTGCTGGGCGACCAGTTCGACGGCGCCGGTTTCGTGCGCGGCGTGCTGCGCAAGGGACGGCGGCTCGACGGCGCGCGTGTACTGATCTCGGGATCGGGCGGGGTGGGTTCGGCGATTGCCGCTTCGCTTGCGGCAGCCGGCGTGGCCGAACTCGCGTTGTTCGACACTCGGAGCAACACGGCCGACGAACTGGCCCAGCGGCTGCGCGAGCATTATCCGCAGCTGAAGGTAAGCACCGGTTCGAACGATCCGGACGGTTTCGAAGTGGTGGTCAACGCGACGCCGATGGGGATGAAGGAGGATGACCCGCTGCCGTTCGACGTGTCACGCCTGTCGCCCGACGCCTTCGTCGGCGAAGTGGTGATGAAATCGGAGTACACGCCGTTCCTGCGCGCAGCCCGCGACAAGGGCTGCGAAGTTCAGGTCGGCACGGACATGCTGTTCGAGATGATTCCGGCGTACCTGGAGTTCTTCGGCTTCGGCACGGCCACCGCCGAAGAGCTGCGGCGCGCCGCGACCATTGCATACTGAGGTCGACTGGAGATCGGCCTCGTCAAAGAAGAACCCCCAAAACGAAAACGATCCCTGAGAGAAACCGGATTCCACCCGCGTCCAGACGCATGCCACTCTGCGATTGCGTCAGCGACGTCACCACGATGATCCTGCCCACAACCGATTTGCTCGGGGACAAGCCTGAATGATTCGCCGCGGTTCCCTGAGCTTTGCATTGCTGTTGCCTTTCCTGCTGGCTGCGCAGCCGGTCGCGACTGACAGTTACCTGCCTGCGCTGCCGGCGATCGCTGCCGTGCTTGGCTCGGCCAGCGCCAGCCTGACGATGTTCGCGCTTGCGTTCGGCATCGGGCAGTTGCCGATGGGGAGCCTCGCCGACCGGTATGGCCGCCGTCCCGTGCTGCTGGCCGGACTGGCGGGCTACGCCGTCGCTGCACTGGCCGGCGCGCTCGCGGACACCGCGTGGATGCTGGCTGCCGCGCGTGCATTCCAGGGACTGGCCATGGCCGCGATCCTCGTATGCGCGCGTGCGGCGGTGCGAGACCTGTATCCGGCCAGCGACGGCCCGCACGTGATGGCGCGCGGGCTCACGGGGCTGGGCGCGACGGCACTGCTTGCGCCGATCGTCGGTGCTTACGTTTCGCAGCACGCGGGTTGGCGCTGGGTGCTCGCGGGCATGTGTCTGTATGCGCTCGTGCTGTGCGTCGCGTGCTGGCGCGGCTTCGAGGAAACCAAGCACCAGAACGAGTTGGCGGAGAAGCCGACCGGCAGCGTTCGAGAGATTTTCGCTAGTCCGGAGTTTCGGGCGTGGGCGCTGCTGGCCGCGACGACCTATGCCGGCGTCTTCTGCTTCCTGTTGCTCTCGCCGATGGTGTACATCGGCTACTTGGGCCTGTCGCCCCAGTTGTATGGCTGGATACCCGCCGGCGGCTCGCTGGTCTACATGGTGAGCACGATCGGCTGCCGGCATTTGCTGCATCGTCAGGGGGTATTGCTGACGGTACGACAGGGCGCGCTGCTGAGCCTGTCGGGCGCGATCATCCAGGCGTTGGGCTGCTGGCTGCTTCCGGGCAGCGCGTGGCCGCTGCTGCTGGGTCACGCGGTGTACTGCCTTGGGCACGGCATCCACCAACCTTGCGGACAGGCCGGCGCGGTCAGCGGCCTGCCGCATCTGGCGGGGCGTGCGGTGTCGTGGTCCGGCTTCATCATGATGTTCGGCGCTTTTTGCATGGGGCAGACGGCCGCAGCCTTCGTCGATCCGCATTACCGCTTCGGTGCGTGGCCGATGGTCGTGCCGATGCTTGTCGCCGGTTCAGCGCTCGTGATCATCGCATTCGCGTGGTTGCCGAAGCTCGGTCATCCGGGCAGGCCAACGTGGCGATCGACGACCGGTTCCGTCGAGTCCAAGTGAACGCGACTGCGGTTTGATCAACTGCTCGCGAGCGGCCCGATAACATCGCATCCCGACATCGGTCGCTGCAAAGTTCGTGGCCTTTGGCGGAGATGGCAGGTGTCCATTAATGTCCGGGACTTGCGACACCACCCGTGGTGCCAGGCGTGACAGTTGTCTCGGTTATCGCCGTGACGCCGGACGAATCAACCGAGCGTGTCGTAGTCACTGACGGCGCGGCAGTTCGCACCGCCCCTTGCTGCAGTGTGGGTCCGGATAGCGCCGCCGTTCCCGGTTGAGTCGCCGTACTCGACCGTACAGTCGTACTCGGTTGCGCGGCGACGCCTGGCTGCGCCGCTACGCCCGACTGAGTCGCCACACTCGGACGCGTTTCCGTACCCGGCTCGGTCACGACAACCGACGTCACATGCGGCTGCGCAGTCGCAGCGGGCTTGGTCACAGCGCTCGACGGACTCGCGACAGGCCGCGCTGACGGCGCAGGCTGAGTCCTCGCCACGGGCTGCGCTGGCGGCGCGGCCTGAGTCGATTCAACCCAACCCCCGCCCAGCGCCTTGTAAAGCTCCACCCGGCTAGTCAACCCGGCGAGCTTGTAAGTCACCAACAACTGCTGCGCCTGAAACAACTGCCGCTGCGCATCGAACACGCCGAAGTAATCGTCGACCCCATTCTGAAACCGCATCTGCGCGAGCCGCTGGGTTTCGCTGACGTCGTGGATCATCGTCTGCTGCGCCTTCACCTCGCGTTCGAAGGTCGTCCGCGCGGCCATGCTGTCCGAGACTTCCCTGAATGCGCTTTGAATCGTGCGTTCGTAGTTCGCGACATTCACGTCCTTCTCCACCGTCGCGAGATCGAGATTCGCGCTGTTGCGTCCCGCATCGAAGATCGGCATCGTCAACTGCGGTGCGAAAACCCACGCGACCCCGCCGGAAAACAACCCGGCGAGACTGGCACTCGCGACCCCGAGCATCCCGGTAAGCGAGATCTTCGGAAAGAACGCCGCCCGTGCCGCGCCGATGTTCGCATTGGCGGCAATCAGCTGATGCTCGGCGGCCATGATGTCCGGCCTGCGCTCCAGCAGCGTCGACGGCAGCCCGTCCGGAAACTCCGCCAGCAGATGCGGGTTGTCGAGCGGCATCGCATTCGTCACGCCGGCCGGCAGCGGGCCGCCGCCGATCAGCAGCGTCAACGCGTTCTCATCCTGCGCAACCTGCCGCGTGTACTGCTCGACTGCGACTTGCGCGGTCTGCACCTGCGTATCGGCACGATGCTCGTCGAGCTGCGCCATCCCGCCCGCGAGCTTGCCGCGATGGATCATCTGGGCGACGTCCTGCTGGTTCTTGAGCGTGTCCTGCGCGAGCTTGAGCAGCGCGCGATCGGCCATCAGCGTCAGATAGGCATTCCCGACTTCGGCCACGAGACTGATATGAACGCTGCGCTGAGCTTCCACGGTCGCAAGATATTGCTCCTGCGCGGCATGACTCATGCTGCGCACGCGTCCGAACAGGTCGATCTCGAAATCGGTCAGCCCGACGCCGGCAGTAAACGTGTTGATCAACGCAGACTGCCCCGGCGCGCGCAGCCCCGGGCTCACGCGCTGGCTGTTGAGTCCGAGGTTGGCGTCGATTTGCGGAAACTGCGCCGCGCGTTGCAGCCGGTACTGCGCGCGCGCCGCCTCGATATTGAGCGTCGCGATGCGCAGATCGCGGTTGTTGGCGAGCGCACGCGCGATCAGCTGCTGCAACTGCGGATCGACAAAGAACTGCCGCCAGCCGAGATCGGCGGCCGCCGGACCATTTTGCTGACCGGCATTGGCACCCGGCGTCGAATAGGCCGCGCCGGTCGGATAAGCGGACGGAATCGGCGCATCGGGCCGCTGGTAAGTCGGCTCCATCGAGCAGGCGGCGAGCGCGACGACGAGCGCCAGCGGCAGCATGCGTATCGGCGGAGAAGGGAACGGAAGGCTACGCATGATCGACGATTCCAGAGCGAGAAAAAGAAGGGCAGCGAGAAGCCGGACTCAGTCCGACAGCGCGCGCTGCATGAGGCGCGAGATCGCCAGCTTCGGCTGGCCCTGCGCTGCGATGTTGTGCGGTGGATCGCCGAACAGCATGCGGATCAGCCCGTGGCGCGCCGCGGTATCCACATGCAGTGCGACGCCGAGCAGGCGGCCCTGGCGGCGCACGATGCGGCACGGGATCCAGCCGAGTTGCGCGAGCCACAGCGCGCCTTTGGCATCGACCGGCAGCGAACCGGCTTGCGGCGTGATCACGGCCGCGCCATTGCACGACAGATCGTGCGTCGTCACCGCGTATTCCTGTTGGCCGATACGCAATCGCGCAGACACGCGATAAGGAAATCGTTCTTCCTTGCGCGGCCGAGGCAATTCCACGCATACCAGCAGCGACGTGAGATACAGCAACAGCGAGATTCCGGTCCACGCCGAATTGAACACGAGCCCCGGCGCATCAGGATCGCTCGTCAGCGCATGCCCGAGCCCGAGCGCGGACAGCACGATCAAGCTCCCGTACAGCGCCGCGAACTTGCCGTGAATGATGAGCTTCGAGCGGTCGAGGCCCTTGTTCGTGACCTTGAACGGCCGCCCGAACGGCCGGAGGATCGCGCTCGCGAGCGACGCGCTCACGGCCATCGCACAGACGATCTGCGTGACCTCGGTAAAGATCGGCAGTGCGCGCCTCCCGGTGATCCACATGCTGTAGCCCCAATAGGCGATCAGCGATGGCACCCCGTACGCGAGAAACTGCATCGGCTCGCCGTACAGCGTCGGCACGTTGAAATACCAGTACAGCAGCGGCCCGAGCAGCAGCATCAGCGTGAACGGCCGGCTCAGCCAGTGCAGCAACCCGTGCACGTAATGCAGCCGCTGCATGAACGTATAGCCGCGGCCGCGCAGCGGGCCGTCGGGCGTCAACGCGACCTGGATCGTGCCGAGCCCCCAGCGGCTGCGCTGGCTGATGTATTCGGCCAGCCCTTCGGCGGACAGCCCGACCGACAGCCGTTCGTTGAGCCAGCGCGTCACGTAGCCGTGCGGCATCAGCCGGTACGTGAGGTGGATGTCCTCGGTGACGGTGCCGGTCGGGAAGCCGCCGATGTGGTCGACGAGATCGCGGCGCACGACGAACGACGTGCCGATGCAGAACGCCGAGCCCCACGCATCCTTGGCCGGCTGCATCACGTCGAAGAACGCGCGCTGCTCGTCGACCCAGCACTCGGTCGAGCGCAGGTTGTACTGCACGGGATCGGCGTTGTAGTAGAACTGCGGTGTCTGCACGACGCCGACCTTCGGATCGGCAAACAGGCCGATGGTGCGCATCAGGATCTTCCGGTGCGGCGCGAAGTCGGCGTCGAGCACCATGATGTACGGCGCGCCGCCTTCCGGGCCCTGCGCGCTGCGATGCAGCCCGTTGTTCAGGTTGCCGGCCTTTGCATGCGTGTTGTCGGGGCGGGTCACGTAGTTCGCGCCGACCTGTTCGCAGAACGCCTTGAGCCAGTCGCGGCGCGTATCGTCGAGCACCCAGACGCGGAAGTCCGGATAGTCGATCGCGAGCGCCGCGACGATGGTCTTCTCGAGGATCTCGAGTCCTTCGTTGTAGGTCGCGATGAAGATGTCGACGCGCGGCACTTTCGCGGCGCGCCGCAGCCGCGCTTCGCCGGCATCGGCGTCGGGCGTGTGATCGCTGGTGCGCGTGAGCACGACGATCGAGATCAGCGTGTACAGCAGCGCGATGCACTCGAAGCCGAAGAAGACGTGCGCCCACACGCTCGGAAAATCCATGCGCGGGTCGGGCAGCGTCTGCGTCACGCGCCAGACCATGTACGTCAGCAGCAGCGTCGCGGCGACGCCGCCGAACAGGATGCGATCGACGGCGCGCTCGCGTTTGCCGAGCCGCGTGAGCACGCACACGATCAGCAGCACGCCGCCGTTGATGACGAGCAGGGATCGGCTTGCGAGAAAGAAATCGAACATCGTTGCTCCTGTCGAACAGATGGCGACCGAACCGGGCGCCTGGTTCGATCCCATGCAAAGTTGTTGATGCTTCAGCGCTTGTGTCGACCGGCGCTTGTGCTTCAGCACCGGCTCCGGCCCCATGCTTCGTACTCGGTCTCACTCGACGCTGTCAGCGCTTCAGCGCCGACTCAGTTCCCGTTCGCGACCTGCGCGTGAGCGCCGCCGCCGGGACAACTGCCACCGGGCAGGCATCCCCCGGGACGAAACGGATTCCACCCGGCCGCCGCGAGCACGGCCCATGCGGTCGCGCCGAGGTGCGGGAGATGGAAGTAATAGAAATCCTCGGTCTTCGACGTCGGCCCGATCGACAGCCCCGTGCGAATGCGCGCGTCGGGCGTCGCATAGAGCAGGCCGGACGGCGCGCGCTGCGACAGCAGCAGCGCCCACAGCGGCCGCACCTTGTCGCCCTGGCCGGCCGCCTGCAGCGTGAGCGCTGCCTGACCGGTGCCTTCGGTCCATACGCCGTCCGGATGCGCGTTGAAACCGTAGCCGCCGTTGATCCGATGCGCGCTGTCGACCCATGCGAGGCTGCGTCGCCAGTCCGGTGGCGCGTCGGGAATCGCGAGCAGCGGCCACAGTGACGCGTCGAGCGCCGACGGGCCGACGTTCGGGCTATGCCCGTCGTCGCGCGTGCCGATCAGGAAGCGGCCTTGCTGCGCATCCCACATCGCCGCGACGAATCCACGCGACCGATCCGCGGCCGCACGCCAGCGCGCGTCCCCGGTGCGATCGGCGAGCCAGTGGAACACCGCGTACGTATCGACGTTGTGCTCGGTCGATTTCCATCCCTGATGGATTTGTGTCGGCTCATACCCGAACTCGCCGCCGACATAGCCGGCCGGCGACGTCGCATCGAGCCGGCCCGGATCGACCCAGCCCATCAGCGCGGCGGCGCCGTCGAGATAGCGTTTTTCGTGCGTCGCTTCATGGACGGTCAGCAGCGCGAGCGCGGCCCACGCGACATTGCCGGTGGCGGTGCCGTCCTGATACGCATCCTCGAACCAGCGCTTGCTCGGTTCGTCCCACCAGCCGGGCAGCGGCGCGGGCCCGGCCGGCAGCGCGCCGGCGCGGTACGCATTGCGCAGCCGCATGTCGTGGAAGTGGCGGTCCTGCGTGCTCGCCTGCAGGAACGCGTCGGCGATGCGGCGCGCGTCGTCGGGGCGATGGCACGCGACCAGCGCGATGCTCGCGAGCGCGTTGTCGTAGACGAACGCGGCATGCGTCAGCGCGGGCGCGAGCGGCGGGCCGCCCGGCACCGCCTCGTAGCTGTCGACGAACACCGGCCCCGAGCCCGGCACGGCCGCGACGCGGTCGGCGAGCGTCTTGCAGCCTGACGCCAGCAGGTCCGCGCGCTGCGGCGACGGTGGTGCGTTGTCGGCGCCAGACGCAACGGGCGCGGCGAACATCAGCGGCGCGAGCGGCAGCATCACGATCCAGGCGATCTTGCGTAGATGGTGGATGACGGGCAGCTTCATCGGCATCGGTCCCGGTGCACGCGGCGCTACGACAACTGGCTGCGCAGCCAGTTCAGGCCGTGGCCGGCGGCCGCGCCCAGCGCGTCGAACCACGGTTGCGCGTGATCGGCGAACGACCGGAAGCCGGCTTGCCAGTTCACGTCGTCCGGAACGAAGTCGGACACGCTGCTGCCGAGCCAGCTCTGGTTGAGACTGACCTTTGCCCAGCGGCCCATCGCGCAGCTGTCCGAGGGATCGGCGCGCGTGCCGACGGGCAGCGTCGACAGCGGCCGGTCGAGCTTCGCGATCACGTAGATCTCGTTCTTCTCGATCGGCGGGAACGGCACGAAGTAGCGCGCCTGCTCGCCGTCGGACGCGCGCGGCAGCACCTCGGACACGGACGCCGGCACCGCGCGGGGCACGCCGTCCATCCGCACGTTCAGGCGCGTGCCGGGCAGCAGTTCGTCGCTCAGGCTGCGCGGGAACACGGCGACGACGCGCGACTGCCCGCAGTTGCTCGCGCGGATCAGCGTCGCGCCAGCCGCGACGCGCGTACCGGGCGGAGCGACCACGTCTTCGACGACGCCCGGTTCGCTGGAACCGATCTTGAGATTGGACAACCGGTCGAGCCGCGCCTTCTCGGCATCGATCATCTTGCCGACGGACTGGCCGTACGACTCGTACTGTGTCATCTGCGCTTTCAGTTGCACGATGTCCGCGCTGAGCAGCCGGCCGTGCTGCTCGAGCGACGACACGGAGCCGTCGCTGGCGGACGCGTAGACCTTGTTGCGCGATGCATTGCCGTCGGCCGTCGCGTGATCGAGCTCGGCGGCCGCCGCGGCCTTCGCGTTCGACAGGATCGACAACTGGTAGCGCGATGCATTGGTGTAGGCCTCGCTGACCGCACCGGCCTCCTGCATCGCCTGGTTGCGGCTGACGACGTCGGCCTGCTGGTCGACCTGCGCCTTCGCGACATTGAGCCGTGCCTGCAGCGCGCGGATGCTCGCCGCGTGTTCCTGTTGCGACGCGCTCTGGTAGCGCTGCAGGTCGTGGCCGTTGGTGGCGAGCTGGCTCTCGTCGCCCGCGAGCTGCGCACGCGCGGCGTCGTAGTGCTGCTGGTTGTCGAGCGCCTTGCCGGTGAGGTCGATCAGCAACGCGCGATCGATGTTCGGGTTCTGCACCGTCATCAGCGGCTGGTTCGCCGCGAACGGCTTGCCGGTCGCGACGAGCTGCTGCATCACGATGCCTTCGACCGGCGACGTGACGAGCGCCACCTGGCTGTCGACCACGGCCCGTTCCGACGAGCGCGTGAAGATGTTCGGGAACATGATGGTCAGCACGACCCACGCGACGAACAGCACCACGCCGTAGCCGACCGAGCGCACGGCGAGGTGCCACAGCGGACGCCGCACGGCGGACGGGCGGCGCGCGACGGGGGCGCCATGCGGCGCGGGCGCGCCGGGGACGCTCTCGGGCGGGCGGTTGTCGAGTTGCTGGTCAGACATAAGGCTCTCCTGCAAGGCAAACGCGCGAACGAGCGGACGAAACGCATCGCATGCCCGGTGCGGGCATCAGCGCCGGGCGCCGTCGTCGAAAGCAAGCCGGTGCCGCTGCGCACGAACGCGTGCGCGCTGGCCCCGGCCCACCTGTGTCGCTGGTTGTCCGCAGTGCATCCGCTCCGAGCGTTCGTCGGATCGACACACTGTCTGAACGGGCCGGCTTGGGCCGGCCACCTGATTGGCCCCTCTACCGCAGGCCTTGCTGAATGTGGTCTTGCAACCGTGTTGACGGCTCGCAGTCATTCGCCGAGGCACACCTGGAAGCGGCGCTGCGAGTCAATTCAGACTAGTGAAGTCGCCGGGCCGGTACTGTAAGTGTGTGTAAAAGATGATTTCTTTGAGACCCCAAATAACGCGTGTTAAGTGACTGCATAGTTATGCCGCTATCGTTGTCGGCCGTTTGTAACGCAATGGGCCCGATCCGAAGACGGATCGCAGTGGTCATCACATGCCGTCATCCGGCGGTATCCGTGGCAATCGGGCACGACGCGACGTCTCGCTGCGCTCGATGCGATGCGGACGTCATGCATTGCCGCGGTCGCACGACGATGCGACCGCACGATCCGTACCTGTTGGTCGGTCATCGTCGCGACCATTCGAACGGGCCGTTCGGCGTCGGGCGTCATGTTTGCATCCGGTACGCATCCGCCATGCGGAACTGTGCATGCACCGACCATTGCTCGACATCCGCGCGCAGATCGGCGACGATTTCGCAAACAACATCCTGACGTCACGCACATGACTGTCGATCACCAACCGGTATGGATGCCTGTCGCGATGAGAGAGCGCGGCGTGCGTCGTTTCCCCGCGGGCGAGACGAATCCCCGCATCGTCGAGTACAACAACCACACGAACCTCGTCGGCTATGACGACAAGATCTCGTGGTGCTCGTCGTTCCTCAACTGGTGCATGACGCACGCGGGCTTCCGCGGCACGGGCTCCGCGCTCGCGCGGTCGTGGCTCGAATGGGGCAGGGTGCTCGAGCGGCCGGTCTACGGCTGCATCGCGGTACTGACGCGCGACGACCCGGCGAGCTGGAAGGGGCACGTCGGGTTCTATCTGCGCCACGACGACGAGAACGTCTACCTGTTCGGCGGCAATCAGCTCGAAGAAGTGCGCGAGCTTGCCTATCCGCTCGACACCGTGATCGGGTACCGGTGGCCCGAATAGCGGGCGTTCACGTCTCGAACCGTCACACGCAGCCCGGCTGCGCGTTGCTACACTCCTGCAGGTTGGTCGCGGCATTCACTTGCTTGTCGCTTCCTCGGGCGCGTCGGCCTGTCGCACGCGCCCATGCCCTGGTGCAAATGAACAAGGAGAGAGCAGTGCAAAACGGGAACCTCCGTCTTTACGCGGATTCGGAATACACGAGCCCGTACGTGATGTCGGTCTACGTCGCGCTTCAGGAAAAATCGCTGCCGTTCGAGATGATCACCGTCGACCTCGGCAATCGCGCGCATTTCGCGCCGGACTACGCGGCGGCATCGCTGACGCAGCGCGTGCCGACGCTCGTTCACGACGACTTCGCGTTGTCGGAATCGTCGGCGATCGCCGAGTATCTGCATGACGCATTCCCCGGCGCGCCGCTGTATCCGGCCGACAGTCGCTTGCGCGCGCGAGCGCGGCAGGTGCAGGCGTGGCTGCGCAGCGACCTGATGCCGATCCGCACCGAGCGTTCGACCGAGGTGCTGTTCTACGGGCCGTCCAGCGAGCCGCTGTCGAATCTCGCGCAGGCCGCCGCGCAGAAACTGTTCACCGCCGCCGACAAGTTGCTCGCGCCGGGCGCGGCAAATCTCTGCGGCGACTGGTGTATCGCGGACGTCGACCTCGCGGTGATGTTGAACCGTCTCGTGCTGAATGACGATCCGGTGCCGCCGCGCCTCGCGGACTACGCGCGTACGCAGTGGGAGCGGCCGTCGGTGCAGCAGTGGGTGAAGTTGAAGCGTCCGCCGCAATAAGCGGCACGCGACCGCTGGATCGGTAACACCGCATTCCGGCATGACGGGCCGTTCCGGCCACCCCCGGACGGCCCGCCGCGCATCACTGCACGACGCGTCACGCGCGGCTCCCATTGCCACGATCGATCAATTCGCTGCGACCGCTTCCGCCTTCGCGCCATCCGCCGCATCGTTCCTGCTCCACCCGCCGCCCAGCGACCGATACAGCGCGACCGCCGACAGCGCATGTTCGCGGCGTACCTGATTGAGCGCATCCGAATCGCGCAGATACACTTCCTGCGCGGACAGCACGTCCAGGAAATCCGTCGCACCGCCCTTGTAGAGCTTGTTCGCGAGATCGAGCGCCTTGTCCGACGCGGTGAGCGCGCTGTTCAGCCGCTGCGTCGCCGCGGTCGTGCTGACGAGATCCGCGCGTGAATCCTCGACTTCGCGCAGCGCCTGCAGCATCGTCTGCCGCAGCCCGAGTTCCGACTCGCGCATCCGGCTTTCGCTTTGCGCGATGTCGGCCGTGATGCGCCCCGCATTGAAGATCGGACTCGTCGCGCTCAACGCCGCGCTGAACAGGTTGTCGGTCAGCGTCGGCAGGCCGAGGTACGACGCGGCAAGAATGCCGTCGGACAGGTTCAGCGAGAACTTCGGATACCGCTCGGCCTTCGCGACGCCGACCTGCGCCGCGCGGCGTTCGACCTGCGCATACGCGGTCAGCACATCCGGCCGGCGCAGCAGCGCTTGCGACGGCAGCGTCTGCGGCGTGCCGGCCGGCGGCGCCGGAATGTCGGCCGCCTGCGCGAGCACGAGACGATCGACCGACTCGGGTGTACGGCCCGAATACACGGCGATCAGGTTCAGCTGATGCGCGATCTGCGCCTGCGTCGGCGGAATGCGCGCTTCGAGCGCATCGAGCTGGTTCTGCGCGCGCGTGACGTCGAGTTCGGTCGACAGCCCGAACGCCTGCCGCTTGCGCGTCAGGTCGAGCGCGCGCTGCCGGATCTGCGCGTTGTCCTGCAGGATCCGCAGCTCCTGCTGCGCCCACCGCAGGTCGACATAGGCCGACGCGGTGTCGGCCGCGAGCGCGAGCCGCATCGCGTCCTCCGCATGTTTCTGACCGACGAGTTCGGCCTTCGCGGCGAGCAGATCGAGCCGTTCTCCGCCGAACACATCGGGCGACCAGCTCAGCGCCAGGCCGGCACCGGCCTGCTTCACGTAGCCGAGCGGCGGCGGCGTGTTCTGGCGCGTGTAGGCCCCGTGCGCAGTCGCATCGAGTTCGGGCAGCAGCACCGAGCGTTTCTGCACCGTCAGCGCCTGCGCCTGCTGCACGCGCTCGGCGGCCGCCTTCAGGTCGAGATTGCCGTCGAGCACGGTCGCGATCAGCTGGTCGAGCACGGGATCGCGGAACTGCGCCCACCACGTGGCGGCATCGACATCGGCATGCGGCACGTCGGTGTCCCATGCGGCCGGCGCGAGCGTTTCGACCGACTCGTGCAGCGCCGGATGCTGCGCGGGCTGCACCGCGCAGCCGGCGGCGAACACGCTGACGGCGACTGCGACAAGAAGCTTCTTCATGGTGAATTCCTTAGTGCGCGTCCGGCGGTGGCGCGCCCGCTGAAATGGGTTCGGAGAACATCACCGCGGCCAGCGCGACGACGAAACACAGCGACAGCGCATAGAACGCATCGGCATAGGTGAGCGTCAGCGCTTCGCGATAGATCAGGTGATGGAGGTTCGCGAGTCCGGACTGCGCGGCGTTCAGCGTGTCGCCGGCAACGGACATCCAGTACGCGGTCTGCCGGTCGAGCAGCGCGGCGATCTGCGGCTGGCCGGCCGTCACGTGCTCGTTGAGGCGCAGGTAATGAAAATTCAGCCGGTCGTTGAGCATCGTCGCGCTGACCGCGATGCCGATTGCGCCACCGAGGTTGCGCATCAGGTTGAACAGGCCGCTCGCCGACTTGAGCCGCGACTGTGGCAGCGAGCCAAGCGACATCGTGACGATCGGCGGCACGCTGAACTGCTGGCCGATCCCGCGCAGCGCCTGCGGCAGCAGCAGCTCACGCCAGCCCCAGTCATGCGTGATCGGCGTGTACAGATAGCAGCCGAGACCGAAGCACACGAGCCCGAACACGAGCAGCACGCGCATGCTGACGAAGCGCGTGGCGAACGCATACGCGCCGAGCGCCAGCATCTGGAACGCGCCGACCGACAGCAGTGCGATGCCGATCTGCAGCGAATTGAAGCCGCGCACCTGAGCGAGGAACAGCGGCGTCAGGAACACCGTCACGAAGATCCCGATGCCCGTGACGAACGACAGCAGGCTGCCGATCCCGAAGTTGCGGACCGCGAGCGCGCGCAGATCGACGATCGGATCCTTTGCGGTGAGCGCGTGCACGATGAACAGGAAGCCGCAGATCCCGGAGATCCATGCGCACGCGACGATCACGTGATCGCTGAACCAGTTCTTGCGCGGGCCTTCTTCCAGCACGTATTCGAGGCAGCCGAGGAAACCGGACATCAGCACGATGCCGAGATAATCGCCGCGCTTGAGCAGTCCGAGGTCGGGTTTGTCGATGTGCACGTAGCGCGGCACCAGCGCCGCGACGGCGATGCCCGGCGCGAGGTTCAGGTAGAACAGCCAGTGCCACGACCACTGATCGGTGATCCAGCCGCCGATCACGGGGCCGATGGCCGGTGCGAGCGACGCGAGCGCGCCGATCGTCGTCGATGCGACGATCCGCTGCTTGCCGGGGAACAGCACGAACGCGGTCGTGAACACGGTCGGGATCATCGCGGCGCCGAGCGCGCCCTGCAGCCCGCGAAACAGGATCATCGAGTTGATGTCCCACGCGAGGCCGCACAGCATGCTCGTGATCGTGAAGCCGACCGCCGACGCGACGAACAGCCAGCGCGTCGACAGCACTTTCGACAGCCAGCCCGACATCGGGATCACGATGATCTCCGCGATCAGGTAAGCGGTCTGCACCCACGACAGCTCGTCCTGGCTCGCGGACAGGCCGCCGCCGATGTCGCGCAGCGACGACGCGACGATCTGGATGTCGAGCGTCGCCATGAAGAACCCGACGCACATCAGCGCGAACGCGAACACGCGCTGCTTCATCGGTTGCGACGCGGGGTCGCCGGAGAAACCGGTGGTCATGAGCGGCTCCGCGTCAGTGCGTAGGGTCGGTATGCACGGTCACGACCGCGGACAGGCCCGGGCGCAGCACGTTGTCGAGGCCCGGCTGAGCGTCGAGATGCACGCGCACCGGCACGCGCTGCACGATCTTCGTGAAGTTGCCGGTCGCGTTCTCCGCCGGCAGCACGCTGAACGTCGCGCCGGTCGCGGGCGCGAGGCTGTCGACGCGGCCGTGCAGGGTCACGCTCGATGCGTCGAGCGACACGTCGACACGGTCGCCCGCGCGCATCCGTTTCAACTGGTCTTCCTTGAAGTTCGCATCGATCCACAGGCCCGACGCAGGGACGATCGTCAGCAGCGGCACGCCGACGTTCGCGAGCATCCCGACCCGGCCCGTGCGGTTGCCGACGTAGCCGTCGACGGGCGAGCGGATCGTCGTGTACTCGACGTTCAGCGCCGCGACCCGTTGCGCGGCGAGCGCGGTGTTCACGCGCGCGCGCGCGTCGACGAGTTGCGCGCCGAGCACGTCGAGCTGCCGTTTCGCGGCGAGCAGCGCGGCGTCGCTGCGGTCGACTGCCGCGGTCGCCTTCGAATAGTCGGCATCGGCGCGCTCGACGATCTGGTTGGAGACGGCGTCGGATTTCACGAGTTCGCGGTAGCGCGACTTGTCGGAGGCGGCGCGCGTCAGTTCGGCAGACGAAGCGCTTTTCTCCGCCGCGCTCTGGCCGATCACCGCGTATTGCAGCTGCTGCTTCGCTTCGAGTTCGGTCACGGCCGCACGCGCGCTGTCGACTTCGGCCGTCGCCTGCGCGAGTTTCGCGTCGTAGTCGCGCGCGTCGAGCCGGACGAGCACGTCGCCGGCCTTCACGCGCTGGTTGTCGGTCACCAGGATGGCGTCGACGAAGCCGTTCACCTTCGGCGCAAGCACCGTGACGTTGCCGCCGACGTAGGCATCGTCGGTGCTTTGCTCGAAGCGCAGCACGAGATCCCAATAGAGTCCCGCGGACGCCACCACGACGACCACGGCCAGCACGGCGACCTTCATCCACGGCACGCGGCGGCGCTGCCGCGCGACGTGCTCGACGGGAGCCGCCTCTCGGGAAACGGATGTCTGGGTCGTATCCATCGATTCACCTATGTATATGCACCTATTGGATCGATCGACGCGACGCGCCGATCGGAGGATTGCTTCAACGTTCCGGAATGTTGTGCGTGATCCGGAACAGTTCGTCTCTGAGCTGGGCGGCTTGCGTCGGTCCGAAGCGCCGTTCGAACGCCTCCTGCGCGGCCAGCCAGTGCGTGTGCGCGTGCGCGATCTTCGCTTCGCCGTCGCCGGTCAGCGCGAACGTGAGCCGCCGGCCGCTGCCTTCGTTGCGGCCGGCGACGAGCGCCGCGCCGACGAGCGGCTTCAGCGCACGCAGCAGCGCGGTGCGTTCGATGACCAGCACGGCCGACAGTGCCGCCATCGTCAGGCCGGGGCGGTCGCGCAGCAACGCGAGGATGCTGTACTGCGACGCGGTGACGCCCGCGTGTGAAAGGTAGCGCTCGTAAAACTGCGAGATCCGGCGGGCGGCCTGCCGGACAGCGAAACAGTCGTCATCGGTGAGCGAGTACTTGTGCATGTGCACATCATAGTGAGCGGGGCCGCGCGAAGCGATGCGCGGCGACAGATCAGATTGGTTCGCCGGTTGTACCAATCGGCGGGCGGCAGCGTCGTGTCGGGTGTTCATCCGGCCGGATGCCGGACGCGCGCGTTTGGCGGCGTTCGGCGACGCGCGCCGTCCGGAGGCGTCTTCGATATCGGCAATCGGCGCGGCGCCGCTAGCCGGCGGTGACCGGCTCGACAGCCTCGGCGGCTTGGCCGGCGTAGGCCGTCGCATACTCGATGAACGCCTTGACCTTCGCCGGCAGCAGCGCGCGGTTCGCATACGCGAGCTTGATTTCGACGAACGCATTGACGAGATCGGCGTCCTCGAGCAGTTGAACCAGCGTGCCCGACGCCAGCTCCTGCTCGACGAGTCCCCTCGGCACGACGCCGATCCCGAAATGGCGCAGCACCATCTCGCGGTTGAACACCGGGCTGTTCGACGACATGTCGAAGTGGTACGGCACGGTCAGCGTGTCGCCGTCGACGCGGAACGCGAGCGCCGGGCGCCGCAGCGACGGCGACAGCGGCACGAACGGGTGGTCGGCCAGATCAGCCGGCGTGGCCGGGTGGCCGTGCGTGCGCAGATACTCGGGCGTCGCGACGATCACGACCGGAATCCGCTCGAGCAGCCGTACGACGGTCGATTCGGTGGTCAGCATGTACGGCACGACGATGCCGATGTCGTAGCCCTCGCCGACGAGATCGACCGGGCGCTCGGTCAGCGTGACGTCGAGGCGCACTTTCGGATACGCGGCCTTGAAGCCCGCGATCAGCGGCACGAGCCGGCTCAACGCGGCGGTGGTGTGCGCGACGAGCCGCAGCAGGCCGTCCGGCTCGCGCGTGTGCGTCACGGCTTCCGCTTCGAGCGCGTCGAGTTCGTCGAGCACGGCCGCGCAGCGCTCATAGATGCGCTCGGCCGTCTCGGTCAGCGACACCTGCCGCGTCGTCCGGTGCAGCAGGCGGCTGCCGAAACGCATTTCCAGATCGGCGATCGCACGCGACACGACGGGGCGCGCGAGGCCGTGGATGTCGGCGGCGCGGGTGAAGCTGCGATGCTCCACCACCGACCGGAAAATCCGCAGCTTGTCGAAGTAGTCCATGTGCGTCTCCTCGCGCTCGAACTTGGGGCTGGGCAGCGGGGCAGTCGTGAACGGCTCGCGACGATCCGGCCCCGGGTGCATGCGGCGATCCGCGCGGCGACGGCCATCCCCACAGCCACCCGATACGGCGAAGTATACGTTGACTTTATGCATATGCACATATAAATTGCCTGCCATGGATGACATTCAGATTGCCGGTGCGTGCAACTGCTTCGCGCTGCGTCAGGCGACGCGGTTCGTCACGCAAATCTACGAGCGCCATTTGAGCCCGGTCGGCGTGACGCCGGCGCAGTTCTCGATCATGGCGATCCTGTCGCGCCGGCCCGACGTGATGATGAGCGATCTCGCCGATGCGCTGGTGATGGACCGCACGACGCTGCTGCGCGCGCTGAAACCGCTGCAGCGCGACGGATTGGTCGCCACCGGCATATCCGAGCACGACGCGCGCGCGCATGCGCTCAATCTGACGAAACAGGGCGTGCGCGTGTTCGGTCAGGCGAAGCGTGCGTGGCAGGCCGCGCAGGAAGAGTTCGAGACGCAATTCGGCCAGGGCCGCGCGAAGGCGCTGCGCGACGAGCTGTTCAGCCTGACGGGCAAGCGGTGAATCGACGGGGAAGGCAACGCTCGGACAGCGCCGCTGCATCGGCTGTTCTGTATCGTCCCCGTGTTCTTGCCGCGTAGCGATCCCGCCCGTTCATCGACCGCCGGCGACTTGATGGGCACGCGGCAATTGCCGGGATCAGCGCCGGAAGGCGCGCGTGAACGTCCCCGATCCCGGCTCCGCGAACGCATCGTCGCTTGGGGCGCGACGCTCAAGGTTCGCCATCGTTTCCTTTTTCATGCGTGGCCGCTGTCCCCGTCAACGCGGCGGCCGCGTCGCGAAATGCGCTCGGCGTCTGCCCGGTCCAGCGCCGGAAC
Source organism: Burkholderia sp. MR1-5-21 (assembly GCF_053427715.1). Classification (NCBI taxonomy): domain Bacteria; kingdom Pseudomonadati; phylum Pseudomonadota; class Betaproteobacteria; order Burkholderiales; family Burkholderiaceae; genus Burkholderia; species Burkholderia sp. MR1-5-21. The sequence goes on from NZ_JBSAXD010000016.1 coordinate 34,501, forward strand.
GCCCGCGTGAAATTCGCCGGATCGGTGAATTGAAGGCGCTCGGCGATGGTTTTCAGGTCGAGATCCGACGCCGCGAGCAACTGCTTCGCATCCCGATACCGCGCTTCGTCGAGCAACCGCCGATAGCTCGCGCCAGCTTCCTCTAATCGCCGCCGCAGCGTGCGCGTCGACACGAGCAGTTGCTGCGCGAGTGTCTCCGGCCCCGGATACCCGCCCGCCGCGCGCGCCAGCTCGGCCCGCACACGCTCGACCAGATCGCCTTCCTCCTGCCTGACCTGCGCGAATTCGCGCTCGACCTGCACAAGTGCCTGCCGGTGCGCGACTTCGTCGGCGAGCGGCAGCGGCCAGTCGAGCACGTCGTGCGCGATCCACAGCGCGTTGGCTGCGCAGCCGAATCGCACCGGAGGCAGCTGATCGCGATAACGCGCGAAATATTCCGGTTCCGGCCACGCGAACTGCAGCGCGATGTCCGGCGATGCGCGCCCGGACAACTGCGCGATGCTCTGCGCAAGCCCGGTCAGCACGAACTCGAACATCACGTGATGCTGCAGCACGGGGCTTGCCTGCACGCCATGCAGTTCGAGCGTCGCGCCGTGCGCGTCCTCGGCATAGGTCAGACGGTATTGCCGGTTGCGCATCCGGAAGTAGCGGATCGTCACCTGCAGCGATTCGCGGATGTCCCGCGCGGTCAGCGTCGCGTAGCCGAGAAAGCCGTGCACGGTCGTCTTGAGCTGGAGCCCGAACGCGAGGCCGATCCCTTCGTCGCCGCCGATCGCGATCGCGTTCAGCACGAGCCGGCCCCATTGCGACGGCGCGACGCGCGCGTCCGGCTCGGCCAGCACGGTGTCGCGCAGGCCCGTGCCCGCGCGCACCGCGGCAAGATCGACGCCGCGCGCGGCCAGCACCTGCAGCAGCAGGCGCGGATAGGCGACCGGAATCGTTGGCCGGCGCAGCCCGAGGCGGTCCTTGGCAAGCGGGGAAGTCATCGGTTCCTTGGCCGGAAATGACAAGCATTATGGCTGTTTGCCCCCTCACGTTCAAGGCGGCGCGCGGCCTACGATGACAGTCATCGCTTTCCGTTCCAACGATCATGACGACACAGTTTCCGCACCTGCTGGCGCCGCTCGATCTCGGCTTCACGACGCTGAAGAACCGCGTGCTGATGGGCTCGATGCATACGGGCCTCGAGGACAGCCGCAAGACGCTGCCGCGGCTTGCCGAGTATTTCGCCGAACGCGCGCGCGGCGGCGTCGGCCTGATGGTCACCGGCGGCTTCGCGCCGAACGTGGCCGGCTGGACCAAGCCGTTCGGCGGCACGCTCGCAACGTCGTCGGCCGCACGCCGGCATCGCGTGATCACCGACGCCGTGCACGCCGAAGACGGCAAGATCGCGTTGCAGATCCTGCACACGGGCCGCTACGGCTATCACCCGTTCGCGGTCGCGCCGTCGAAGCTCAAGTCGCCGATCTCGCCGTTCACGCCGCACGCGCTGACCGCGCGCGGCATCGAGCGGCAGATCCGTGCATTCGTCCGCTGCGCGCAGCTCGCGCGCGAGGGCGGCTACGACGGTGTCGAGATCATGGGCTCCGAGGGCTACCTGATCAACCAGTTCATCTCGCTGCACACCAACAAGCGCACCGACGAGTGGGGCGGTGCTTACGAGAACCGCATCCGCCTGCCGATCGAGATCATCGAGCGTACGCGCGAGGCGGTCGGCCGCGACTTCATCCTGATCTACCGACTGTCGATGCTCGACCTGATCCCGGACGGCAGCGACTGGAACGAGGTCGTGCAGCTCGCGAAGGCCGTCGAGCGCGCGGGCGCAACGATCATCAACACGGGGATCGGCTGGCACGAGGCGCGCGTGCCGACGATCGCGACGTCGGTGCCGCGCGGCGCGTTCGCGTGGGTCACGAAGAAGATGAAAGGCGAGGTCGGCATCCCGCTCGTGACGACGAACCGGATCAACCGGCCGGAAGTCGCCGAGCAGATCCTGGCGGACGGCTGCGCGGACATGGTGTCGATGGCGCGTCCGCTGCTCGCCGACGCCGAATTCGTGAACAAGGCCGCGCAGGGGCGCGCGGACGAGATCAACACGTGCATCGGTTGCAACCAGGCGTGTCTCGACCATGCGTTCAAGAACCGGATCGCGTCGTGTTTGTTGAACCCGCGTGCTTGCCACGAGACGGAGCTGAAATACGCGCCGGCGCCGAAGGCGAAGCGCATCGCCGTCGTCGGCGCGGGGCCGGCCGGGCTCGCGTGTTCGACAGTGCTCGCGCAGCGCGGCCATCGGGTCGACCTGTTCGATGCGGCGGCCGACATCGGCGGCCAGTTCAACATGGCGAAGCGGATCCCGGGCAAGGAGGAGTTCCATGAGGCGCTGCGCTATTTCCGCCGGCAGATCGAGTTGACCGGTGTGTCGCTGCACCTGAACCGGCGTGTCGACGCGAGCGACCTGATCGCGGGCGGTTACGACGAAATCGTGCTCGCGACCGGCGTGTCGCCGCGCGATCCCAAGATCCCGGGGCAGGACGGCGCGAACGTGTTGAGCTATATCGACGTGCTCGCGGGCAACCGGCCGGTCGGCAAGCGGGTCGCGGTGATCGGCGCGGGCGGGATCGGCTTCGACGTCGCGGAGTTTCTGGTGCAGGACGGCGTGTCGCCGGCGCTCGATCTCGACGAATGGAAGGCCGAATGGGGTGTGACGGATCCGGCCGCGACGCGCGGCGGCGTGACGCGCGCGCAGACGACGCCGCCGGCCCGTGAGGTCACGCTGCTGCAGCGCAAGGCCGCGCCGCTCGGCAAGGGGCTCGGCAAGACGACCGGCTGGATTCACCGCGCGACGCTGAAGATGAAGCAGGTGAAGATGATCGGCGGCGTGAACTACGAGCGGATCGACGCGCGCGGGCTGCACGTGTCGTACGGCGAGAAGCGCACCGATCCGGAGCTGATCGAGGTCGACACGATCGTGCTGTGTGCGGGCCAGGAACCGCAGCGCGCGCTCGTCGAGCCGCTGCAGGCGGCGGGGCGGTCGGTGCACCTGATCGGCGGCGCGGAACTGGCCGCCGAACTCGATGCGAAGCGTGCGATCGACCAGGGCGCAAGGCTGGCGGCGCGGCTGTAACGCGCGTATTGCGTGCCGCAGGGCGGTGCTCCCGTACGGCCACGTACTTGTCGCAGCGTCAGCTCCCGCCCAACGATCGCTTTCGCATCGCGCGTGCGATCGTCGGGCCTGATTCGCCATCGGCGGTGTGAACAGCGGCCGATATTGGCTGTCGGCCGGTTCACACCGCTGACGGCGCACGCTGCCGATGCTCAGGCGGCCTCGGCCTGCTCCGCGGCTTCCGCCTCGAGCATCGCCTTCACGATCAGATAGACGGCCGGCAGGTCGTCGTCGTCGCGGCGCCAGTCCACCGGATCCTCGACGTCCGCGGCCAGCAGGCGGCTGTCGCGCAGCCGGATGAACGCGTCGATCACCGCCGGATCGTTCCGGTTCAGGAACCCCGAATTCGAGAAAGCCAGCTCCTCGACGTCGAGCAGCGCGCGCCAGCTCATCGTGCGCACCGCGGCCGGGTGCGTGCGCCGGCGCAGGCCGAGCGCACGCTGGGCCGGCCCGCCGACGACACGCTGCAGGTCGACGACCGCCCGCTGCGCGGCGCGCTCGAAGTGGACGGGATTGAAGCCGGGTTGCTCGGGATCGAAAGCGGATGACTGGAACATGGTCGCCTCACAAGGTCCGTCCGTCGAAGGTGACGGAAATCGGGTCATATGGTCAAAAGCACTGTAAATATATACAGTGATTCGGGCGGTTTCAAGTCCTGGATCGAGAAAATTGGCAGTGGCTGTCAGCGAGCGGGTGGGGAGATTGGCGAGGGCGATCAGCGAGGGCACCGGATGAGGGTGACTGGCGAAGACGATCAGCGAGGGCAACGGATGGGGGCGACTGGCAAAGACTATCCGCGCGAGTAACCTGCGGAGGTGGCCAGAGTGGGGAGCCGGCGGAGTCACTCGGCGAGCGCCATCGACAGTCCGTCGTTGCGACGCGCCGAGCCGGCCGCATGCGGGTCACACCGAAGCGGCGATCGTGTCGCGCAGCCAGCGATGGGCCGGGTCGCGATGCGCGCGTTCGTGCCACAGCATCGACATCTCGTAACCGGGCACCTCGACAGGCGCATCGACGATCCGCAGCGCGGGTGCGTCGCGCACGAGGCGCTCGGGCAGCATCGCGACGAGATCGGTATGGGTGACGGCCGAGATCGCGAACAGGAAATGCGGCACGGACAGCGCAACCCGGCGCGTGACGCCGAGCGGCTCGAGCGCCTTGTCCGTCACAGCGACGAATCCTCCCCCGTCCGGCGACACGATCACGAACTCGAGCGCGCAGAACTGCGCGAGCGTCGGCCGCCGTTTCAGCTTCGGATGTCCGGCGCGGCCGACGAGCACGTAGCGCTCGGTGAAGAGCGCGCGGCGCCGCATGCCCTCCGGCGAACCGTCAGTCGTGTGAAACGCGATGTCGATTTCGCCCAGCTCGGCCTGCTTCGTGATGCGCGGCGGCGCGAGTTCGACGACCGCGACGCGTGTGCCGGGCGCGGCCGAGTACAGCTTGTTCAATGTCGGCAGCACGATCGTCGATTCCGCGTAGTCGGTCGCGGCGAGTCGCCACGTATGGGTCGCGGTGCCCGGATCGAACGGCGTGGCAGGCAGTACCGCACGCTCGACGGATTCGAGCGCTTCCCGCAGCGGTTCGCGCAGCGCCTCGGCGCGTGCGGTCGGCCGCATTCCGCGCGGGCCGGGCAGCAGCAGCGGATCGCCGAACACGTCCCGCAGCTTCTGCAACTGCACGCTGACCGATGGCTGCGACATGTTCAGCTTCTCGGCCGCGCGCGTGACGTTGTGCTCGGACAGCAGCACGTCGAGCGTGACGAGCAGGTTCAGGTCGAGACGTCTGAGATTAGTCATGGCTATACCTGGGATATTGGAAATTCATTTCAAATATACCTACAGGTTCGGCATCCTGCTGACATTCAAGCAACGGAGTGCCTGGTCATGAATGTTCTTATCGTCTACGCCCATCCCGAGCCGCGGTCGCTGAACGGCGCGCTGCGGGATTTCGCCGTGCAGCGTCTCGAAGCGGCAGGCCATACGGTGCAGGTGTCGGACCTGTACGCGATGAACTGGAAAACGACGCTCGACGCGGACGATATCCCGGACCTCGCGCCCGATATGCGCTTCGATCCGTCGGTCGACTCGAAGCGCGCGTTCGAGCGAGGCACACAACCCGACGACATCGCGCGCGAACAGGCGAAGCTGAAGTGGGCCGATGCGGTGATCCTGCAGTTCCCGCTGTGGTGGTTCACGATGCCGGCGATCATGAAGGGTTGGGTCGAGCGCGTGTATGCGTGCGGCTTCGCGTATGGGGTCGGCGAGCATTCGGATTCGCACTGGGGTAATCGGTACGGCGAAGGCTCGCTCGCGGGCAAGCGCGCGATGGTGCTCGTGACGACGGGCGGCTGGGAATCGCACTACAGCCCGCGTGGCATCAACGGCGCGATCGACCAGGTGCTGTTCCCGATCCAGCACGGGATCCTGTTTTACCCGGGCTTCGACGTGCTGCCGCCGTTCGTGATCTACCGGACGGGAAAGATGGATGACGCGCGGTTTGCGGCAACGCGCGATGCGCTCGGTGCGCGTCTCGACAGTCTGTGGGAGACGTCGCCGATTCCGTTCCGCCGGCAGAATTTCGGCGATTACGACATTCCTGCGTTGACGTTGAAGGCGGAGATCGCGCCGGAACGGGTGGGGTTCGCGGCGCATGTGGAGGAGGCGGGGCGTTGACGCCCGATCAGTGACGGTCGCGGAGGCGCCGTTCGATATGCAGGCGTCCGGGCGGCGGGGAGCGCCCGGAGATGCAGACCGTGCGAGCACGCGATAAGGCGCGCAAAGCCCGATCACGAAGTGAAGCGGGCGGCCTGAGTGGAATCACAGGTCGCCCGCGTTGCGCATTCTCGCGGCCGCACTGCGACGGCCACGTTTGCACTGCTCAATTACCGATCATCTTCCCGAATCGAAGACGGATGCCGGCACAGCGCCCGCACCTCGAGGTTCATGTACGGAAACAGCGGCAACTGGCTCAACGTGTCATGCAGTTGCTGCACGCTGTCGACATCGAAAATGCTGACGTTCGCATACTGCCCTGCGATCCGCCACAGATGTCGCCAGACGCCTTCGTGCATCAGGCGCTGGCACATTGCCTTCTCTTCGGCCTTCAGCGTCGCCGCCTTGACCGGATCCATATCCGCCGGCAGATGGACGGTCATTTCCACATGAAACAGCATCACTCGCTCCTTGCGTTATCGGTTCGTCGCACAACCGCTCAGGCTTGCGCGCGCACGCGTTCGACTTCGCTCTCCGGCACGTTCGCGCGATCCTTGATCAGCGTGAAGTCGAAGTCGATCAGCGCGAACTGGCCATCGACGCCGTAAGGCTTGCCTTCCGCGCCTTCGGCTTGCTTGACCTTCGGAATCAGCCCTTCGCGAGTCGCGAACGCGAAGTCGTCCCAGATGTGCGGATCGCCTTCGATGTTGATCTGCGTCGTCAGCTTACGATAACCGTCCGCGGAAACGAAGAAGTGAATGTGCGCGGGACGATGGCCGTGACGGCCGAGCTGGTCGAGCAGCTGCTCGGTCTTGCTGCCCGGCGGCACGCTGTAGCCGACCGGCAGCACGCTGCGGAAGCTGTAGCGGCCTTCGGCGTCGGTGCGGATCGAGCGGCGCAGGTTGAACGCCGGCTGCGATTGATCGAAGTACGAATAGTTGCCGAGATGGTTCGCGTGCCACACTTCGACGAGCGCGTTCGCGAGCGGCGCACCATCGTCGCCGAGCACCTGGCCGCGCATGATGAGCGTCTGGCCCGGATCGGTGCCGTCGTCGAGGCGCGCGTGGCCGACCGATTCCGGCGCGCCCGCGACATACAGCGGCCCTTCGATCGTGCGCGGCGTGCCGCCGTGGATGCCGGCCTTCGCTTCGGCTTCGTCCATCCGCACGTCGAGGAAGCGTTCGAAACCGAGGCCCGCGGCGATCAGGCCGAATTCCTTGCCGGCTTCGTTCAGGTAGTTGAGCGCGGTCCAGAACTCGCTCGGCTGCACGTCGAAATCCTCGATCGTGTAGCACAGGTCCTTCACGATCCGGTTGACGATCGCGCGCACGCGCGGGTTGCCGGGCTTTTCAGCGGCATCGTCGAAGGTCTTCAGCAGCGCGTCGATGGCGTCCTTGTTCATCTGTGTCTCCAATATCGGGTGTCGTGCGGGGAATCAGCGGGCGTCGCGTCGCATCCGTTCGATGCGGGCCCAGTCGAAGGTAATGCCGAGGCCGGGCGTCGCCGGCAGGTGCAGCTTGAAATCCTCGTAACGCAGCGGCTCGACGAGGATCTCCTCGGTCAGCAGCAGCGGGCCGAACAGCTCGGTGCCCCATTGCAGCGAGCCGAACGTGCTGAACAGTTGCGCGGATGCCATCGTGCCGGCCGCGCCTTCGAGCATCGTGCCGCCGTACAGGCCGATGCCGGCCGCCGACGCAATCGCCGCGACGCTCGCCGCGCCCTGCAGGCCGCCCGATTGCGCGATCTTCACTGCGAACACGTCGGCTGCGCGGTCCTGCGCGAGCGCGAATGCATCGACGGGGCCATGCAGCGCTTCGTCGGCCATGATCGGAATCTGCGCGAGCTGCGTGAGGCGCTTCAGGCCCGCGCGGTTGGCCGCCGCGATCGGCTGCTCGACGAGGCTCACGCCGGCCTCCGCGAGACGCGGGCCGGCCCAGATCGCGTCGGTTTCGGTCCACGCCTGGTTCACGTCGATCCGCACGTCGCCGCGCTCGCCGAGCGCGCGCTTGATCGCGATCACGTGCGCGACGTCGTCGGCCACCGCGTTCGAGCCGATCTTCAGCTTGAACGTGCGGTGGCGGCGCGCGTCGAGCATCGCTTCGGCTTCCGCGATGTCGCGCTGCGTGTCGCCGCTCGCGAGCGTCCAGGCAACGTCGACCGCGTCGGTCGTGCGGCCGCCGAACAGCTCGGACAGCGGCACGCCGAGGCGGCGTGCCTGCGCGTCGAACAGCGCGGTTTCGAGCGCGCACTTCGCGAAGCGGTTGCCCTGGAACAGCTTGCGCGCCCGCGCCATCGCGGCGCCCGGACGGGTGGCGTCCAGCCCTTGCAGCAGCGGCGCGAAGTAGGTGTCGATGTTGACCTTGATGCTCTCCGGGCTTTCCTCGCCGTATGCGAGGCCCCCGATCGTCGTCGCTTCGCCGACGCCCTCGATACCGTCCGAGCATCGAACCCGGACCAGTACGAGGGTCTGGCAATTCATCGTGGCGACCGACAGCTTGTGGGGGCGGATCGTCGGCACGTCGACAAGCAGTGTCTCGACGCGGTCGATGGTGGCGGCAGTTGCTATCATGCGATTCCTCCTGTTGGTGCACATGGTAGGAACAACCGCCCGGCGGCGTCCAACACTCTTTCCGACTACTTCCATACTTTCGAGGTATGCAATGGAATTGCGTCAGCTCCGGTACTTCATGGCCGTCGCCGAGGAGATGAACATCACGCGGGCGGCCGAGCGCCTGCACATGACGCAGCCGCCGCTCAGCCGCCAGCTTCAGGCGATCGAGGACGAGATCGGCCTGCCGCTGTTCGAGCGCGGCGCGCGGCCGCTGAAGCTGACGGAGGCGGGGCGGGTGTTCTATGCGCAGGCGAAGCGGCTCGTCGACCAGGCCGACGAGCTCGGCCCGCTGACGCGGCGGCTCGCGCAGATGTCCGAGCGGATCGTGATCGGCTTCGTGCCGTCGACGCTGTACGGCGCGCTGCCGGACGTGATCCGCGCGTTCCGCGAGGCGCAGCCGGACGTCGAGCTGTCGCTGATCGAAATGTTCACGCTCGAGCAGCTCGGCGCGCTGAAAGGCGGGCGCATCGACGTCGGGTTCGGCCGGCTGCGGTTCGACGACGACCAGCTCGTGCGCGAGGCGCTGATCGAGGAAAAGCTGATCGCGGCGCTGCCGGTCGGCCATCCGCTCGCCGATCCGGACCGGCCGCTCACACTGGCCGATGTCGCGAACGAGACGCTGATCGTCTATCCGAGCACGCCGCGGCCGAGTTTCGCGGACCAGCAGTTGTCCGCGCTGCGCGACGGCGGGCTCGCGCCGGCCGCCGTGCATGAAGTGCGCGAATTGCAGACGGCGCTCGGGCTCGTCGCCGCAAAGGTCGGCGTGTCGCTGGTGCCGGAGAGTGTCGAGGGCGTGCGGGTGAGGGGCGTCGTGTACCGCCGCCTGCCAGAGCCGGTCGCGACGTCGCCGATCATCATGAGCCGCCGGCTGCATGACGAAAGCCCCGCGACGGCGGCGTTCTGCGCGATCGCCCGCGCGATGATCGCGCCGGCGGGCTGACGACGGCTTTTGCGACGCGTATCGCAACTAACGGTCAGTTCCGGGGCCCTACATCGGCACGGGGCCGTGCAGTGAACCTGCTTGCAGGCGCAGGCGCAGGCGCAGGCGCAGGCGCAGGCGCAGGCGCAGGCGCAGGCGCAGCCGCAGGCGAAAAAAATGATGAAGAACGTGAACGCCGTGGCCGAAAACGCGCAGGAAATTCGCCCCGCACGCCGCCTCAGCGCTTGCCGTCGAGCGTCTCCGACGGCAGTTCGCCGAACGTTTCCCGATACGCGATCGCAAACCGGCCGAGGTGCGTGAAGCCGCAGTCGAGCGCGATGTCGGCGATCCGCCGCTCGCTGCCCGCGGCGCGCAGCAGGTCACGTGCATGCTCGAGCCGCGCGTGGCGCAGGTACTGCATCGGACTCATCCCGCGAAACTGGATGAACGCATCGCGCAGTGTGCGCTCCGGCACGCCGGCCGCGCCGACGATGTCGGCGAGCTGCAGCGGCTGCGCGTAGTGGGCCGCGACGAATTCCTGCGCGCGCCGCATGAAGCCCGGCACGGGGTCGTGGCGCGATGGGGGAATGGCCGACGGCGGATGCCCTTCGATCAGCAGGTCGATCAGCAGGTGTTCGAGTTGCGACGCGACGCGCGGATTCGCGCTCGCGCGCTCGAGCAGGGCCGGTGAGCCCGCGACCAGCATCAGCTGCTGGCGCCACGCGGCAAGCGCCGCGTCGCTCACGCGCAGCACGGGGTCGAGCGTCGCGCGCGGATCGCCGGTCAGCGCAGCGACGGTGGCCGCATCGATGCGCAGCACGAACTGCTCGCAATCGGCGGACAGCTGCGCATCGAAGCGCTCGCCTGGCGCGCACAGCACGCCGGTCTGCCCGTCGACGCCGACCTGCCGGCCCATCGCCCGCACGTCGGCCTGCCCGGACAGGCAGAACATCAAAAGGTAATAGCCGTCGACCGCGTCGACCTGCACGCGCATCGGTTCGCCGAACGCGATCGCGCCGATCCCGAGCCCGCCGATCCGCACGAAATCCATGTGCGACGCGCCGTGCACGCGGCCGCTCGGCAGCAGCGCATGCGGCTGCATCACGCGCGAGATCCGCTCGCGCGTCTCGTCGAGATCGCGGGATTCGAACAGCCGGTGCGCGCGCAGCGCGAGCGGCTCGAACGACATTGGGGGCATGGGCATCGGTCTGGTTATTGGGACGCGTGCTTCGATCCGACGAATGGGGCGGGATCGGACGACGGCGTCACGTGTGCCGCCATCCTAGCGCAGAAACCTGCCGGAAGTGGATACTGCGCCGCCACATTTGCAGATTCCGGATAGACGGCGGATTTTAGGTTTTCAAAAATTGGCTCCATCAAAACATCCCAACCGGATCGACAAGGAGTCCGACATGGAGCAGACAGAATCGCCAGTCCTGTTCGCGGCGCGCGGCGACGCGTCCGACGTGAGGTTCCCGCACGACGACGGCTCGCGCGTGCCGTACAAGGTGTTCAGCTCGCGCGCCGTCTATGACCGCGAGCAGGAACGCATCTTCCGCGGCCCGACGTGGAACTTCGTTGCGCTGGAAGCCGAAGTCCCGAATGCGGGCGACTTCAAGAGCACGTTCGTCGGCGACACGCCCGTCGTCGTCACGCGCGCCGAGGACGGCTCGCTTGCCGCGTGGGTGAACCGCTGCGCGCACCGTGGTGCGCAGGTGTGCCGCAAGTCGCGCGGCAACGCGACGTCGCATACCTGCGTCTATCACCAGTGGAGCTTCGACAACACCGGCAACCTGCTCGGCGTGCCGTTCCGGCGCGGCCAGAAGGGCATGACCGGGATGCCGTCGGATTTCGATCCGAAGCAGCACGGGCTGCGCAAGCTGCGCGTCGACAGCTATCGCGGCCTCGTGTTCGCGACCTTCAGCGACGACGTGATGCCGCTGCCCGACTATCTCGGCGAGCAGATGCGCCCGTGGATCGACCGGATCTTCCACAAGCCGATCGAATACCTCGGCTGCACGCGCCAGTACTCGAAGTCGAACTGGAAGCTGTACATGGAGAACGTGAAGGACCCGTATCACGCGAGCATGCTGCATCTGTTCCATACGACCTTCAACATCTTCCGCGTCGGCATGAAGGCACGCTCGATTCCGGATGCGAACCACGGGCTGCACAGCATCATCACCGTGACGAAGACAAACGACGACACGTCGGCCGCGTACAAGCAGCAGAACATCCGCTCGTTCGACGAGGGATTCCATCTGGAGGACGAATCGATCCTCGATCTCGTGTCCGAGTACGACGAGGACTGCACGAACCACATCCAGCCGATCTTCCCGCAACTCGTGATCCAGCAGATCCACAACACGCTGGTCGCGCGGCAGATCCTGCCGAAGGGGCCCGACAACTTCGAGCTGATCTTCCACTTCTTCGGTTATGCCGACGACACGCCTGAGCTGCGCGCGCTGCGCATCAAGCAGGCGAACCTCGTCGGGCCGGCCGGCTACATCTCGATGGAAGACACCGAAGCGACCGAGCTCGTGCAGCGCGGCACGGTGCGCGACGGCGACGCGACGTCGGTGATCGAGATGTCGCGCGGCAATCCGGACCAGCAGGACACGGTCATTACCGAAAGCCTGATCCGCAAGTTCTGGGTCGGCTACCAGAAGCTGATGGGCTATTGAAGCGGGAGCGTGAAATGACGGAAGACATGAAGACGTGGTTCGAAATCCACATGCTGCAGAACCGCTACATCGGCCACCTCGACAACAACCGGCTCGAACAGTGGCCGGAGATGTTCACCGAGGACTGCACGTACGAGATCGTGCCGAAGGAAAACGCCGACCTCGGGCTGCCGGTCGGGATCGTCCACTGCACGAACCAGCGGATGCTGCGCGACCGTGTGGTGTCGCTGCGGCACGCGAACATCTTTGAAGAGCACACGTACCGGCACATGACGTCGGGGCTGACGATCGTCGCGGCGCGCGACGGCGAGATCGACACCGAGAGCAACTATGTCGTCGTGCAGACGCGCAGCAACGGCGAATCGAACGTGTACCAGGCCGGCAAGTACTACGACACGGTCGTGCGTACGCCCGACGGTCTGCGCTACAAGACGAAGCGCGTGATCTACGACACGTCGCGCGTGCAGACACTGCTCGCCACCCCGATCTGACAGTGAGGAACGACATGAGCGAAGCAACGTTGACCGAGTGGCATCCGCTCGGCGCCTTCGACGAATTCTCCGAAGACGAACCGGCGGCGCGCGTCGCCGGGCAGAAACCGATCGCGATTTTCCGGATCGGCGACGAACTGTTCGCGATGCACGACCTGTGCACGCACGGTCACGCGCGGCTGTCGGAAGGCTATGTCGAGGACGGCTGCGTCGAATGCCCGCTGCATCAGGGGCTGATCGACATCCGCACCGGTGCGCCGAAATGCGCGCCGATCACGGAACCGGTGCGGACCTATCCGATCCGGATCGTCGACGGACAGGTGGAAGTCAATGTCGGCTGATCCCATCGTGATCGTCGGCGCCGGGCACGCCGCGCGGCGGGCCGCCGAGGCGCTGCGCGAGCGCGACGCCGACGTGCGCATCGTCATGATCGGCGCGGAGCGCGAACTGCCTTACGACCGGCCGGCATTGTCGAAGGACGCGTTGCTGAGCGACGACGGCGAGCAGCGTGCGTTCGTGCGCGATGCCGCGTGGTACGACGCGCAGCGGATCGAGCTGCGGCTCGGCACGCGGGTGGACGCGATCGAGCGCGACGCGCAGCGCGTGCGGCTCGCCGACGGCGCGACGCTGCCGTATCGGCGGCTCGTGCTTGCGACCGGCTCGCGGGTCCGCACGTTCGGCGGGCCGGTGGACGCGGGCGTGCCGCTGCACTATGTGCGCACGGTCGCCGATGCGCGCGCGCTGCGTGCGGCGCTGGCGCCGGGCAAGCACGTCGCGGTGCTCGGCGGCGGGTTCATCGGTCTGGAAGTCGCGGCGGCCGCGCGCCAGCTCGGCTGCGTAGTGACGGTGATCGACCCGGCTGCGCGATTGCTGCAGCGTGCGTTGCCTGAAGTGGTCGGCGCGTTTGCGCAACGGATGCACGACGGGCGCGGCGTCGGGTTCCGGCTGTCGACGCTGCCGCGCGCGATCCGGCGCGGCGCATCGGGCAAAGATTCGGGCGGTGCGGTGGTCGAGACGGATCGCGGCGACGTGCCGGCCGATGTCGTGGTCGTCGGGATCGGTGTCGTACCGAACGTCGAGCTCGCCGAAGCGGCGGGGCTCGACGTCGACAACGGCGTGCGCGTCGACGCGGGCTGCCGCACGAACGATCCGGCGATCTTCGCGGCGGGCGAGGTGACGATGCACTTCAATCCGCTGCTCGGCCGGCACGTGCGGATCGAGTCGTGGCAGGTCGCGGAGAACCAGCCGGCAGTCGCGGCGGCGAACGCGCTCGGTGCTGACGAGACCTATGCGGAGCTGCCGTGGCTCTGGTCGGATCAGTACGACTGCAACCTGCAGATGCTCGGGCTGTTCGGCGGCGAGAGGACCGCGGTCGTGCGCGGCGATCCGTCCAACGGGCCGTTCACGGTGTTCGGGCTCGGCGACGACGGCAAGATCGTCGCGGCCGCCGCAGTGCGCGCGGGGCGCGATATCGGTGCGTGCCGCCGGATGATCGCGGCGGGTGCGGTGCCCGATCCGGTGCGGCTTGCCGATCCGGCCGTGAACCTGAAGATGTTTTTGTGACGAAAGGGCGTGCGGTGGGCGTTGCCGGCTCGCATCGGCGATGACGCAGCCGGTCGTGCGCGCGTGGCAGGCGACTGCGAGGCGTGAGGCGTAAGGCGTAAGGCGTAAGGCGTAAGGCGTAAGGCGTAAGGCGTAAGGCGTAAGGCGTAAGGCGGCGGCGGCGGTGGCGCGGCCCCGTCGCGCTCGCCAGCGCGTTTGTCGGCCGCCGCGAAATCGGGGATATTAGCGCCATCGCCGATTCGCCTGCCGCCATGACGCCGGACAAAGCCCTCGAACTGAATCGCAGCAAGCGACGCGCGCTGTCGTTGCTGCTCGTCGCCGTCGCGGTGTTCGCGACCACGATCTTCCTGCCGCGTGGCGTGTGGGTCGACGGGATCAAGGCGGTGGCCGAGGCCGCGATGGTCGGCGCGCTCGCCGACTGGTTCGCGGTCGTCGCGCTGTTCCGCCGCGTGCCGATCCCGATCGTGTCGCGCCACACCGAAATCATTCCACAGAACAAGGACAAGATCGCCGACAACCTCGCGATCTTCGTGCGCGAGAAATTCCTCGGCCCCGACGCGCTCGCCGCGCAGATCCGCCAGCACGATCCGGCGCAGATGCTCGGTGCGTGGCTCGGCGAGCCCACGAACACCGACGCGCTCGGCGGCTACGTGACGAAGCTGATGAGCTTCGCGCTCGACATGACCGACGACGCGCGGATTCAGTCGTTCGTACACGACGCGTTTCGTGCGGTCGTCGACAAGGTCGACCTGTCTCAATCGGCCGGCGCGATCCTCGATACGCTGACGAAGGACGGCCGCCACCAGGCGCTGCTCGACGATGCGATCGAGCAGGTCGTCGATGTGCTCGCGAAACCCGAGAACCGCGAGGTGATCGCGGGCTTCATCGTCGAATGGCTGAAGACGCAGTATCCGAAATTCGAGAAGATCATGCCGACCCACTGGCTCGGCGAGAACGGCGCGGAACTGGTCGCGAACGCGGTCAGCCGTGTGCTCGAAGGCGTGGCGGCCGATCCCGAGCATGAATTGCGCCAGCGCTTCGACCGGGTCGTCGAACGCCTGACCGAGCGCCTGAAGCACGACCCCGCATTCATCGAGAAGGGCGAGGAGATCAAGCGCTACATCCGCGACGGCGATGCATTCAACACGTACGTGAAGGATCTGTGGGACCAGTTGCGCGCGTGGCTGAAGGCCGATCTCGCGCGCGCCGATTCGACGCTGCACCGGCAGGCCGCGACGCTCGGCGGCTGGCTCGGCGCGCGGCTCGCGGAAAGCCCGGCATTGCGTGCTTCGCTGAACGAACACATCGAGAAGGCCGTGTACGAGATGGCGCCGGATTTCGCCGACTTCCTGATGCGCCACATCCGCGACACGGTGCGCAACTGGGATGGGCGCGAGATGTCGCGGCAGATCGAGCTCAACATCGGCAAGGACCTGCAGTACATCCGCATCAACGGCACGCTGGTCGGCGGGCTGATCGGGCTCGGGCTGTATCTCGTGTCGCTCGTGCCGCGTTGGGCGGGCGGCTGGCTGCATTGAGGCAGCAGTGGTCGCGGATGCGATCTCCAGCGTGGATTGCTTTGCGGGACGCGTGCCTATGCGTGCGTGTGCGCGCGCGGTTCGACCTTCCGATCGATCTCACTGCGCGTCGGCAGCGTTTTGAGATCGTACGTGGCTTGCAGGTTCAGCCAGAATTCCGGCGACGTGTCGAAGTAGCGTGCGAGCCGGTAAGCGGTATCGGCCGTGATCCCGCGCCGTTCCTTGACGATTTCATGCAGGCGGGTAGCCGGTACGTTCAACGCGAGTGCAAGCGCGTTGACACTCATTTCCAGCGGCGTCAGGAATTCCTCTCGCAGGATTTCGCCCGGGTGGATCGGACGCATTCCATTCTTGAGCATATCGTTCTCCAATCAGTGATAGTCAACGATCTCGACGTTGGCGCGACCGGCGCTGGCAGGGAAAGGGCGCGACGTCGCGCGCCCCGATTCAGACGTGCGCTTTCGACCCGTGCAGTTGCAGGCCGAGCGCCTTGATGACCTTCAGGATCGTGCCGAAGCTCGGGTTGCCGTCGTGCGACAGCGCCTTGTACAGACCTTCGCGCGACATGCCGGCATCGCGCGCGACCTGCGACATCCCGCGTGCGCGCGCGATCACGCCGAGCGCGTGCGCGATGAAGGCCGGATCGTCGCCGGCCTCCTGCAGACAGGCTTCGAAGTACTCGGCCATGTCGTCTTCGGTCTTCAGATGTTCGGCCGAATCCCACGGCCGGGTCTTGATCTTGTCCATCGATCACTCCGTATCGAGATGCTCGAGCATCGCGTGGGCGGCGCGTATGTCCGCCTGTTGCGTCGACTTGTCGCCGCCGCAAAGCAGGATTACCCATACCGATTCCCGCCGGACGTAGTAGACGCGATAGCCGGGGCCGTGGTCGATACGCATTTCGACGATCGGCGAGCCGGCGGATTTCCAGTCGCCCGGATTGCCCATCGCGAGACGGTCGATGCGTGCCTGGATGCGGCGTTTCGCGATGCGGTCCCGCAGGCCGTCAAACCATGCGTCGAAGACTTCGGTGGTTCGGATGGTGAATGATGGAGGAATGTAGGGCATCGATTGCAATATGTCAACCATGGTTCACAGGCGTGACGTGCTGATTTCCGTTGCCCTCACCATAAGGCCGCCCGCTACATTTGTCGGTTCAATGGCCATTCGGCCGATCCATCCGTGACAGCTCGGCGCGGCCGGCGATCGAAGTCGGCATTTCCCGATTCCGTCTACAATCGAAAACGTCTTTGCCGCCGGCGCGCGTTCGTTGCGCGCCGGCGGATCCGTTCGTTCTCCGGGTTCCGGGGACGCCGCCGCGCGCTGCGCGGCGGGCAAGTGCAGTGGTGTGTGTGCAGCAGGTAAACGTCCGCGCGCCGTAGGCCGGCGCGCGTCCTGAGCGCCGCGCGTCCGTAGGCCGGGCGGGCGGCATCAACCGAGAGTCCCCCATGAAAGCATCGGATCTGTTCGTGAAGGCGCTGGAAGCCGAAGGCGTCGAGTATGTGTTCGGCATTCCCGGCGAGGAAAACCTCGATCTGCTCGAATCGCTGCGGCGATCGCGGATCAAGCTCGTGCTGACCCGGCACGAGCAGGCGGCCGGTTTCATGGCCGCCACCTACGGGCGCTTGACGGGCAAGACGGGCGTCTGCCTGGCGACGCTCGGTCCGGGCGCGACCAACTTCGTGACGGCGGCCGCGTACGCGCAGCTCGGCGGGATGCCGATGCTGATGATCACCGGGCAGAAGCCGATCAAGTCCAGCAAGCAGGGCCACTTCCAGATCGTCGACGTCGTCGACATGATGCAGCCGCTGACGAAATTCACGCGGCAGATCGTGTCGATCGGCAACATTCCGTCGGCCGTGCGCGAAGCATTCCGGCGCGCGGAGGAAGAGCGCCCCGGCGCGGCCCACCTCGAGCTGCCGGAGGACATCGCGCACGAGGAAGGCGACGGCAAGCCGATTCCGCGCAGCTACAGCCGGCGGCCGATCGCCGAGGAGAAGGCGGTCGCGCACGCGGTCGATGCAATCCAGGCGGCGCGCTATCCGCTGCTGATGATCGGCGCGGGCGGCAATCGCAAGACGACCCGCAAGATCCTGGTGGAATTCGTCGACCAGACGGGCATCCCGTTCTTCACGACGCAGATGGGCAAGGGCGTGATCGACGAGACGCACCCGCTGTGGCTCGGCAACGCGACGCTGTCGGACGGCGACTTCGTGCACCGCGCGATCGAGCACGCGGACTGCATCATCAACGTCGGCCACGACGTGATCGAGAAGCCGCCGTTCTTCATGCGCGCGGACGACAAGACCGTGATCCACGTGAACTTTCTCGGCGCGCAGGTCGACCCCGTGTATTTCCCGCAGATCGAGGTGGTCGGCGACATCGCGAACGCGGTGTGGCAGATGAAGGAAGCGATCGCGCCGCAGCCGCACTGGGACTTCGCGCGCTTCGCGATGATCAAGGAGCACTTCGAGGCCCACCTGCAGAAGGGCCAGCACGATCCGCGCTTCCCGATGTATCCGGTGCGGATCGTGAACGACCTGTACAACGCGCTGCCGGCCGACGGGATCGTCTGTCTCGACAACGGGATGTACAAGATCTGGTTCGCGCGCTACTGGCGCGCGCACGAGCCGAACTCGCTGCTGCTCGACAACGCGCTCGCGTCGATGGGGGCCGGCCTGCCGTCGGCGATCGCGACGAAGATCGTGCATCCGCAGCGCAAGGTGATCGCCGTCTGCGGCGACGGCGGTTTCATGATGAACTCGCAGGAGCTGGAAACGGCCGTGCGGCTGAAGCTCGACATCGTCGTGATGATCCTGCGCGACGACGCGTTCGGGATGATCCGCTGGAAGCAGGAGAACATGAACTTCCCCGACTTCGCGATGACGCTGCAGAACCCCGATTTCGTGTCGTATGCGCAAAGCTACGGCGCACACGGCCACCGCGTCGAGGCGGCCGACGATCTCGAGCCGCTGCTGCGCGAATGCTTCGCGTCGCCGGGCGTGCACGTGATCGACGTGCCGATCGACTATTCGGACAACGAACGCGTGCTGAACCGCGAGATCAAGCGCCTGTCGGCGCAGCTCTGAATTTCCCGTTCACAGGAAGGAGTCGTTCCATGTTGAAGGAAACCTATCCGTACTACCTCGCCAACGAGGCCGTCTACGCGAACACCGATCTGGAAGTGACGGACAAGTTCAGCGGCAAGGTCGCGACGCGCGTCGCGCTGGCCGACGCGCAGGCGATCGATGCGGCGATCGGCGCGGCGGTCGATGCCGCGAAGCCGATGCGCGAGCTGCCGGCCTACAAGCGCCAGGCCGTGCTCGATCACTGCGTCGCGCGCTTTCGCGAGCGCTTCGACGAGCTGGCCGAGGCGCTGTGCATCGAGGCCGGCAAGCCGATCAATGATTCGAAGGGCGAAGTGACGCGGCTGATCGACACGTTCCGCGTCGCGTCCGAGGAATCGGTGCGGATCGACGGCGACGTGATCAACCTCGAGATCTCCGCGCGTGCGCAGGGCTACACGGGCTATACGAAGCGTGTGCCGATCGGTCCGTGCTCGTTCATCTCGCCGTTCAATTTCCCGCTGAACCTCGCCGCGCACAAGGTCGCGCCCGCGCTCGCGGCCGGCTGCCCGTTCGTGCTGAAGCCGGCGAGCCGCACGCCGATCGGCGCGCTGATCATCGGCGAAGTCCTCGCGGAAACCGACCTGCCGAAGGGCGCGTTCTCGGTGCTGCCCGCGCATCGCGACGGCGCGGACCTGTTCACGACGGACGCGCGCTTCAAGCTGCTGTCGTTCACGGGCTCGCCCGCGGTCGGCTGGGCGCTGAAGGAGAAGGCCGGCAAGAAGAAAGTCGTGCTGGAGCTGGGCGGCAACGCGGCCGTGATCGTCGACGCGGACCAGCGCGACCGGCTCGACTACGTGGTCGACCGGCTCGCGTTCGGCGCGTTCTATCAATCGGGCCAGAGCTGCATCGGCGTGCAGCGGATCCTCGTGCACGCCGACGTGTACGACGCGCTGCGCGAAAAGCTGATCGCGAAGACACGTTCGCTGAAGATGGGCGACCCGAAGGATCCGGCGACGTTCGTCGGGCCGATGATCTCCGAATCCGAGTCGCGCCGGCTCGAAGGCTGGATGGACGCCGCCGTCGCGGCGGGCGCGAAGATCGTCGCGGGCGGCAATGTCGACGGCGCGATGTTCGAGGCGACCTTGCTCGAACACGTCGGCCGCGAGCAGGACCTGTACCGGAAGGAGGCGTTCGGCCCGGTCGCGATCCTCGAGAAGTTCGACGACTTCGACGATGCGCTCGCGCGCGTGAACGACAGCGACTTCGGGCTGCAGGCCGGCGTGTTCACCGATTCGCTCGCGCATGCGCAACGCGCATGGGACGAGCTCGACGTGGGCGGTGTCGTGATCAACGACGTGCCGTCGTTCCGCGTCGACAACATGCCGTACGGCGGCGTGAAGGATTCGGGCCTCGGCCGCGAAGGGATCCGCTATGCGATCGAGGACATGACCGAGCTTCGCCTGATGGTCGTGCGGCGCAGGTAGCGCGCGGCGCCTTGCAATCCTCCGGCGGCACGCGGGCCGGCGATGGCGCCGGCCACGTGCCGCGTTGCATTTCGGCCTGTGTGAATGTGCACCGATACACAACGCAGCTTCGGCGTCGGGCACGCTGCATGGCTATGGGCATGGGCATGGGCATGGGCATGGGCCGGGCAAGGCGTGCGCGCCGAACGCCCTCGACTGCCTGCACGGCATCGTGATGTAATCGCGCGACACGGGCAATTGGGGTATGACACCCGGCTGCCGGCGGATTAATTCCTCGCGAGGTTGATTCATGTCCCCCGTCTCGGCATTCAAGCTGGTCTTGTTGTCATTCGTCGCGATCGTCGCGCTCGAATGCATCGCGAAGCGCCTGCGGCTGCCGCCCGCCGCCGCGCTGCTGATTGGCGGCATCGGCATCGCGTTCATTCCGGGCCTGCCGCCGATCAACCTCGACCCCGATCTCGTGCTCGTCGTGTTTCTGCCGCCGCTACTGATGCACGGCGCGTATTTCTCAGTATGGGAGGAGTTCAAGCGCAACGTCGGCGGGATCCTGCTACTCGCGATCGGCGCGGTCGTGTTCACGACGTTCGCCGTCGGCTTTGTCGTGCACTGTGTCGTACCGTCGCTGCCGTGGGCCGCGTGTTTCGCGCTCGGCGCAATCGTGTCGCCGCCCGACGCGGTCGCCGCGAAGGCCGTGCTCGAACGTGTCGCGTTGCCGCGCCGGCTGATGGTGCTGCTCGAAGGCGAGAGCCTGCTGAACGATGCGGCCGGCCTCGTGCTGTTCCGCTTCGCGGCCGTCGCCGCGCTGACCGGCGCGTTCAGCTTCCAGCATGCGCTCGTCCGGTTCGCGGAGCTAGGGCTCGGCGGCGTCGTCGTCGGCATCGTGATCGGCTGGCTCGTCGTGCGTTTCATGAAAGTGCTCGACGACGACTACCTCGTGATCACCGTTTCGATGCTCGCCGGATGGATCGGCTACATCGCGGGCGAAATGCTTGCGGTGTCGGGCGTGATCGTGACCGTCGTGGTCGGCATGATGCTCGGCTGGCACCAGCACGAAGTGTACTCGGCGGCGGTGCGCACGCGCGGCACCGCGTTCTGGCTGGTCATCGTGTTCCTGCTCGAGGCGCTCGTGTTCGTGTTGATCGGCCTGTCGCTGCGCGGCGTGATCCACCGGCTCGGCGGCTTCGAGCAGGTGATCGGCACGATGATGCCGGCCGTGCTTGCGGTGCTGGCCGCGGTGGTCGTGTCGCGCTTCGTGTGGATCTATGCGGTCGAGGCGCTGAAGTGGCCGACACGTGCACTGACGCGCAGCCAATGCGGGCCCGACTGGAAGGCCGCGACGGTGATGAGCTGGGCCGGGATGCGCGGCGTCGTGACGCTCGCGGTCGCGCTGTCGCTGCCCGACGCAATGCCGGGCCGCGACCTGATCCTCGTCGCCGCGTTCGCGGTGATCCTCGTCACCGTGCTGCTGCAGGGCACGACGATCGGCCCGCTGATCCAGCTGCTGCGGCTCGCGCAGCATCCCGCGCAAGCCGCGCACCACCTGAGCGAGCCGCAGGCCTGGGCGCGCGTCGAGGCCGCTCAGCTCGCGGCGATCCAGCCGCTCGTGCGCGATGCGAGCGGCGTGGTGATCCACCCGCGCCTGCTCGAGCAGTACACGTATCGCGCGGAACTGACGCAACGGATGCAGCATGAGCCCGCGTATCCGGAAAGCGCGCGCGCCGCGCACTACGACGTCGTGCTGGCCGCGATCGCGGCGGGACGTGCGGAACTGCTGCGGCTGCATCGCTCCGGACAGATCCACGACGAAATGCTGCACGCGCTCGAGCGCGACCTCGATCTGCAGGAAGTGTCCGCGCAGCACGCGCGCGGCTGAACGCCGACCCGCCCGACGCTCGCGTATACCCCGTTCCGGCCCCTTCCACAGCGGCGCCGCTTCGCCGCCTTGCAGCGCATGCAAGCATGACCGCGGCGGCTATGTCGCGATGCGCGGTTTCTGTCCGGAAAATGATTCGATTCAACCAAACGCGACACTTTTCGTGAATTTGGCAAAACCGGCACGGGACAAGATAGATGCTTGACTCTAATTTCATTTAGAATCAGCCGGTTATGTTTATTGAGAGACGCAGCGGGGGAAGGAGTGCGAGCGGCGACGGGGAAAATCGATGCTCGCAGCCCCGTGAGGCAATGCCGACGGGCCAGATCGGCAAATACATACAGGTCTCTCTTCCGTAAAAATAAGATTGTGTTTAAGTCGGATAAACAACTCTCATGAAAGAATCGATTGGATATTCGGCATATGAAACGGCATTTATGAAAGAATCGAACGAGGAAAACCCGTCGGATTGTCTTGAATCCGGGTTATCGGTCCTGCTCGTCGACGATCAACCGTTCGTCGGCGAAGTGATCCGCCGCGCGCTGCGCAGCGAGCACGACATCGACCTGCACGTGTGCACCGACGCGCAGCGGGCGATGGCCGTCGCGCGCGACGTGAAGCCGACGGTGATCCTGCAGGACCTCGTGATGCCGAACATCGACGGTCTCGACCTCGTCCGCGCGTGGCGCGCGGATCCGGGCACCGCACGCGTGCCGATCATCGTGCTGTCCGCGAAGGAAGAGCCGGTCGTCAAGCGCGAGGCGTTCGTCGCCGGCGCGAACGACTATCTGGTCAAGCTGCCCGACGCGATGGAGCTGACGGCGCGCATTCGCTACCATTCGAATTCCTATCTGATGTCGCGCCAGCGCGACGAAGCGCTCGATTTCCTGTCGCACGACATGCGTTCGCCGCAGACGTCGATTCTCGCGCTGCTCGACGTATACCGCGCCGAGCACGGCGACATGCCGCCGATCATGGAGCGGATCGCGGGCCATGCGCGCCGCGCGCTCGCGCTTGCCGACGGCTTCATCCACCTGACCCGCGCGCAATCGGAGCGGCGCGCGCACGACGTCGTCAGCCTCAACGAGATCGTGCTCGACGCCGTCGACCAGCTGTGGGAGAAGGCGGCCGGGTTCGGCAGCCAGGTCGTCGCGCAGGTGCCCGATACCGAATGCGTGACGATGGGCGACCGGATGATGCTGACGCGCGCGGTCGCGAACCTGATCGACAACGCGCTGAAGTACGGCCCGGTCGCCGCGGACGTGCATTGCACGCTGAGCGGCGACGGCGGCGCGTGGCTGATCGGCGTCGAGGACGCCGGCCCGGGCATCGCGCCCGCGCAGCGCGCGTCGGCGACCGAATCGTTCGTGCGCCTCGAGTCCGCGCATGGCGCGGCGCGCGCCGGCTTCGGCCTCGGGCTCGCGTTTGTCCGCGCGACCGCCGCGCGGCATCGCGGCCAGATCCTGATGCGCAATACCGCGCGCGGTTTCATGGTCGCGCTCCGGCTGCCGGCGCAAGCGGAACGGTGAGCCTGCGCGGCGGCGCGGCACATGCCGGCCGCGCCACGCGTCATCGCCCGATCCCGATGCGACCGTGCCGCAACGTTGCGGCGGGCGCGGCGTCCGGCGCAGACCTTTTCCGCAGTCCTTTTCTCAACGCAGACTTTGAAAGCCCACAACGAACATGGCCACCGTGACGCCCAGCGCGACCAATGAAAGCTTGCATCCGACGATCGGCAGTGTCCGGCTGACGCTCGGCAACCGCATCCTGCTCAGCTTCGGCGTGCTGTTCGTGCTGATGCTGCTGACGGCCGGCGTGTCCTACGATCGCCTGCGCGCGATCAACGGTGAAGCGGTCAGCATCGAGCGCGACTCGCTGCCCGGCGTGTATCTCGCATCGTCGCTGCGCGCATCGGTCAACGAATCGTTCATGCTGCTGCAGCAGGCGACCTTCGTCGAGACCGATCCCGAGGCCGTGCAACGCGAAATCGCGAAGATCCGCGAGGTGACGAAGGAAGTCGACGCGCTGTCGGTCAACTATCAGAACTCGGTATTCCGCGAAGACGATCGCGCGCGTTTCGTGTCGTTCCGCGCCGCGTACGACCGCTACCTGCCACTGTTGAACGACGCCATTCAGAAGAACGGCGCATCGCGCGATGACGAGCTCGCCGCGTATGCGCGCACGGTGCCCGCGTGGAGCGAGGCCGTGCGCGACGCGAACACGATGGTCCAGGAAAACCGCAAGTTCGCGGACCAGTCCGCGAAGCTGATCCGCGAATCCGTGCAGGGCACCGAGATCGTGCTGGCGGTCGCGCTGGCCGCCGTGCTGCTGATCGCGCTCGCGCTCGGCTACGGGCTGTACCGGTCGATCACGTTGCCGATGGCGCGCCTCGTCGGCGTGCACGACGCGATGCGCACCGGCAACCTCACGCAGCGTCTCGACCTGCGCCGCCACGACGAGTTCGGCACGCTGCAGGACGGTTTCAACCGGATGGCCGACGAGCTGGCCGAGCTCGTCGCGCGCGCGCAGCAATCGTCGCTGCAGGTGACGACGTCGGTCGCCGAGATCGCGGCGACGTCGCGCGAGCAGCAGGCGACCGCGAACGAGACGGCCGCGACGACGACCGAGATCGGCGCGACGTCCCGCGAGATCTTCGCGACGTCGCGCGACCTGCTGCGCACGATGAACGAGGTGGCCGGCGTGGCCGAGCAGTCGGCGACGCTCGCGGGCGTGAGCCAGAGCGGGCTCACGCGGATGGGCGAGACGATGCGCAGCGTGATGGACGCGGCGGGGTCGGTGAACGCGAAGCTCGCAATCCTCAACGAGAAGGCGCTCAACATCAACCAGGTCGTCGCGACGATCACCAAGGTCGCCGACCAGACCAACCTGCTGTCGCTGAACGCGGCGATCGAGGCCGAAAAGGCCGGCGAGTACGGCCGCGGCTTCGCGGTCGTCGCGACCGAGATCCGCCGCCTCGCCGACCAGACGGCGGTCGCGACCTACGACATCGAACAGACGGTGAAGGAAATCCAGTCGGCGGTGTCGGCCGGCGTGATGGGGATGGACAAGTTCTCCGAGGAAGTGCGGCGCGGGATGCTCGACGTGCAGCAGGTCGGCAGCCAGCTGTCGCAGATCATCGCCGAGGTCCAGACGCTCGCGCCGCGTTTCCAGATGGTCAACGAAGGGATGCAGACGCAGGCGAGCGGCGCCGAGCAGATCACGCAGGCGCTGTCGCAGCTGTCGGAAGCCGCGCAGCAGACGGCCGAATCGCTGCGCCAGTCGTCGCAGGCGATCGACGACCTGACGCTCGTCGCGAACCAGTTGCGCACCAGTGTGTCGCGCTTCAAGGTCGACGCGTGACGCGCGCGGACGCCCAGCACGGCGCGCACGCGCTGTTCCTGCTGTTCGATCTGGACGGCGAGCGCTATGTGCTCGACGCCGCCGGCATCGACGCGGTGCTGCCGCTCGCGGCCACGAAGGCGGTGCCCGGCGCGCCCGCGTGGATCGCCGGGCTGCTGATGTGCGGCGGCGTGCCGGTGCCGGTGATCGACGTGCCGATGCTCGCGCTCGGCCGGCCCGCGCAGGCATTGCGCTCGACGCGGCTCGTGATGGTCCGCTATCGCGCGAACGGTGCGAACGGTGCGAACGGTGCGGACGGCGCGAACGGCGCGAACGGCGCGAACGGCGCGAACGGCGCGAACGGCGCAAACGGCGCAAACGGCGCAAACGGCGCAAACGGCGCAAACGGCGCAAACGGCGCAAACGGCGCAAACGCCGGCGAGCGCGTGCTCGGCCTGATCGTCGAGCGCGCGACGCAGACGATGCGGATCGACCGCGGCGCGTTCCGCGCGACCGGCATCGTGACGCCGCGCACGCGCTGGCTCGGCCCGATCGCGAACACGCCGGACGGCATCGTCCAGCAGGTGTCGGTGTGCGACATGATCGACGCGGTCGCGCGGCTGCATCTGTTCGACGACACGTCAGGCCTTGGAGGGCCGCCAGCATGAGAATCGGCGATTCGCGTTTCCATACGTGGGTGCTGCGCGAGACGGGCATCGATCCCGACTCGCTCGGCAGCGATTTCCTGATGCGCGCGGTGACCGAGCGCATCCACGCGACGCAGGCGGCGGACGGCGCGCGCGTGCCGTCCGCCGCGCGGCCGCCGGTGTCGCCGGATGTGCTCGACGCGTACTGGCAGCGCCTTAACGCGAGCTCGGATGAACGGCGCGCGCTGATCGAACTGATCGTCGTGCCGGAAACCTGGTTCTTCCGCGATCGCGAGGCGTTCGCGACGCTCGCGCGGCTTGCGCTCGAGCGGCTCGCCGCGCACCCGGCGCGCGTGGTGCGCGTGCTGAGCGCGCCGTGCTCGACCGGCGAGGAGCCGTTTTCGGCGGCGATGGCGCTGTTCGACGTGGGGCTCGATCCGGCCCGCTTCTCGATCGACGCACTCGACCTGAGCGGCAAAGCGCTCGAGCATGCGCGGCAGGGCCGGTACGGACGCAATGCGTTCCGCGGCAGCACGATGGAATTTCGCGCGCGGCATTTCGTGCCGGTGGCGGACGGCTGGCAGCTCGACGAGCGCGTGCGCGCGTGCGTGCAGTTCCGGCAGGCGAACCTGATCGAACCGCTCGGCGACGGGGGCGCCCGCTACGATTTCGTGTTCTGCCGCAACGTGCTGATCTATTTCGAGCGCGACGCGCAGGACCGCGTGATCCGTTCGCTCGCGCACCGGCTGGCCGACGACGGGATGCTGTTCGTCGGGCCTGCCGAGACCGGGGTCGCGATGCGGCACGGGCTGCGCTCCGCGCGGATTCCGCTCGCGTTCGCGTTCCAGCGGCCGCGCGCCGCCGAGCGGCTCGCCGACGGCTCTATCGGCAGCGTTACCGGCGGGTTCGCGGTGACGCGGCCTGCCGCGCCGTACCGGCGGACCGAACGGTATGTGGCGGCGCGTATCGCAGCGGCGCGGGCGGCGCAGCCGGCGTGGCTCGACGGGGCGGGGCGCCCGATCGTGCCGGCGGTGGAGCGCGCGGCCGGCGGGCGCGACAAGCGTGCGCCGGCGGATGCCGACGCGCGGCCGGCTAGCGCCGACGTGCCGACGCTGGAAGACGCGCAGGCACTCGCGAACGCGGGGGCGTTCGATGAAGCCGAGCGTGCGCTCGCGCGCTTCACGGACCGCGTCGGGCCGCACGCCGACGCGTTCTATCTGCACGGACTGATCGCGGACGCACGGGGGCGTGCCGCGGAAGCCGGCGATTTCTATCGCAAGGCGCTGTATCTGCGGCCGACGCATCACGAGGCGCTCACGCATCTCGCGACGCTGCTCGACGTCGGCGGCGACCGCGCGGGGGCGCAATGGCTGCTCGAGCGCGCGCGGCGCTCGGCGGGATAATGAACGAACCGGCGTCGTGCGACGTACGCCGGCATGAGAAGAGGACCTATGAACCGCGAGGCCGTTGACCTGACCCACGTGACGATCGACGTCGACGACTGCTGGAACCGGATCGGCACGCGCGGTGACCGGTCGTGCGAGCGGCTGACCGCGTACCTGCGCTGCCTGAACTGTCCCGTGTACGCAAACCAGGCGGCGGCCCTGCTCGAGCGGCCGCTCGGCGACACCGAGATGAGCGACGCCGCGCGCCGGATGATCGGCCGCGGCGCGGCGCGCGAAGTCGCTACGACCGGCGGTGATGCGCGCCATGCGGCGCTCGCGTTCCGCGTCGCCGACGAGTGGCTTGCGCTGCCGATCGGCGTGCTGCGCGAGATCGCCGGCACGCGGCCGATCCATTCCCTGCCGCACCGTCGCGACGCGGCCGTGCGCGGCGTCGTCAACATTCGCGGCACGCTGCGCATCGCGATCTCGCTCGGCGCGCTGCTCGGGCTCGGCACGGCGGGCGGCTGCCCGCGCGGCGACGCGGGCAGCCGCCGCTTCACGCGCTTGCTGGTCGTTGCGCATCACGGCGACCCGGTCGTGTTCCCGGTCGACGAGGTGGAGGGCGTGCTGCGCTTCGGCGCATCCGACTGGGTGCCGGCGCCCGCGACGGTCGGGCGTGCGAGCGCGGGCCTGTCGCGCGGCGTGCTGACGTGGCGCGGCAAGTCGATCGGCCTGCTCGACGACGACCGCCTGTTCGACGCCGTGACCCGGAGCATGCGATGAGCGCCGATGACGACCTGAGCCACCTGTCGCTCCTCGAGCTGTACCGCGAGGAGACGCGCACGCAAACCCACGCGCTGTCCGAGCGCCTGCTCGCGCTCGAATCCGGGACGCCCGACCCGGCGGCGCTCGAAGCCTGCATGCGCGCCGCGCACTCGCTGAAGGGGGCCGCGCGCATCGTCGGCGTGCCGCTGGGCGTCGACATCGCGGGGCGGATGGAAGAGTGCTTCGTCGCCGCGCAAGGCGGCACGACGGCGTTGACGCCCGCGCATGTCGACGCGCTGCTGGCCGGCGTCGATCTGCTCGTGCGGATCGGCGATCCGCAAGGACAGCCGGTCGACGCGGCGGAGATCGACGCGTTCGCCGCAGCGCTGGCGGCCGCCGACGGCGGGGACGTGGCGCAAACGTTGACGACGGCGGCAGGTGACGATGGTGATGGCGATCGGGATCTGCCGGTGCACATGTCGGCACGTGCCGATGGCGACGCAGCGGTGGCGGGCGTGAGCATGAACCTCGGCACGGGCATTGGCACAGGCGCCAATGCGAGTATGAGTACGGCTGCGGCTGCGGCTGCGGCTGCGGCTGCGAGCACGAGCACGAGCACGAGCACGACCGCCGGCGGCATCCCTGACCCCGCACAGTCCGGCCGCGGCGCCGGCGCGATGCGCCGCGTGCGCGCGGACAGCCTGAACCGGCTGCTGAGCCTGTCCGGCGAATCGCTCGTCGAATCGCGCTGGCTCAAGCCGTTCGCCGAATCGATGCTGCGCGTGAAGCGCGCACAGCGCGATGCCGCGCGTTCGCTCGACACGCTGGTCGAGCGCTTCGCCGGCGAGCTCGACACCGGCGTGCTCGCGTCGCTGAACGAAGCGCGGCACATGCTGAACGATGTTCAGCGCTCGTTTGCGGAACGGATGGACGAGTTCGACCGCTTCGAGCGGCGCAGCACGCATATCGCCGAGCAACTGTACGACGAGGCGCTGCAATGCCGGATGCGGCCGTTCGGCGACGCGACGCGCGCGTACCCGCGCATCGTCCGCGACCTCGCGCGCTCGCTCGGCAAGCAGGTGCGGTTCTCGATCGTCGGCGAGGCGACGCAGGTCGACCGCGACATCCTCGACATGCTCGACGCGCCGCTCGGCCACCTGCTGCGCAACGCGCTCGACCACGGCGTCGAGTCGCCGGCCGCGCGGCGCGCGCGCGGCAAGCCGGCCGAGTCGGCGGTCACGCTCGAGGCACGCCACAGCGCCGGCTCGCTGCTCGTCAGCGTCAGCGACGACGGGCCGGGCGTCGATCTCGACGCGCTGCGCGCCGCGGTCGTGCGCCAACGGCTGACCGACGACGAGACGGCCGCGCGGCTGTCGGACCAGGAGCTGCTCGAATTCCTGCTGCTGCCTGGCTTCTCGATGCGCGACGCGGTGACCGACGTGTCGGGGCGCGGCGTCGGCCTCGACGCGGTGCATGAGATGGTGCGCGGTGTGCGCGGCGCGGTGCGGATCTTCAACGAGCCGGGCGCGGGCATGCGCTTCGTGCTGCAGCTGCCGCTCACGCTGTCGGTGATCCGCAGCCTGCTCGTCGAGGTCGGCGGCGAACCGTATGCGTTCCCGCTTGCACACGTGCGCCGCACGCTCGAGCTCGACCACGCGGATATCGACGTGCTCGAAGGGCAGCCGCATTTCCCGTTCGACGGCCGGCGCGCCGGGCTCGTCGCCGCACACCAGCTGCTCGACGCGGGCGAGCCCGATGGGTCGCGCACGCGCACGGCGGTCGTGGTCGTCGGCGGCGAGCCGGAACTGTACGGCGTCGCGGTCGACCGTTTCCTCGGCGAGCGGATGCTCGTCGTGCAGCCGCTCGACAGCCGCCTGCACAAGATCCAGAACATTGCAGCCGGCGCGCTGCTCGAGAACGGCGACCCCGTGCTGATCGTCGACGTCGAGGACCTGATCCGCTCGGTCGACAAGCTCGTGCGCGGCGGGGAGCTCGCGAAGGTGATGCGCGACCCGCAGCTCGCGCTCGCGGACCGGCGGCGGCGCGTGCTCGTCGTCGACGATTCGCTGACGGTGCGCGAACTCGAACGCAAGCTGCTCGAGAAGCGCGGCTTCGACGTGACGATCGCGGTCGACGGGATGGACGGCTGGAACGCGGTGCGCAGCGACGCGTTCGATCTCGTCGTCACCGACGTCGACATGCCGCGCATGGACGGCATCGAGCTCGTCACGCTGATCAAGAGCGATCCGCTGCTCAAGCGCGTGCCGGTGATGATCGTGTCGTACAAGGATCGCGACGAAGATCGCCGGCGCGGGCTCGATGCCGGCGCCGACTACTACCTGGCGAAGGGCAGCTTCCACGACGAGGCGCTGCTCGACGCCGTACACGACCTGATAGGGGACGCCCGGGAATGAACATCGGCATCGTCAACGACCTGCCGCTCGCCGTGGAGGCGCTGCGGCGCGTAATCGCGCTGCGGCCGGACCATCGCGTGCTGTGGGTCGCGACCGACGGCGACGAGGCCGTGGATTTCTGCGTCGCGCAGCCGCCCGACCTCGTGCTGATGGATCTCGTGATGCCGAAGCTCGACGGCGTCGCCGCGACGCGCTGCATCATGGCGCGCGCGCCGTGCGCGATTCTCGTCGTGACGGCGAGCGTCAGCGCGAACACGTCGTCGGTGTATGAGGCGATGGGCGCGGGCGCGCTCGACGCGGTTGATACACCGACGCTCGCGCTCGCGCCGAACGCGGGCGTGTCGCATCCGCTGCTCGCGAAAATCGACCAGATCGGCCGGCTGCTCGAAAGCCGCACGGCCGCGCCCGTGCCGCGCGCACGCACGGCGGCGGGCCGCGTGCCGACGCTGGTCGCGATCGGCGCCTCGGCAGGCGGACCGACCGCGCTCACGGCGCTGCTGCGCGCGCTGCCGGCGGATTTTCCGGCGGCGATCGTGATCGTCCAGCACGTCGACCAGGCGTTCGCGGTCGGCATGGCGCAGTGGCTCGACGGTTATACGCAACTGCCGGTGCGGGTTGCGCGGCAGGGCGCCGTGCCGCAGCCGGGCGAGGTGCTGCTCGCGGCCACCAACGACCACCTGGCGCTGTCGCCGCGCGGCGTGCTCGGCTATACGCGGCATCCGGCCGAGACGCCGTACCGGCCGTCGATCGACGTGTTCTTCAACAGCGTCGTCGACGGCTGGCAGGGCGACGCGATCGGCGTGCTGCTGACGGGGATGGGGCGCGACGGCGCGCTCGGCCTGAAGGCGATGCGCGCGAAGGGCTGCTACACGATCGCGCAGGACGCGGCGACGAGCGCCGTGTACGGGATGCCGAAGGCGGCCGCCGCGATCGATGCGGCGTGCGCGATCCTGCCGCTCGACCGGATCGCGCCACAGCTGGTCGCGCGCGTGACGCGCAAGCTGCGCGCCTGACGGCCCGCATTGCACGCCGCGCGGGCCGTCGCGTAAAATGCGGGCTTCGGAGATGGCATGCCTCCCCGGGGCCCGCGCCCGCTCGCGACGAGCAACGCACCGGCCCTCAACCGCCGGCAGTCCGACTGCTCGGCTGATGATGCCTGCGCATTCCTGGGTACGGGAGGTCGCAGGCCGTCCATGCGGTGTTCTGCCGCCCAGGTTTGATGTCTTGTCGAATCTGGAAATCACCCGATGTTCAACACTTCCGCCGACTTCTTCGCGACCGTGCGCTACGTGTGCCGCTGGCTCGCGCTCTCGGCGCTGCTCGGCGCGCTCGCCGGGTCCGCGTCCGCGCTGTTCCTGATCGCGCTCGACCTGGCGACCGGCACGCGCGTCGAGCACCCGTGGCTGCTGTGGGGGCTGCCCGCCGCGGGCTTTGCGACCGGCTGGGTCTATCATCGCTTCGGCCAGTCCGTTGCGCGCGGCAACAACCTGTTGATCGACGAGATTCACGACCCGAAGGCGCTCGTGCCGAAACGGATGGCGCCGCTCGTGCTCGTCGCGACCGTCGTCACGCATCTGTTCGGCGGCTCGGCCGGGCGCGAAGGCACGGCCGTGCAGATGGGCGGCGCACTCGCCGATCGCGTCACGCACCTGTTTCGGCTCGACCGCGAGCATCGCCGCGTGCTGCTGATGGGCGGAATCGCGGCCGGTTTCGCGTCGGTGTTCGGCACGCCGCTCGCGGGCGCGGTATTCGGGCTCGAAGTGCTCGCGATCGGGCGCGTGCGCTACGACGCGCTGCTTGCGTGCGTCGCGTCGGCGATCGTCGCGGACGCCGTGTGCCGGTTGTGGGGCGTGCATCACACCGTGTACGCGATCCCGTTCGTGCCGCCCGTCACGGCGGCGGGGCTCGGCGCGACGGTGGTCGCGGGCGTCGCGTTCGGCGTCGTCGGCCGGCTGTTCGCGCATGCGACGCATGCGTTGTCCGCAGTGTTTCGCGAGCGCATCCGCCATGCGCCGCTGCAGCCGGTGGTCGGCGGCCTGCTCGTCGCGGCCGCGGCGACCGCGCTGAACGTGCCGCAGTATCTCGGCCTCGGCATCCCGACGATCGAGGCGGCGTTCCATGGCCCGCTGCCGCTGTACGACTTTGCGGGGAAATTCGCGTTCACCGTGGTCACGCTCGCGTCGGGGTTCAAGGGCGGCGAGGTTACGCCGCTGTTCTACATCGGCGCGACGCTCGGCAATGCGCTGGGCCAGCTGCTCGCGCTGCCGGTGCCGGTGCTCGCGGGGCTCGGCTTCGTCGCCGTGTTCGCGGGCGCGGCCAATACGCCGATCGCGTCGACCATCATGGCGATCGAACTGTTCGGCGCGGATATCGGCGTGTATGCGATCGTCGCGTGTGTCGTCGCGTATCTGTTTTCCGGGCACGCGGGGATTTATCGGGCGCAGCGTGTCGCGGTCGGGAAGGGGGCGAGGGGCGACGGGGATTGAAGGGGCCGGGCACCGCGCGCCAAACGTTGCCGCCGGCACCGCACCGCCCGGCCCGGCCCGGCCCTGCATCGTGCCGGGCCGAACCGTCCGTCAAGCCTCCGCGGGCTCCCCGAGCGGCGTCGCGCCGTCGAATGCGTCGCGGGCCGGCTGATCAGCGAGCCCCTTTGCGAGCTCCAGCGCCTGCCGCTCGAACAGCCGGCGGTACACGCCGCCGTCGATCCGGATCAGCGCATCGTGGCTGCCTTCCTCGATCACCTTGCCGCGATCGAGCACGAGCAGCCGGTCGAGCGCACGCACGGTCGACAGCCGGTGCGCGATGACGAGCGTCGTGCGGCCTTCCATCAGCCGTTCCATCGCCTGCTGGATCAGCACTTCGCTCTCGCTGTCGAGGCTCGACGTCGCTTCGTCGAGGATCAGGACGGGCGCGTCCGCGAGGAACGCGCGCGCGATCGCCACGCGCTGCCGCTCGCCGCCCGACAGCTTGACCCCGCGCTCGCCGACGAGCGTGTCGTAGCCGTCCGGCAGCGCCGCGATGAAATCGTGTGCGCTCGCGAGCCGTGCCGCACGTTCGATATCGGCGCGGCTTGCGCCCGGGCGCGCATACGCGATGTTCTCCGCGAGCGTGCGGTGGAACAGCACCGGCTCCTGCTGGACGATCGCGATCTGGCTGCGCAGCGAGTCCTGCCGCACCTGCGCGATGTCCTGGCCGTCGATCGTGATGCGGCCGCCCCCCACGTCGTACAGGCGCTGGATCAGCTTGACGAACGTCGTCTTGCCGGACCCCGAATGCCCGACGAGGCCGATCCGCTCGCCCGGCGCGATGCACATCGAGAAGTCGTCGTACAGCGCCACCGGATGGTTGCCGTAGCGGAACGTCACATGCTCGAAGCGGATCTCGCCCTGCGTGATGCGGATCGGCTGCGCGCCCGGCTGGTCGTCGATGCCGAGCGGCTGGCGCTTGAGCTCGACGAGCTCCTCCATGTCGTTGACCGACCGCTGCAGGTTGCGGATGTGCAAGCCGATGTCGCGCAGGTAGCCCTGCAGCATGAAGAACATCGTCAGCGCGAACGCGATGTCGCCGATGCTTGCCCTGTCGTTCAGCCACTGGTCGAGCGCGACGCCGATCATCGCGGCCTGGATCGCGACCAGCATCGCGCCCTGCAGGCCGCCGTTGAACGTGCCGCGCATCCACGAGCGCCGCGTGCGCTTCTGCCACTTGCCGATCACGCGCGACAGCCGTGCTTCCTCGCGACCCTCGGCGCCGAACGCCTTGACGACCGTGTTGCAGCTCACCGCGTCGGCGAGGGCGCCGCCCATCCGCGTGTCCCACATGTTGCCAAGCCGCGCGGCGGGTGCGACGAAGCCGAGCGACATCGAGGCCGTCACGGTGATGTACAGCAGCGAGCCGACGCCGATGACGAGCCCCATCATCGGCCAGTGCCAGCCGAGCAGCAGGGTGGCGCCCGTGAGCATCGCCAGCGACGGCAGCAGCGCGATCAGCAGCGTGTCGTTCAGCAGGTCGATCGCCCAGATCCCGCGCGTGATCTTGCGCACCGTCGAGCCGGCGAAGCTGTTCGCGTGCCAGTCGGTCGAGAAGCGCTGCACGCGGTGGAACGACGCCGCGGCGATGTCGCCCATCATCTTCAGCGTGAGCGCGATGATGTTCAGGTAGACGCCTTGCCGCAGCAGCGTCGCGCCGATGCCGAGCGCGACGAGCGTGCCGAATGCCGACAATGCCGCATGCCAGGCGGCCGCCTTGTCGGTGAGCCCGGTCGACAGCGCGTCGACGAGGCGGCCGGCGAACAGCGGCGTGAGCACGTCGGCCAGCGCGACGAGCAGCGCGCACGCGGCGACGGCGAGGATCCGCACCGGCTGCTTTCGCCAGTAATAGAAGGTGAAGCCGAAAACGGCCTTGAACGCATGGCCGCCCAGGTCGGTAGTTTTTCTGATCATATGTCGTTGCCCGGCGCATCGCGCGACGGGACTTTCCGGTTCAGAGAACGTCGAAAACGCAACAGCCGGACCCGCGCATGGGACGCGAATCGAGCGGAACGGGCTGTCGGGAAGATGCGCGGGCCGTCAGGCGCCGACGCGGACGGCTGGCTGGATCAGCTGCGCCGTGAGACCACGTTCGGGAAGGCGGATTGCATTCGAGACATCATCTGCACCTCCCTGAAGTGAATGGTTGAAAAGATGAAAAGGCGTCGAAAAGACGTGAAGAGATTTTATCAACAGAATACGGCCGACTGCAATGTCTGACGAATGACGCGTTGCCGTGCCGATACATTTTAAATCAGGGATTCGGACCCGATTTCCGATGATGCGATGCGGGATCCGACGCGGCGCGGCATGCCGCGCGAGCGACGCGCCGCCGTGCGCGTCTGCGCCGTCGCCCGGCGCTCGCGTGCGCATCGATTACACTGCATGGCTGCGCGCGCCAGGCGACGGCCGGACGGCGGCCAGGCGCGAGCCGGCCCAAGCGGCCATCGCAGATTCACGACACATTCCTGGGGAAACGATGAGCGACGTTCAGCAAGGCATTCTGGCTCCGATCGATGCGGCGGCCCGATACCTCACTTTCACGATTTCCAACGAAGACAACGTCGCGGCGGCGCTCGTCGCGCTGCGCGAAGTCGTCAACGGACGCGATACCGTCGTCGGCTTCGGCCATTCGCTCGCGGCGCGCGTCGGGCGGCCGATCGCCGGCCTGACCGAGTTTCCGGCCTTCGCCGTGAAGGACCGGCCGCTGCCGGCGACGCCGGCCGACGTGTGGGTGTGGCTGCGTTCCGACGATCGCGGCGAGATCACGCTGCGCGCGCGGACGATCGAGCGTGCGCTTGCGCCCGCGTTCGCGATGCAGGATTCGGTCGATGCGTTCCGCTACGCGAACGACCGCGACCTGTCCGGCTACGAAGACGGCACCGAGAACCCGACCGGCGACGACGCGGTTGCGGCGGCGATCGTGTCCGGGCAGGGCGCGGGTCTCGACGGCGCGAGCTTCGTCGCGGTCCAGCAGTGGCTGCACGACTTCGACCAGATGGAAAGCATCCCGTCGGACGACATGGACAACCTCATCGGGCGTCGCAAGTCGGACAACGAGGAACTCGACGATGCGCCGGCATTCGCGCACGTGAAGCGCACCGCGCAGGAGAGCTTCGAACCCGAAGCGTTCATGCTGCGCCGTTCGGCGCCGTGGTCGGACGCGCGCCGCGCGGGCCTGTATTTCGTCGCGTTCGGCCACTCGTTCCGCGCGTTCGACGTGCAGATGCGTCGGATGAGCGGCGCGGACGACGGGATCGTCGATGGCCTGTTCCGCTTCACGCGGCCGCTGACGGGCGCGTATTTCTGGTGTCCGCCGATGAAGGGCGGCAAGCTGGACCTGTCCGCGCTCGGCCTGTAAGCGCCGGGCTGACGGGCTGACGGGCTGACGGGCTGACGGACTGACGGACTGACGGACTGACGGACTGACGGACTGACGGACTGACGGACTGACGGGCGGGCCGCGTTCGATGCGCGGCCCGCCCGTCTTTGTTTCGGGGCTTGCGCTTCAGCGCAGCGTCGTCTCGATGCGCGTGCCGCGCTTGATGAAGAGCGTCACGGGCGTCTTCTCGCTGATTTCCGCGAGGCGTTGCCGCTGCGTGTCGTCGAGCGGACCGTCGACCGTCACCACGCGCCGCACGTACTGCAGCCCTTCGCTATCGACATGCAGTTCGGTGCGCACGTCGATGCGCGCGGCCGGCCATGCCTTGCGCTGCATGTACATCCGCAGCGTCGCGGCCGTGCATTGCGCGAGGCCCGCCAGCACGAACTCATAGGGTGCAGGCCCGCGATTGCCGCCGCCTTCTCGCTCCCCCTCGTCACCCGTCAACGCATGTGAACCGGCGTGCAGGTTGACGACATAGTCGGGCGCGTCGGCTTCGAGGACGGCAGCGGCGTGAATGAGCGACATCGCGGATCTCCGGTGAAAGATGACGGACGGGACCGCTTCGCGCGGCCATCGGATCCGCCAGCATACCGCTTCACCCGGGCGGCGTGCGCTCGAGTGCAGGCAGCGCGGCGCCGGCGCCGGCAATGTTGCGCACGAGGGCGGCGACGCGCTCGCGAAACCATTGATGCGCGCGGTCCGCCTCGCGCGATTCGTGCCAGTACGCGAGGATCGGGAACGGCTTCAGCCGCAGCGGCAGCGGCCGGACGACGATCGGCAGCAGCGCCGTCATCCGCAGCGCGTACGAGTGCGGCAGCGTGAGCAGCAGGTCGCCCGCCGCCGCGATCTGGCAGGCCGCGAAGTAATGCTGGCAGACGATCTGGATGTGGCGGAAGCGGCCGTCGTTGCCGAGCAGCACGTCGAGCGACTGGGGTTCGCCGAGCGACGACACCGCAATGTGCCGCGCGTCGAAATAGTCGTTGCGCCGCAGCGGCGCGCTCGCGAGCGGATGGTCGCGCCGCATCGCGACGACGAGCGTTTCGTCGAGCAGGTATTCGCTCGCGATATGCGGGCCGGTCGGCAGGCGGCGCTCGATGACGAGATCGAGGTTGCCCGACGCGAGCTCGCGCTCGATGTCGTGGACCGGCACGTGCCGGCTCGCGACCCGCAGGCCCGGCGATTCCTGCGCGAACGCGGCGACGAGCTGCGGCAGCGCGATCGACTCGAGCACGTCGCGGAAACCCACGACGACGTCGAGGTCGAGCGTTGCCGGATCGAAGGCCGTCTGCGCGCGCGCGGCGCCTTGCAGCCCCTTCAGATGGCGCTGGACCTCCGCGATCACCGAGCGGGTGCGCTCGGTCGGCACGACGCGGTTGCCCTTGCGGATGAACAGCGGATCGTCGAAATGCGCGCGCAGCCGGTTGAGCGCATGCGTGACGGCAGGCTGCGTGAGGTGCAACGCGCGGGCGGCGGCGCTGATGCCGCCATGCATGTAGACGGCATCGAGCACGCGGAACAGGTTCAGGTCGAGGCGGTGGTCGGCAGGCACGGGCAGCGTGGAATCGGTGGGGCGGTGACCGATTCTAAAGGATGCGCGTCGACCGGCCGCCGCGGGGCCGCCAAAGGTGACGCCGCTTTTGATTTCGATATCGTTCGACCGAAATTTTCGATTCTGTCGATACGAAAACGTTTGCGGTTTGATGAAAGGTGATTGAAAAAAATAGTATGATTTAAATCGGGTCAATTTTTTTATATATGGAATATCGGATCGATACGCGTGTCGATCAACGCGGATTGCACGCGGCCCACAGTCCGGCAAATGCAGGAATCGCCCGGCTCGATGCGGAGTGCGGCGATGCGCGTTATCGGCGGCGCCGCGGATTAATCGTCTTTCACACGACTTGCCGCCGGAAAGCCGGCATCGGCGGATATCCTGTAATAATCCGCCATAACCCAGCCGGCGGCTGACAATATTGCCTGCCGGATCGCAGGTTCGACTATGATGCGACGCTTTAGAATCTTTAGAATCACCATCCGGTTAAGTACATGGATTAATAAAAATTAGAGGCGCGGATGGTTTGAGAGTGATAAATAGAAGACTGAGAGAGTCGGGGGGCTTTGCAAGTGGACGCAGAAGATCAACGGTTGGTCGTCATTTTTTTGAGCGCGGGATTTTCACTGGCTCAGGCTGCCCGTCTCGGAGAAGCCTTTAATCTCGCCAACCGCTTGCAGGCGCTCGGCACCGCTTATCAGCTCGAATTCGTATCTGCGGCCGGCGGACTGCTCCAGTCTTCGTCGGGCGTAAAGATCGCCACCAGCGCGCTCGACGACACGCATGGCCGGCGCGCGCACGCGTTCTTTCATCTTCACGGCGATCGCGCGGTCGTCACCTGGAGTGATGCGCTGCAGCGCCGGTTCGCCGACATCCGCGCGAATGTCCGCTGGATCGCCGATGCGATGAAGCTCTCCGAAATCGTTGCGGCGAAACCGGCGGCCGGCTCGTCGAGCCTCGTGTCGGCGCCGGCGACGTCCGGGCAGCCGGGCGACGACGTGTTTGCGGCGGTCCTGGACATGTTCGGCAGCGACCTCGGCGAGGGCGTCGCGCAGGACATCTGCCACAACGTATCGCGGCCGGTCGACGAGCGCTACGCGCAGTCGATGTGGGCGATCCGCGAACTGAGCGCGAGCCCGGCGATTCGCACGTCGGTGCAGCAGCTGCGCGCACAGAGCATCAACCGGATCTCGATCGCGAGTACCGCGCAATCGGTCGCGATGAGCGAACGCAATTTTCTCCGGCGCTTCAAGAAGGAAATCGGCGTGACGCCGACGGAATTCGTGCTGAACGTGCGCCTCGAGCGCGCGTGCCACATGCTGATCCATACGAGCCTGCCCGCCGACAAGGTCGCCCGGCGCACGGGGCTCGGCAGCGGCGAGCGCCTCGCGAAACTCTTCCGGCAGCGTCTGGCGATGTCGCCGACCGAATACCGCACGACCGAGCGGGAACGGCTCGCGACGGCCGGCAGCGATTCGGCCGGCATGCCGGACGCCGAATGGCCGTGCAGCATGGCGTCGGGCGGACGCTGACCTCCGCGCACCGGGATCTCGCCGGCGTGGTCCGCCGGGATGCGCGTCGCGGCAGCCGTCGGGCCGCCCGCGCGGAACGCAGTCGCGGCTGCCCGTAGAATGGCCGTATCGCGACCCGACATCCGGCTTCCATGTCCTTCCTTCCGACCACCGCCACCGCGCCGTTCTGTCCTTCCGAAGTCAAAGGCAGCATCACGATCGACGCGGGCGCGTCCCGCTGGGCGAAGCTGAAACGCTTCTTCGGCCCCGGCCTGCTCGTCGCGATCGGCTACATGGATCCCGGCAACTGGGCCACCGACATCCAGGCAGGCTCGCAGTTCGGCTATTCGCTGCTGTGGGTCGTCGCATTCTCGAGCCTTGCGGCGATCTTCCTGCAGATGCTCGCCGCGCGCCTCGGCCTCGTCGCCGGAAAGGACCTCGCGCAAGCGAGCTACGACCGCTATGGCCCGGTCGG
Source organism: Burkholderia sp. MR1-5-21 (assembly GCF_053427715.1). Classification (NCBI taxonomy): domain Bacteria; kingdom Pseudomonadati; phylum Pseudomonadota; class Betaproteobacteria; order Burkholderiales; family Burkholderiaceae; genus Burkholderia; species Burkholderia sp. MR1-5-21. Next base: position 74,604 of record NZ_JBSAXD010000016.1, read on the forward strand.
GCGCGTGTTCCAGTGGATCACCGCCGAGGTGTCGATCGTCGCGTGCGACATCGCCGAAGTGCTCGGCTGCGCGCTCGCGTTCAAGCTGCTGCTCGGCGTGCCGATCGCCTGGGGGATCGTGCTGACCGCGCTCGACACCATGATCGTGCTCGGCCTGCAGGGCAAGGGCTTTCGGCAGATCGAGGCGATCGTGCTCGGGCTGATCGGCACGATGGCGGTCTGCTTCGTCGCACAGGTCGCGATGATGCCGCCCGACTGGCACGCGGTGTTCAAGGGCCTCGTGCCGGGCGACCCCGGCCACGACCGCAAGGACGCGATCGTGCTTGCGCTCGGCATCGTCGGCGCGACGATCATGCCGCACAACCTGTACCTGCACTCGTCGGTCGTGCAGACGCGGCGCGTCGTCGGCGGTGCGCGCGGGACGATCCGCGACACGCTCGCGCTCGTGCGCGTCGACACCTGCGTGTCGCTGTTCGTCGCGATGCTCGTCAATGCGGCGATCCTGATCGTCGCGGGCGCCGCGTTCCATGCGACCGGCCAGACCAACGTCACCGACATCGAGCAGGCGTACCGGCTGATCACGCCGCTCGTCGGCGGGGCGGCCGCGCTGCTGTTCGGCATCGCGCTGCTCGCGTCCGGGCAGAGCTCCACGCTGACGGGCACGATCGCCGGCCAGGTGATCATGGACGGCTTCCTGCACATGAAGATCCCGTGCTACCAGCGCCGGCTGATCACGCGCGGGCTCGCGCTCGTTCCCGCGCTGATCGGCGTGCTGTGGCTCGGCGACCGCGCGGTCGGCCAGCTGCTCGTATGGAGCCAGGTGCTGCTGAGCCTGCAACTGCCGTTCGCGATGTGGCCGCTGATCCGTTCGGTCAGCGACCGCAAGACAATGGGCGAGCATGCGATCGGCCGGCGCATGCAGGTCGCCGCGTGGGCGCTGTTCGCGGTGATCACGGGCACGAACCTGCTGCTGATCACCGGCGTCGCGGGCTGACGAGCTTGCAGACAAGCGGGCGGACCACGGGCTGACATCGGGGCGTCGCTTGCGCGTGCGGTAAACTGCACGTTTTTTCAGCAGTAACGTGATGTTCGATATGTGGAGCGAAATCAGCAACATCGGCGATGCCGCCCTGACATTGCCGATCGCCGTCACCTGCGCCGCGTGGCTCGCGCTGTTCGACAGGCGTCTTGCGATCCGCTGGATCGCACTGCTGGCGGCAGGCATGAGTGTCGTCGGCGCCACCAAGATTCTCTACGCAGGGTGCGGAATCGGCCTTCCGCAGTTCGATTTCCGCGTGATCAGCGGCCATACGATGCTGTCGACGTCGGTGTGGACCGTGGCGGCCTCCATGTTGTGGCAAGCCTTCCGCCCCGGGAAACGGCCCGGCGCGCTCATCGGCCTGAGCGTCGGTGCGGTGACGGGGATCGCACGCGTCTTCGACCATTCGCATACGTTTCCCGAGGTCGTCGCGGGCTGGGTGCTCGGCGCGTCGGTCGCGCTGACGTTCCTGCGTGCCTATGATCGCGTGGAAAAGAAGCCGTTCTCGCCACGCGTGGTCGCGATCTGCCTGTTCCTCGTATCGGGCATCGCCTACGGGCACCGCGCGCCGTTCCAGCAAATGATCGATACGCACTCGCCGCAGCTCTGCGCGTTCGTGCGCGCGACGTCGCCGGACCGGTTCTGACGGCGATTGCCATCCGCGCGCAATGCCGGCCGGATCGCCGGCGACGCGGCCGCGCGGCGCATGCGCGGTGCGTCGGACCGCGTGCGCCGCGATCGCGGCCCGAGCGTCCAAGGTCATCAATCCAGTCTATGACCGGGCATAAGGAATATTCATTTCATCGATTGGTGCCGTTCGCGTACGCTGCCTGTCATTCGATCATGCCGACCGGCATGATCGTCTCGATATACTCGTGAACCACGCGGCGTCGGCCGCGGTGTCGAATCATGATCGGGAGTGGGACAGATGACAGCAGTTTCCTCGCGCCTTGCAGGCAAGTGCGCATTCATCACCGGCGCGTCGGGCGGCCTCGGCCGCGCGATTGCGCGCCGCATGGTCGAGCAGGGCGCGCGGGTGTTCGTGACGGACATCGTCGACGCGGCGGTGCTCGACGCGTTCGCGCAGGAGCTCAATGCCGGCCGCGCTGCGCCGGTCGCGTTCGCCGCGACGCAGGACGTGCGCGACGACGCGCGCTGGCAGGCGCTGCTCGCGCAGGCGAACGACGCAATGGGCGGCCTGTCGGTGCTCGTCAACAACGCGGGCGTCGGCTCGATCGGCGCGCTCGACCAGCTCGAGCTGAAGGAATGGCGGCGCGTGATGGAGATCAACGTCGAGAGCATCGTGCTCGGCTGCAAGTACGCGATGCCGTACCTGAGCGCGAGCCGGCCCGCGTCGATCATCAATATCTCGTCGGTCGCCGCGTTCAAGGTCGAGCCCGAGTTCACCGCGTACAACGCGTCGAAGGCGGCGGTCGCATCGCTGACCAAGTCGGTCGCGATCGACTGCGCGCGCCGGGAGCTCGACGTGCGCTGCAATTCGATCCACCCGGCGTTCATCCGCACGGGCATCGTCGAGCCGCTGTTCAAGCAGCTCGGCGAGCGCGACGCAACGCGCAGGCTCGCGCGCGGCATTCCGATGCGGCGCCTCGGCGAGCCGGACGACGTCGCGCATGCGGCCGTGTATCTCGCGTCCGACGAGAGCCGCTTCGTGACGGCCGCCGAGCTCGTGATCGACGGCGGCATGTGCGCGGTCTGACGCGCGCGATCCGCAAGGGCGCGCGTGCGTCGCGCCAATTACTACAACCATGGAGGAGAACATCGTGTCGACGCTCGTCAACCGCCAACTGCTGCTGAAGACGCGTCCGGAAGGGCGCGTCGGCCGCGAACACTTCTCTCTCGTCGAGACGCCGGTGCCGGCGCTCGCGGACGGCGAAGTGCTCGTGCGCGTGCTGTACCTGTCGATGGACCCGACCAATCGCGTGTGGATGAGCGATATCCCGCAGTACCTGCCGCCCGTCGCGATCGGCGAAGTGATGCGCGCGCTCGGGATCGGGCGCGTCGTCGCGTCGCGTTCCGCCGCATTCGCGGAAGGCGATCTCGTGCAGGGGCTCGTCGGCTGGCAGGACTACGCGGTCGTGCCGGCCGGCGCGGCCGCGCAGCTCGTGAAGCTGCCCGCGCAGTCGGGCCTGCCGTTGCCGACGCTGCTCGGCGCGTGCGGGATGAGCGGGCTGACCGCGTATTACGGCCTGACCGAGATCGCGCCGGTGCAGCCGGGCGAGACGCTCGTCGTGTCAGCCGCGGCCGGCTCGGTCGGATCGATCGCCGGACAGATCGGCAAGATCCACGGCACGCGCGTGGTCGGGATCGCCGGTGGCGCGGACAAGTGCCGCTACCTGACGGACACGCTCGGCTTCGACGCGGCGGTCGACTACAAGGCCGACGATTTTCGTCAGCAACTGAAGGTCGCGACGCCGGATGGCGTGCACGTGAACTTCGAGAACGTCGGCGGCGACGTGATGCGCGCGGTGCTGTCGCGGATGGTGATCGGCGGGCGCGTCGCGCTGTGCGGCACGATCGCGAACTACAACAGCGGACGCGCGGCCGACGACGTCAGCGTGCTGATTTCGAAGCGGCTGACGATGCGCGGCTTCCTGATCCTCGACTATCGCAACAGCCGCGAAGCCGTGCAGACGCTCGCGGGCTGGTTGCGTGACGGCCGGCTGAAGGCCGAGGAAACCGTCGCGGACGGGCTCGAGAACGCGCCCGACGTGTTGAATCGCCTGTTCGACGGCGATCATCGCGGCAAGCTCGTGCTGCGGGTCGATCCGAACGCGTAAGCGGGGGCGGGCGGCGCGCGCGCAATAGGTGCGGGGGCCGGCAGCGCGGCCCGCCCGTCACTCGCCCTGTTCGGCGCGCGCGAAGATGTCCCAGCTCGCCATGAACAGCGCGGCGACGAGCGGCCCGATCACGAAGCCGTTGATGCCGAACAGCGCCATCCCGCCGAGCGTCGAGATCAGCACGACCCAGTCGGGCATCTTCGTGTCCTTGCCGACGAGGATCGGGCGCAGCAGGTTGTCGACGAGGCCGATCACGCCGACGCAGAACGCGACGAGGATCGCGCATTTCCAGATCTCGTCGATCATCAGGAAGTAAAGCGCGGCCGGCACCCACACGAGGCTCGCGCCGATCGCGGGCAGCAGCGACAGGAACGCCATCAGCGAGCCCCACAGCACGACCCCCTCGATCCCGAGAATCCAGAAGATCAGCCCGCCGAGCGCGCCCTGCACGAGCGCAACCGCGATGTTGCCCTTCACGGTCGCGCGCACGACCGTCGTGAACTTCGACAGCAGCAGGGCCTTGTGCTCGTCGTCGAGCGGCAGCGCGCGGCGCACGCGGCGGCCGATCTCGCCGCCGTCGCGCAGCAGGAAGAACACCATGTACAGCATCACGCCGAAGCTGACGATGAACTGGAACGTGTTCTGGCCGATGCTGAGCGCCTGGGCCGCGGCGAACTGGCTGATCTGCGCGGCGCCGTCGGTCAGCTTCTTCTGGATGCCGGGGATGTTGGTCAGCCCGTATTTCTGCAGCAGATTCTGGATCGACGTCGGCAGCGCGTGGATGATGTCGTGGAAGTATTGCGAGTAATTCGGCTGCGCGCTCTTGATCTCCTGGTAGACGAACGCGATTTCCTGCACGAGCGTCGCGGCGACGAACACGAGCGGCAGGATCACGATCAGGATGATCAGCGTCATCGTCAGGAGTGCGGCGAGATTGCGCCGCTTGCCGAAACGGGCCGCCAGCCAGCGCTGCACGGGCTGGAACAGGATCGCCAGGATGGTCCCCCAGAACACCGCGCCGAAGAATGGCGCGAGGATCCAGCAGAGTCCGATGGTGACGACGATCAGCAGGAAGTGAAAGAATTTTTGGTGGTCGTTTCCGCTATCCATGATGGCATTCGCGTGAAGGTGAAATCTGAAGGCCCGGCGCGCGTCCGGGACGGCCCGAACCGGAGTATGCCCGCAAAGGCGTCGCTGTCATAGGTGCGGCCGCCATGCACAGACGAAAACGCCGCGGCCGAAGCCGCGGCGCTGCCGCAGGGCGGATGCGGTGCCGAACCGCATCGCATCGCGTCGTCAGATGTCGAGTTTCGAGACCTTCGTGCCGTTCACCGACAGGTCGCCCATCAGGCCGGCGTTGGTCAGCACCAGCACTTCGACCGGCGCGGTGGCCGTGGTCGTGTCGACTGCGCCGTTCGCGCCGACCTTGACGACCGCGACCGACGCGTCGGCGCCCGCCGACCAGCCATCCGATCGGCGGAACGTGTCGAGCGCATCCTGCGTCATGAACAGGAACACGATCGCCTTCGACTGCGCGCCGGCCTGCAGGCCGACCGACAGCGACGACGTGTTGTAGTAGCCGACCGTCGCGCCACCGACGCGCAGCGCGCCGTTGCCCGTCTGGCCGCCGACGATGAAGCCGGCCTGGATCACGTCCGGGAACACCAGCACGCCGCGCGACTTCGAGACGAGCTCACGCGAACCGGGCACCGTCGAATAGAGGCGCGACAGCGTCGCGTTCACGCTCGCGTTGATCGATTCGCGTTTCGACGCGTTCGCGGCGGGGGGCGGATTCTTGTCGGGCGTGGTAGTGCAGCCGGCGAGGGCGAGGCTGCCGAGCACGACGGCCGCTGCGGCTTTCATCACGAGAGTCTTTCGCATGCTTGTTCTCCTTCGTTGCGGGTTGGGGGGCGGCACGCGTGCCGGGCCGGATCAACGGCGGGCGAGGAGCAGGCCCGCCACGAACGCGAGGCCGGCGACGACGCCCGCGGTCTGCCACGGGTTGTCGTGCACGACCTGCGACACGCGCTCGGCGGAATCGCGCAGCCGGGCGGCCGCGGAATGCGACGCGGTATCGAGCGTGCTGCGCGCCTCGTCGAGACGCGACTGCACACGCTTGCGCAACGCGGCGATGTCGCCGTCGCCATCGTTTTTCAGCAGATCTTCGAGCTCGTCGACGAGCTCGCGCAGATCGTCCTTCACGTCCGCATGCAGGTCGCGCGCGGCAGCGCGCGTGCTGCGTCCCACGCGGCGACCGGTGCGACGGATGTCCGACAGTCCGCGGTCCAGCTTGTGTTCGATCGAGTCGGTGAGCGCCATGGTGATCATCCTCCTTTGAACCAAGCAAATCGAAGATAAGAAGAATCACTGCAATTTGTGTGATTCCTCCAAAGCGGGGGAGTTTCGAGATAATCGTTCGAATCGTCGGCGCAAAGCGCGGAACGCCCCGCCGGGCCTGACACAGCGGGGGAAGAATTTTTTTCGTCGCGCGGGCAGGCAGAGCGCAGGTGATTGGGGTGGCGTGCCGCGCGACGCTGCCGGCCGGGTAAAAATGACGCGAACTGAAAGGTGCGCCGGTAATTTTCTCTATTCCCTTTATCTCCGCTTTTCCCGCCTCCCGACGGCGTGCCGCCGTGCGGCAGGCGCGACAAGACGCGAGCCGGTCCGCAGCAGCGTGCCCGCGCCTGTTCAGGTGCGGCCTCGTATGCGCGTCACGGCGACGCAGGCGGCGACGGTCACGAGCGCAAGCAGCAGCCATGCATCGGTGCCGCCTGCGCCCGTAGAACCTGCGCCCGTGCCGCCGGTCATGTTGCTGTCCGGGGCCGTCGACGTGTCGCGATCGGCGAGCGCGAGATCGATCATCACCGGATCGTGGTCGGACGCACGGTACGAATCCGGTGCGTAGTAGCTCGATTGCTGCTCGGGTGTCTTGTAATCCAGCGTGTATTGCAGCGCGACCGGCTCGTCGGCGTTGGTGTGCCAGTCATGCACGGCCTTCACGCGTGCGGCGAGCGTCGGCGTTGCGAGCGCGTGATCGATATAGCCCGCTTCGCCGCCGAATACGTAGCTGTACGCATCGTTACCGAGAAAGCGTGCGGTGAGATTCACGAAGCCGCGCGTCTCGAGCGCGCGGATCGGGTCCTCCTTCGCATAACTGTTCAGGTCGCCGATCAGCAGCACGCCGTCGGCTGCCGCGCCGGTCGGCGTGCCCGCGAGCCAGTCGGCGATGCGCTCGGCCGCGCGCGTGCGCGTCGCGTTCCAGCAGCCCTGGCCGTCTGACTGGTCGAGATCCGTGCCGGTCGCGTACATGCACCGCTTCGATTTCAGGTGATTGACCGCGATCGTGACCGCGCGGGTGCCGCCAATGCGACGGAACGTCTGCGCGAGCGGCTGGCGGTTCAGGTTGTCGATCGCGAGCGTCGCCGCGTGGCCGGTCGGCTCGACCGTGCGGCTGTCGTACAGCATCGCGACCGCGATCGCGTCGCCGCCGAGGCGGGCCGTGTCCGGATCGACCACACGCCAGTGGTCGCCGAGCTGCGCCGCGAGACGCCGCACCGCGCTCGTGTCGCCATAGCCGTTGTTCGCGATTTCCATCAGTCCGATCACGTCGGCGCGCATCGCGCGCAGCGTCGCGACGATCTTTGCCTCCTGCCGCGCGAACGCGGCCGGCGTCTTCGCGCCGCGGTTGCCGGGATCGTCGAAGCCGCCGCCGCGGCCGTCGCCGTTGAAGTAGTTCTCCACGTTGAACGATGCAACCCGGAGGTCGGCATCGGCGTGACGCGCCGGCGCATCGCTGCGCGGATTCGCGGCCGCGTCGAATGCGGGCGCGGGCGCGCCCGGCACCGGCTGCAGCCGCCACGTGTTGTAGCGCATGTCGAGCACGCCCTCGACGCCGCGCACCGTATAGCCCGCGCGCAGCGTGTTCGCGGCGCTCAGCGCGGGCGGCGGATAGCGCACTGCCGCGGGATTCTGCTTGTTCGAGCCGTCGTCGAGGACGATCCGGTTGCGCGCGTTCGCGTCCGCCTGCGCGGCGGCCTGTGCCGGCGCGACGAGATGCGTCGGCGTGCGCAGCCGGCCATTGCTGAGCACGACGCTGCCGTAGCGGCCGAGTTCGTAGGTGTCGCTGACCGTCAGCGTCTGCGGCAGCCGCACCAGCATGCCCCCGTACGCGGCGAATGCCGACGCGGACGCGACGGGCAGCGTGAGCGTGGCCGGCGTGACCGTCTGCCCGTGTGCGCAGACCGCGATGCCGCCCGACAGCGTGAGCTGCGTCTGGCCATATTTCTCCTCGACCTTGCCGGTCACGTGAACGAGATCGCCGGCCGTGGCGCGCGCTTTCGGCGCGTAGACGAACAGGCCTTCCGACACGCCCGGCCGGTGGCGGCGCTGCGCGTCGGCCTGCTGGACGAAGAATCCGCCGAAACCGTCGGCGCCGCCGAAATCAGCGGTGACGATGGCTTCGATCGACGTCGTCTGTCCGGCCAGCGGCGACGGGCCGCCGTGGCCCCGGATATCGGCGATCAGCGTCGCCGCGCCGCCGCATGCGGCGCTGACCGGCAACGCGGCGAAGGTAAAGGGGGCCGAAATGGCCAACGACAGGGCGAGGGCGAACGATGAAAGCGAGCGACGCATGGGGCGGTCCGTTGGGGAAATCCGAAATGTTGATGAGGCATGCTGACAGCAAAATGTAATGAATTGGCCGAAATGGCCGTTCGGCCAGTGCCGATCGGCCAGGGATGCCGCGGTTTGTCGCGGGATGCCGCAACATGCTGGTGTGCAACGGCCGCGCAATGTGTCGAGGCTTGCGCTACGTCTGTTTGACTGCGCTCGTGCGCAGGACCGTTTCCGCGAGAACTCGACGAAGTGACTGATATCTGTCCATCGGCATCGGCATCGGCATCGGCATCGGCATCGGCATCGGCATCGGCATCGGCATCGGCATCGGCGTCGGTATCGCCATCGCTTTCCTGCGCGGTGTCGCGGCATTGCATAGGCATGCGGCTCGATGTCGGCTGGCTTGCCGTCTGCGCGGCCGTGATGGGTCTGCAGTGCCTGCCGCCAGCGATTGCAGGGTTGCTCGTCTACGACCGCGCGGCGATCTCGTCCGGGCAGGTTTGGCGCGTGGCAACCGGCCATTTCGTGCATCTCGGCTGGGCGCACGCGTCGCTCAACGCCGCGTGTCTCGCCGCATGCGCATGGCTGGCCGGACGCGTCGCAGGCGGACTGCGCACGATCTTCGCGCTCGCGTGCGGCACGGGCGCGCTGCTGTGGTTCGGCGTGCCGCAGGTGGCGCGTTATGCGGGCCTGTCGGGTGTCGTCCATGGCGCGGCCGCGCATGCGCTGATCGTGGTTGCGGGCCGCCGGATGCCGGCATGGATGGCGGCCGGCGCGCTTGTCGCGCTCGCCGTGCGGGTCGGCTGGCAATGTCTGCACGGTGCGCCGCTTGCGGAAGCGGCGTGGCTCGGCGGGCCGGTCGCGCCAGCGGGTCACGTGGCCGGATCGATCGCGGGCGTCGCGTGGGCGGGCGTGACGGCGTACCTGCTGCGTCGCCGCGATGCGCGATCGCATGGACCGTCATCCACCACCGGCTCAAAATAGCGGATCATTTGCCGCGAGGCGCGAGGCGCGAGGCGCGAGGCGCGAGGCGCGAGGCGCGAGGCGCGAGGCGCGAGGCGCGAGGCGCGAGGCGCGAACCAGGATCCGCAAGCGCGCGCCCCAACGCAACGCCGGCACCGACAGGCGATCCGCGCATCGATCACCGACGGCCGGACCGCCGCACCATTCCGAGGAGAGATTCATGGCTTACATGCTGTTGATTGTCGAACCGACCGACCAGCGCGCCGAACGCACGCTGGCCGAAGGGCAATCGCTCTACGCGCGGATGCAGGACTTCGCGGAGGGCCTGAAGGCGCGCGGCGTGCTGCGCGCGGTCGAGTCGCTCGAACGGACGGATCGCGCGACGCGCGTGCAGGTGCGCGACGGCGAGGCGCGCGTCATCGACGGGCCGTTCGCGGAGGCGAAGGAGATGGTCGGCGGCTTCTTTCTCGTCGATGTCGACACGCCCGCGGAAGCGATCGAGATCGCGCGTCAGTGCCCGGCCGCGCAGTGGTGCACGGTCGAGGTGCGCGCGGTCGGCCCGTGCTTCCTTTGATCGTCGAATTTAGGTATTTACCCTGATTTATCGTCACGCGCGTCGATCTGCCGATCGCTCGCGCGTCGTTCGGATAGGGCGCCGCCGGGCCGGCGTCACACACAACTGAAACCAGGAGCGAACGATGCGATTCATGATCATGGTGCGGGCGAATGACGTCAGCGAAGCCGGCGCACCGCCGGACAACCGGCTGGTCGAGGTGATGACGACCTATCACGAGGAACTGGCGAAGGCCGGCGTGCTGCTCGACGCGACGGGCCTGATGCCGAGCGCGAAGGGCTGGCGCGTGCGCTATGTGCGCGGCAAGGGCACGGTGATCGACGGCCCGTTTGCCGAGACCAAGGAACTGATCGCCGGCTATACGCTGATCCAGGTGCGCTCGCGCGACGAGGCGCTCGAATGGTCGCGCCGTTTCCCGGCGCCGTTCGGCGCGGAGATGGACTGCGAGATCGAGGTGCGCCAGCTGATGGAGCTGGACGATCTCACGCCGAGCGAAGCGGTCGAGCGGTTCCGCGAACTGCAGATCGGCCGCGGCAACGCCGTCTGAACGCGAATCCGCCGGGAGAGCAACACATGCACAAGCAGATTTTCATCAACCTGCCGGTGGCCGACCTGCCGCGCGCGCAGGCTTTCTACGCGGCGCTCGGCTTCGCGCCGGTGCCCGCGTACACGAACGACCAGGCCGCCTGCATCCGGATCAGCGACGCGATTTTCGCGATGCTGCTCGTCAGGCCGTTCTTCCAGACCTTCACCGACAAGACCATCGTCGATCCGGCGACCCATGTGCAGGTGCTGCCATGCCTGTCGTGCGAGAGCCGCGGCGAAGTCGATGCAGTGGTCGCGAACGCGCGTGCGGCGGGCGGCACGGCGCCGCGCGCACCGCAGGAATATCCGGGGATGTATGGCCATGCGTTCGCTGATCCGGACGGCCATGTGTGGGAACTGACGTACATGGCGCAGGACGCGGCCGCGCAGGGGCCGGCGTCGTGACGCAGGCGGCCACGCATCGTGCGATCGAGGCCGTCTGGCGGATCGAGGCGCCGAAGATCATCGCGCGGGCCGCGCGGGTGGTGCGCGACGTGGGCGTCGCGGAGGAGCTCGCGCAGGACACGCTCGTCGCGGCGCTCGAGCACTGGCCGGTCGACGGCGTGCCGGACAATCCCGCTGCGTGGCTGATGACGGCCGTGAAGCGGCGCGCGCTCGACCGGGTGCGCCAGGAGTCGCTGCACGCGGCGAAGCGCGACCAGCTCGGTCATGAGCTCGACGCGCTGGAAGCGCACGTCGTGCCCGACATCGCGGACGCGCTCGCCGATGCGCGTGACGACGACATCGGCGACGACCTGCTGCGGCTGATCTTTACCGCTTGCCATCCGGTGCTGTCGAAGGACGCGCGCGTCGCGCTGACGCTGCGGCTGCTCGGCGGGCTGACGACGGGCGAGATCGCGCGCGCGTTCCTCACGCCCGAGCCGACGATCGCGCAGCGGATCGTACGCGCGAAGCGCACGCTCGCGGCGGCGCACGTGCCGTTCGAGGTGCCGGCCGCCGACGCGCGGCCGGCGCGCCTCGCGTCGGTGCTCGAAGTGATTTACCTGATCTTCAACGAAGGCTATGCGGCGACCGCCGGCAACGACTGGACGCGTCCGGCGCTGTGCGACGAAGCGCTGCGGCTCGGCCGCGTGCTCGCGGGGCTCGCGCCGGACGACAGCGAGGTGCACGGGCTCGTCGCGCTGATGGAGCTGCAGGTGTCGCGGATGCATGCGCGCACCGACGCGCAGGGCCGCCCGGTGCTGCTGCTCGACCAGGACCGCAGCCGCTGGGATCCCCTGCTGATCCGGCGCGGCCTTGCCGCGCTCGATCGCGCGGCGAAGCTCGGCGGCGTGCGCGGACCGTATGCGCTGCAGGCGGCGCTGGCGGCCTGTCATGCGCAGGCGCGGCAGGCGTCCGAGACCGACTGGGCGCAGATCGTCGCGCTGTACGACGCGCTCGCCGAAGTCGCGCCGTCGCCCGTCGTCGAGCTGAACCGCGCGGTCGCGGTGGGGATGGCGTTCGGGCCGGCCGCGGGGCTCGAACTCGTCGATGCGCTGCGCGATGATCCGGCGCTCGCGCACTATCACTGGCTGCCGAGCGTGCGCGGCGACCTGCTCGCTAAGCTCGGCCGCGCCGACGAGGCAAAGGCCGAGTTCCGCCGCGCCGCCGCGCTGACCCACAACGCGCGGGAGCGCGAGCTGCTGCTGAAGCGCGCGGCCGACGCGTGAGCGCGTCGGCCGTCCGGCTATCGCCCGGATTGAAAATGCCTATTGGGGGATGCGTGCGCCAACGCCTAGATTAAAGAGCACGATGGCGCACCGCGTGCATCGTTCCCCACATATCCACGGCCGGCTCGGCGCTCGGTCGCCCCGGCCTGTACGGAGGCGCAGATGGCTCAGCTCAAAGGCAGCAAAACCGAAGAGAACCTGAAGTATGCGTTCGCGGGCGAATCGCAGGCGAACCGCCGCTATCTGTATTTCGCGTCGAAGGCCGACGTCGAAGGGCAGAACGACGTCGCCGCGCTGTTCCGCTCGACCGCCGAAGGCGAAACCGGTCACGCGCACGGCCATCTCGAGTATCTCGAAGCGGTCGGCGATCCGGCGACGGGTTTGCCGTTCGGCAACTCGCGGCAGAACCTGGAATCGGCGATCGCCGGCGAGACGCACGAATACACCGACATGTATCCGGGCATGGCGAAGACCGCTCGCGAAGAAGGCTTCGACGAAATCGCGAACTGGTTCGAGACGCTCGCGAAGGCCGAGCGCAGCCACGCGAACCGCTATACGAAGGCGCTCGACGCACTCGTCGACTGACCCGCGCGGCCGGCATCCGCCCGCCGCGGCGCGCGGGCGGTCCGCCCGCCGTTCGCCCGCGGTTCACCGTTAGCCGCCCGCCGTTCGCCGTTCACACCCGCCCGCCGTTCGCGCGATGCGACACGCGGGCGCGGCGGGCGGGTGCGTGCGCATTCGCATCACGCTGGAGCGTCTCATGCCCCACAAGGAAGGCAGTCTCGAAGCACCGACCCGGCATCCGCTCGACTGGCAGTCCGACGCGTTCTACGACCAGGCCGCGATCGATGCCGAGATGACCCGCGTGTTCGACATCTGCGCGGGATGCCGGCGCTGCGTGTCGCTGTGCGGCGCGTTTCCGACGCTGTTCGACCTCGTCGACGAGACGCCGATGGGCGACATCGAGGAAGTGCCGAAGGAATCGTTCGGCAAGGTCGTCGACCAGTGCTATCTGTGCGACCTCTGTTATATGACGAAATGCCCGTACGTGCCGCCGCATGTGTGGAACGTCGATTTCCCGCACCTGATGCTGCGCGGCAAGGCGGCGCGCTACAAGCGCGGCGACGTGAAGCTGCGCGACAAGGTGCTGTCGAACACCGACGCGCTCGGCCATTTCGCGGGCATTCCGATCGTCACGCAGACGGTGAACGCGGTGAACCGCACGCCGCCCGCGCGCCACGCGCTCGAGGCGGCGCTCGGCGTCGACCGCGATGCGTGGCTGCCCGAATTCGCGCCCCGCAAGTTCCGGAGCGCGGCGTTGCGCTCGGACGGGCATCCGGTGCGCGACGGCGAGCGCACGCCCGGCAAGGTCGCGATCTACGCGACCTGCTACGTGAACTTCAACGAGCCCGGAATCGGCCACGACCTGCTCGCGATCCTCGCGCACAACGACATTCCGTACGAGCTCGTGTCGAGCGAGGCGTGCTGCGGGATGCCGCTGCTCGAGCAGGGCAACCTCGCGGGCGTCGCCGCGAAGAAGGACAAGAACATTCCGGTGCTCGAGCGCTACGCGCGCGAAGGCTACGCGCTGATCGGCGCGATTCCGAGCTGCGTGCTGATGTACAAGAGCGAGCTACCGCTGATGTTCCCGGGCGATGACGCGGTGCGCGCGGTCGCCGATGCATTCTGGGATCCGTTCGAATACGTGGTCGCGCGGCATCGCGACGGCCTCCTGAAGACCGACTTCAAGACCGGCCTCGGCACCGTGTCGTATCACGTGCCGTGTCACGCGCGCGTGCAGAACATCGGCCGCAAGACTGCCGACGTGCTGTCGCTGGTTCCCGACACGCACGTGAACGTCGTCGAGCGCTGCTCGGGCCACGCGGGCACGTTCGGCGTGAAGAAGGAATTCCACGCGGACGCGATGCGCATCGGCGGGCCGGTGTTCAAGTCGATGGCGGAGCCGAAGCCGGACTTCGTGTCGTCGGACTGCGCGCTCGCGGGCCATCACATCGTGCAGGGCATCGGCGAGGCCGGGCTCGGCGAGCCGCCGCTCGCGCATCCGCTCACGCTGCTGCGCCGCGCATACGGCATCTGATCCGCATCGCCACACCGACGAAGGACCTTCCATGACCCTCACCCGTGATTCCCTGCTGACGCTCGAAGCGTACGCGAAGATCCGCCAATCCGAACACGCGCGGCTCATCGAGCACAAGCGGCGGCGCGCGGTGCAGCTCGGCAACCACCTGCGCTTCCTGTTCGAGGACGAGACGACGATCCGCTACCAGATCCACGAAATGCTGCACATCGAAAAGATCTTCGAAGAAGCGGGCATCGCTGGCGAGCTGGAAGCGTACCTGCCGCTGGTGCCTGACGGCACCAACCTGAAGGCGACGATGCAGATCGAATACGAGCACGAGGCCGAGCGTCGCGCGGCGCTCGCGCGGCTGATCGGCGTCGAGGATCGCGTGTACCTGCAGGTCGACGGCCATGAGCCTGTCTATGCGATCGCGGACGAGGACCTCGATCGCGAGACGGACGCGAAGACCTCCGCCGTGCATTTCGTCCGGTTCGAACTGGGCGCGCCGATGCGTGCGGCGCTGAAGCAGGGCGCGGCGCTGTCGATCGGCTGCGATCATCCGGGCTATACGGTGCCGCCGCAGCGTATCGACGCCGGCGTCGCCGCGTCGCTCGCCGGCGACCTGCGCTGACCGCGGCGCAAGCTGCCGCCGCCCCCGCGATTTTTTTCTTCTGCAGGACGATGGAATGTCGGCCCGGATACCGGGCGACGGACCGCGCGCGTGCGTGACGAACTGCGCGAATCGACGACGATTGATCAGGATCAACCGACCTTCAAAAACGCGCGGCCGCATGTTCGCCCGAACGCCGGCTGCCTGATCATTGCATGCCCGTTCGCACCTCGCGCACGTCAGTGTGTGCGCGATCGTTATGGAGACATGCAGCGATCGCGCGAATCGTTTGCAGATCCGTAACGGCACGCGCGCCGTCACATGCCTGTCATTGCCTGGTGAGAAACAATAAAGAGATTGCGCATGGGGAAAAGTCTAATGAAAGCAATTCGAACGAATTACCGATCGAAATATATTTCGTTACGAATTTTCCCCTGATTTACCGATTTTCGCGCGACGATCCGGAGATTTTTACTGATGAGGGTCGGAACACCTTGTCGGGCAGACTGCGCGGAGCGGGAGGGCACCCCGCAAAGCCCCGTCAGACGGGGCTTTGCAGCCCGGCGCATAAAGTTCACGTAAAAAAATTCAAGCGTAAATGTATTGCGCATCCATGGCATGATGTTTCATTACGTAACATAAAGTCATTGTCATATTGAGATAAACCCTAGTGATGGTATGCTTCGTGCACAAAAATTCCCACATTGGAGTGAGACCGGATTTGTGCATCATTGCCGGGAATGTCGGCACTGCCTTTGTGCGTGTCGCGACCGCATGCACTACCGGATAACCATAATGTGCAACCTGACCGCCCCGCGACTCGTTCGCGACGGCGCCGCCAATCGCAGCCCGGCCTGGCTGCGTGGAGAGATCTACTATGTTCTTCGATGAGCTAAACGATGAAGAGTGGGTTCGTCTTTCAACGCTGATCGCCGATGAACCGATTCGGCTGAATCGTCGTGGTCGACCACGCGCGGAACCGCGCGTCGTCGCCAACGCTGTGCTGTGGATCCTGACGACCGGAGAGGCATGGTCCAAGCTGCCTGGCCGCTATCCGTCCGGGCCCACGTGCCGCCGTCGCTACGAGGAGTGGCTCGCGAACGGCACGCTGCTGCAGATGATCGACGTGCTGACCCAGTTCAGCGGGCGTACGTTCGCGTACATTCCGCCGCCGCCCGTACCGGTCGCCCCCGTGCGCCATGCGGACCCGGCGCCGGAAAACGACCGCCTGCGCGGCGTGTTCTGGCAAAACCCTGAATCGTGGCAATTGCCGGTCACGCAGGCAAACGTTTGGCATCGCGACGATGCGGCGCTGGCCGTGACGTCGCGCGGCCAGACCGACATGCACGCGGACATGCACGCAGACATGCCCGCGCAGCAGGCGTTCGCGGTGCCCGGCACGCCGGCCGCCGCGGCCGCGACGGGCGTGCGGCAGGCGCGCGCGTCCACCGCGAATTTCTCGGCAACCGAGCCGCAGGTCGACGAGTATCGCGGCTACACGATCCACGGCATCGCGCAGCCCGTGCAGAACCTGATGTATCGCGCATGGGCCGAGATCACGCAGGACGACCGCCGCGTCGAGCGCTCCGGCCTGATCGGGCCGCGTTTCACCGATGCCGAGGAAGCGCAGCAGTTCGCGCTCGACTGGGCGCGGCAGTGGATCGACCGGCATGGCGCGAGCGACGAGCCGGTGCGTGCGGCGGACAATGCGCCGGTGCTGTCCACGCTGGTGCGGGCGGAATCGGACATCCAGCGCTTCATCGCCGAGCGTCGCGCCGCGTCGCTGACCGACGGCCGCAACGATCCGGTGCAGACCGAGCGTCTCGCGTATCGGGTGGGTTGAAGGCTGATGCGCGGCGCATGAGCGCGCCGCGCATGTCGCGCACGAAGGGCGCCGTTCGATGACGGCGCCCTTTGCGCATGCAGGCGTTACTGCCGGCCGTAGGTATCGTCGAAGCGCACGATGTCGTCTTCGCCGAGATACGAGCCCGACTGCACTTCGATCAGTTCGAGCGGCATCTTGCCGGGGTTTTCGAGGCGATGCGACACGCCGAGCGGGATGTACGTCGATTCGTTTTCCGACAGCAGGAACGTCTCGTCGCCGCGCGTGATGCGCGCGGTGCCGCGCACGACGATCCAGTGCTCGGCGCGGTGGTGATGCATCTGCAGCGACAGCCGCGCGCCGGGCTTCACGACGATGCGCTTCACCTGGAACCGCTCGCCCATGTCGACCGAGTCGTAATGGCCCCACGGGCGATGGACCTTGCGGTGATCGGTCGCTTCCGCGCCGCGTTCCGCCTTGATGCGGCCGACGATCTTCTTCACGTCCTGCACGCGCGACTTGTCGGCGACGAGCACCGCGTCGGGCGTCTCGACGATGACGAGGTTCTGCGTGCCGACGCACGCGACGAGCCGGCTTTCCGAATGCGCGAACGTCGACTCGGCGTCCTCGAACAGCACGTGGCCGCGGCCGACGTTCTCGGCGTTGTCCTTCGGCAGGATCTGCCAGATCGCGTCCCACGAGCCGACGTCGGACCAGCCCGCATCGAGCGGCACGACGACGCACTCGCACACCGACGGCAGGTTCGCGAGCGGCTCCATCACCGCGTAGTCGATCGAGTTGGACGGCGACGCGGCGAACGCGTCGCGATCGACGCGGAAGAAATCGCCGTCGGTCTTGCCTTGCGCGACGGCCTGTTCGCAGGCCGCGTAGATCGCCGGCTCGAAATGACGGATCGCGTTCAGCCACACCGATGCGCGCACGATGAAGATGCCGCTGTTCCACCAGTATTCGCCGGATTCGACGTACTGCTGCGCGAGCTCGAGATGCGGCTTCTCGACGAAGCGGTCGAGGCGCCGCACGTCGATGCCGTCAGCAGCGGCGCCGATCGGGCTGCCGACGCGGATGTAGCCGTAGCCGGTTTCCGCATGGTCCGGCACGATGCCCATCGTCGCGATCTTGCCTTGCGCCGCACACTGCACGCCGGCGGCCACGGCCGCGTGAAAGCGCGGCAGGTCGGCGACCGCGTGGTCGGCCGGCATCACGGTCATCACCGCATCGCCGCCGTCGGCGACGATGCGCAGTGCGGCAAGCGTCAGCGCGGGCGCGGTGTCGCGGCCGAGCGGCTCGAGCATGATCGTCGCGTGCTTGGCCATCGCGCGCAATTGTTCGGACGTCGTGAAGCGATGGTCTTCGCCGCAGACGATCAGCACGTCGTCGTTCAGCGGATGGCCGGCCGTGAGGCCGTCGAGGCGGCAAGCGGTCGACTGCAGCAGCGAATGGTCGCCGAGCAGACCGATCAGCTGCTTCGGATAGTGCTCGCGAGACATCGGCCACAGGCGCGTGCCGGAGCCGCCGGCGAGGATCACCGGCTGCACCGCGACGCGCGAGCCCGCGGTTGCAGCGGCGGAGGAAGATTGGCGCGTATCGGCTGCCACGGCCGGAGCATTCATGATGGCACTCCCAGAGTGATGTCAGTGCCTGTCGTTGTAGCATGAAGTAAATCGACAATAAAACCGTACCATTCATCCCATATTCATCTTTCTATCTGCAGGGAAAATTTTCCGCGGCACCATGCCGGGTAAATAAAAAAATAAAAAATAATTCCGCATGCTCCCGCGCATCGCAGGCCTGTAAAGGCGCCCGCGGCGGTGTAACGAACCTGAAAACATCGATATTTCCTGCAAATCCGGGAAAACATGCCGATATAAATACTCGATCGACCGGCAAGAATTTCCGATTAATTTTCGAAATACTTGTGGACTTGCCGGAGGTATTTTCTTCCCGGTTCAATAGCGTCATGCAACGTTTGAATCGAATGCGCGGCAGGGGCTGCGCAAGGAGCTGTTCGGCAAACGCCTGTCCAAAGAGGAAGCGAACATGTTGAGCGTGCTGGCGAGAATCATCGACATCGCGATGGTCGTGACGGGAGCCCTGACCGCCGCCGCGCTGCACGGTGGACGCATCGTTTGGCTCGACGACCTGCAACGCACGATGGTGCTGTTCGACTGCGTACTCGTCGTCGTGTTCTTTCCCGCGTTCGGGATCTATCAGTCGTGGCGTGGCAAGCGGCTCGTCGGGCTGATGGGGCGCGTCGCGTTCGCGTGGCTCGTCGTCGAGCTCGCGGGCATCCTGATGAGCTTCAGCTTTCACCAGTCGGGCGACCTGTCGCGGCTGTGGCTCGGCTACTGGGCCGTCTCGACGATGGCGCTGCTCGCCGCGTCGAAGGCGTGCGTGCACGCTGCGTTGCGGCAACTGCGCCGCGGCGGCTACAACCTGAAGGCGGTCGCGATCGTCGGCGGCACGCCGGCGGCGCGGCGGCTGATCGCGCAGATGCGCGCGCAGCCGGAAGCGGGGTTCAACCCGGTGTGCGTGTATGACGAAAGCGCGGCCCCGAGCGACGTGGCACTCGACGACGTTCGGATCGAGCGGCAGTTCGACTCGCTCGTGTGGCTCGTGCGCAGCCGCGCGATCCGCGAACTGTGGCTCACGCTGCCGATCTCGGAAGAGCGCCAGATCAACCGGATCGTCACGATGTTCCGCCATGACTTCGTGAACATCCGCTTCATCCCGGATGTGCGCAGCCTGTCGTTCTTCAACCACGAAGTCGTCGAGCTGCTCGGCGTGCCGGCGATCAACCTCGCGGCGTCGCCGATCACCGACGTGCGGATCCTGCCGAAGTTCGTGTTCGACCGGCTGTTCGCGCTGGCGGCGCTCACGATGCTCGCGCCGGTGATGCTCGCGATCGCGTGCCTGATCAAGGTGACGTCGCACGGGCCCGTGTTCTTCCGGCAGAAGCGCAAGGGCATCGACGGCCACGAGTTCGAGATCTACAAGTTCCGCTCGATGAAGGTGCACCAGGAAGTGGCGGGCAAGGTCACGCAGGCGACGAAGAACGATGCGCGCGTGACGCCGGTCGGCCGGTTCCTGCGCCGCACGAGCCTCGACGAGCTGCCGCAGTTCATCAACGTGCTGAAGGGCGAGATGTCCGTCGTCGGCCCGCGCCCGCATGCGCTCGCGCACGACGACATCTACAAGGATCTGGTCAAGGGCTACATGTTCCGCTACCGGATCAAGCCGGGCATCACGGGCTGGGCGCAGATCAACGGCTTTCGCGGCGAGACCGACCAGGTCGAGAAGATGATGGGGCGCGTGAAGCTCGATCTCTACTACATGCAGAACTGGTCGTTCTGGCTCGACATCAAGATCGTCGCGCTGACGCTGTGGAAAGGCTTCACCGGCAGCAACGCGTACTGAATACCGAGGGCAGGCAACCTGCTTTCTCCGAATTTCGAATCACTGGTCAAGAGGTCCGACACATCATGAATCTGACTATCATCGGCAGCGGTTACGTAGGGCTCGTCACCGGCGCATGCCTCGCCGACATTGGGCACGACGTGTTCTGTCTCGACGTCGATCAGACGAAGATCGACATCCTGAACAACGGCGGCGTGCCGATCCACGAGCCGGGCCTCAAGGAAATCATCGCGCGCAACCGCTCGGCGGGCCGCCTGCGCTTTTCGACCGACGTCGAAGCCGCGGTCGCGCACGGCGACGTGCAGTTCATCGCGGTCGGCACGCCGCCCGACGAGGACGGCTCCGCCGACCTGCAGTACGTGCTTGCCGCCGCGCGCAACATCGGCCGCTACATGACCGGCTTCAAGGTGATCGTCGACAAGTCGACGGTGCCCGTCGGCACCGCCGAGCGCGTGCGCGCGGCCGTCGCCGAGGAGCTCGCGAAACGTGGCGGCGACCAGATGTTCTCGGTCGTGTCGAACCCGGAATTCCTGAAGGAAGGCGCGGCGGTCGACGACTTCACGCGGCCGGACCGCATCGTGATCGGCTGCGACGACGACGTGCCCGGCGAGCGCGCGCGCGAGCTGATGAAGAAGCTGTACGCGCCGTTCAACCGCAACCACGAGCGCACGCTGTACATGGACGTGCGTTCGGCCGAGTTCACGAAGTACGCGGCGAACGCGATGCTCGCGACGCGCATCTCGTTCATGAACGAGCTCGCGAACCTGGCGGACCGCTTCGGCGCGGACATCGAGGCGGTGCGGCGCGGGATCGGCTCCGATCCGCGCATCGGCTACCACTTCCTGTACGCGGGCTGCGGCTACGGCGGCTCGTGCTTCCCGAAGGACGTCGAGGCGCTGATCCGCACCGCGGACGAGCACGGCCAGTCGCTGCAGATCCTGAAGGCGGTGTCGTCGGTGAACGCGGCGCAGAAGCGCGTGCTCGCCGAGAAGATCATCGCGCGCTTCGGCGAGGACCTGACGGGCCGCACGTTCGGCCTGTGGGGCCTCGCGTTCAAGCCGAACACCGACGACATGCGCGAGGCGCCCAGCCGCGAGCTGATCGCCGAGCTGCTGTCGCGCGGCGCGCGCGTGACCGCGTACGACCCGGTCGCGCAGCACGAGGCGCAGCGCGTGATCGCGCTCGATCTCGCGAGCCACCCGAGCTGGCTCGAGCGCCTCACGTACGCGGACGACGAATCGCAGGTCGCGCGCGACGCCGACGCGCTCGTGATCGTCACCGAATGGAAGGTGTTCAAGAGCCCGGACTTCACCGCGCTCGGCCGTCTCTGGAAGTCGCCCGTGATCTTCGACGGACGCAACCTGTACGAGCCGGAAGCAATGAGCGAGCAGGGCATCGAATATCACCCGATCGGCCGCCCGGGCTCGCGCCAGGCGGTCGCCGCACGGATTCCGGGAGCCGCGCGCGCGAACGCGTGAGGCCCCGCTATACGCCATGTTCCGAAACATCCTGATCGTCTGTCACGCGAACGTCTGCCGCAGCCCGGCAGCGGAAATGCTGTTCAAGTCGCACACCGCGGTGCGCGGCGGGCCGCGCGTGACATTCCACTCGGCAGGCGTCGATGCGAACGTCGGCGAAGGCATCGATCCGATGATGCGCCGGCTGCTCGCGGAGCGCGGCGTCGATGCTACGACGCATCGCTCGCGGCGCCTGTCCCGCAAGATCGTGCGCGACGCCGACCTGATTCTCGTCAGCGAGCGCGCGCAGATCGCGGCGGTCGAATCCGTCGACCCGTTCGCGCGCGGCAAGGTGCACCTCCTCGGCAAGTGGGAGGGCGCCGAAATCGCCGATCCGCATGGCGGCCCCGAGGCCGACTATCGCGAAAGCTACACATTGATCGAACGTCTGGTTCAAGGATGGCTGCAAAGACTATGCTGACTCGCTCAATGCGCCCTGTGGCGCTTTCCCTTGCGCTGACGACTTTTCTGTCAGCCTGCGCAACCGCGCCCGGCAACTATCTCGACGGTTCGCGCCTGAAGGACGAAGGTCCGACGCAACAGGCCGAGACCTATCCGGTTCATTACATCGACGCCAAGCTGATCATGGATCAGCTCCAGCAACAGCAGCAGATGGCGCACCCGCTGCCGCCGTCGCGCTACACGGATCCGTCGCAGTACGTGTATCGCGTCGGGCCGCAGGACATCCTCGGCGTGACCGTGTGGGACCACCCCGAGCTGACGACGCCGCAGGGCCAGTCGTTCTCGAGCGGCGGCAACACGACGCAGTCGGTCGCGGGCGCGCTGCAGGCGCCGTATACGACTGCGCTGCCGGGCCAGGCCGATCCGTATGGCCAGACCGTCGGCGCCGACGGCACGATCTATTTCCCGTTCGTCGGCCGCGTCCGCGCGGCGGGCAAGACGATCTCGCAGATCCGCGACGAACTGGCGACGAGCCTCGCGCGTTACGTGAAGAATCCGCAGATCGACGTGCGCGTGCTGTCTTACCGCAGCCAGAAGGTGCAGGTGACGGGCGAAGTGAAGCAGCCGGGCCCGCTCGCGATGAGCGACGTGCCGCTGACGCTGGTCGACGCGATCTCGCGCTCGGGCGGCTCGACGTCCGACGCCGACCTGCAGCGCATCCGCCTCACGCGCGACGGCAAGCTCTACACGCTCGACGCGAACGGCGTGCTCGATCGCGGCGACGTGAAGCAGAACGTGATGCTGCAGCAGGGCGACATCATCAACGTGCCGGACCGCAGCGACAGCCGCGTGTTCATCATGGGTGAAGTCAAGACGCCGGTCGCGATCCCGATGCTGAAGGGCAAGCTGACGATCGCCGATGCGCTGACGTCGGGCGGCGGCATCCTCGACACGGATGCGAACCCGCGCAAGATCTACGTGATGCGCGGGATGCGCGACAACCCGACCAAACCGGAAGTGTTCCGTCTCGACATGACGCAGCCTGACTCGCTGATGCTGTCGAGCCGCTTCCAGCTGCAACCGCTCGATGTCGTGTACGTCGACACCGCGGGTTCGGTGCAGTTCAACCGCGTGCTGCAGCAGGTGCTGCCGACGATTCAGACGATCTTCTACATGCGACAGATCACGCGTTGATGAACCGCCGGGGCGGCGATCCCGCCCCGGCACCACTCAAGCGGGAACACATGGTGAACACGCAAGCAAAGAACTCCTACGCGGACCTGACCGCGAAGACCGAGGAAGAAGACGTCGTCCTGGGCCAGCTGATCCAGGTCATCTTCGACGACATCTGGCTGCTGCTCGGCATCGCGGTGACGGTCGTCGCGCTCGCCGGCCTGTACTGCTTCATCGCGAAGCCGGTCTATCAGGCCGACGTGCACGTGCGCGTCGAAGGCAACGACAACACGTCGCAAGCACTGACGCAGACGCAGACGGGCGCGATGATCAACAGCGGCCCGCAGCAGGCGCCGACCGATGCCGAAATCGAAATCATCAAGAGCCGCGGCGTCGTCGCGCCGGTCGTCGAGCAGTTCAAGCTGAACTTCTCGGTGATGCCGAAGACGATCCCGGTGCTCGGCAGCCTGGCCGCGCGTCTCGCGACGCCGGGCCAGCCCGCGAAGCCGTGGCTCGGCCTGCGCTCGTATGCGTGGGGCGGCGAAATCGCCGACATCGATACGGTCAATGTCGTGCCCGCGCTCGAAGGCAAGAAGCTGACGCTGACCGCCGGCCCCGACGGCACCTACTCGCTTGCCGACGAGAACGGCGGACGGCTGCTGGCCGGCCGCGTCGGCGAGGCGGAGCAGGGCGGCGGCGTGACGCTGATGGTGTCGAAGCTGGCCGCGCGTCCGGGCACGCAGTTCACGGTGGTCCGGTACAACGACCTCGACGCGATCACCGGCTTCCAGTCCGGCATCCAGGTGACCGAGCAGGGCAAGCAGACGGGCGTCGTGCAGATCTCGCTCGAAGGCAAGGATCCGGATCAGACCGCGGCGATCGCCAACGCGCTCGCGCAGTCGTATCTGAACCAGCACGTGATCGCGAAGCAGACCGAGACGACCAAGATGCTCGACTTCCTGAAGAGCGAGGAGCCGCGCCTGAAGTCCGATCTCGAGCGTGCCGAGGCCGCGCTGACGCAGTACCAGCGCACGTCGGGCTCGATCAACGCAAGCGACGAGGCGAAGGTCTACCTCGAAGGCAGCGTGCAGTACGAGCAGCAGATCGCCGCACAGCGCCTGCAGCTCGCGTCGCTCGCGCAGCGCTTCACCGATTCGCATCCGCTCGTGATCGCGGCGAAGCAGCAGCTCGGCGAACTCGAGGCCGAGAAGGACAAGTACGCGAACCGCTTCCGCAGCCTGCCGGCGACCGAAGTGAAGGCCGTGCAGCTCCAGCGCGACGCGAAGGTCGCCGAGGACATCTACGTGCTGCTGCTGAACCGCGTGCAGGAACTGTCGGTGCAGAAGGCCGGCACGGGCGGCAACATCCATCTCGTCGACTCGGCGCTGCGTCCGGGCGACCCGGTCAAGCCGAAGAAGGTGCTGATCCTGTCGGCCGCAGTGTTCCTCGGGCTGATCCTCGGCACGGGCGTCGTGTTCCTGCGCCGCAACATGTTCCAGGGCATCGAGGATCCGGACCGCATCGAGCGCACGTTCAACCTGCCGCTGTACGGGCTCGTGCCGCAGAGCGCCGAGCAGGTGCGCCTCGACGCGACGGCCGAGAAGAGCGGCGGGCGCACCCGGGCGATCCTCGCGAGCCTGCGTCCGAAGGACCCGAGCATCGAAAGCCTGCGCAGCCTGCGCACCGCGATGCAGTTCGCGCTGATGGAGGCAAAGAACCGCGTGATCGTGCTGACCGGCCCGACGCCCGGGATCGGCAAGAGCTTCCTGACGGTCAACCTCGCGGTGCTGCTCGCGCACTCCGGCAAGCGTGTGCTGCTGGTCGACGCGGACATGCGACGCGGCGTGCTGGAACGCTACTTCGGCCTGACCGCGCAGCCGGGCCTGTCGGAGCTGCTGAGCGACCAGTCGGCGCTCGAGGATGCGGTCCGCGAGACGCCGGTGCCGGGATTGTCGTTCATCGCGGCCGGCACGCGCCCGCCGAACCCGTCGGAGCTGCTGATGTCGACGCGCCTGCCGCAGTACCTCGAGGGCCTCGGCAAGCGCTACGACGTCGTGCTGATCGATTCGCCGCCGGTGCTGGCGGTGACCGACGCGACGATCATCGGCCGCATGGCGGGCGCGACGTTCATGGTGCTGCGTTCGGGCATGCATACCGAAGCCGAGATCGCCGATGCGATCAAGCGGCTGCGCACCGCGGGCGTCGACCTCGAAGGCGGCATCTTCAACGGCGTGCCGCCGAAGACGCGCGGCTATGGCCGCGGCTATATGGCTGTCCACGAATACCTGAGCGCCTGACGGCTTCGAAAGAGGACAGGAGAACCAACGATGAAGATTTCCGTGCTCGTTCCGACCTACCGGCGTCCGGCCGACCTCGCGCGCTGCCTGCAGGCGCTGCAGCGCCAGCAGCGCTTGCCTGACGAGGTGATCGTCGTCGCGCGCCCGGAAGACGACGCGACGCACGAGCGCCTCGCCGATCCGTCGGTCGGCGGCACGCTGCCGCTGCGCATCGTGCCGGTCGACGTGCCGGGGCAGGTCGCCGCGCTGAACAAGGGGCTCGACTCGGTGAGCGGCGACATCGTCGCGATCACCGACGATGATGCGGCGCCGCGCCCGGAATGGCTCGCGCGCATCGAATCCGCGTTCCTGGCCGATCCGCGCGTCGGCGCGGTCGGCGGGCGCGACTGGGTGCACGAGAAAGGCCGTGTGCTCGACGAATCGCGTCCGCTCGTCGGCCGCCTGACCGCGTCCGGCAAGATCATCGGCAACCACCACCTTGGAGTCGGCGGTGCGCGCGAGGTCGACATGCTGAAGGGCGCGAACATGAGCTATCGCCGTGCGGCGATCGAGCGGCTGCGCTTCGACACGCGGCTGCGCGGCGCCGGCGCGCAGGTGCACAACGACATGGGGTTCAGCATGCGCGTGAAGCGCGACGGCTGGAAGCTCGTGTACGACCCGCTCGTCGCGGTCGACCACTTTCCGGCCGAGCGCTTCGACGACAACCGGCGCGACGCCGCATCGCTGAACGCGGTCAGCAATTCCGCGTACAACCTGCACCTGATCCTGCGCGAGCATCTGCCGCCGCTGCGCCGCGAAATCGCGTGGTGGTGGTACACGGTCGTCGGCACGCGCGTGTACCCGGGCCTCGCGCACGTCGTGCTCGCGCTGCGCTCGGCTGACGGCGAGCGCGT
Source organism: Burkholderia sp. MR1-5-21 (assembly GCF_053427715.1). Lineage (NCBI taxonomy): Bacteria > Pseudomonadati > Pseudomonadota > Betaproteobacteria > Burkholderiales > Burkholderiaceae > Burkholderia > Burkholderia sp. MR1-5-21. The sequence continues at coordinate 101,076 of NZ_JBSAXD010000016.1, forward strand.
GCGCGAGCACTGGCGTGCAGTGCGCCGCGGCGCGCGCGACGCCCGCCGCGCGACGCATGCCCCCCACCGTGCGGCGCTGCCGCCGGTGACGCCTTAACGGGCCGCGCGCATCCCGCACGGCCAACCCCGGAGGGCTTGAAATGAAACGACCCCCACGCTCACTTTGTTCGCTGCCCCCCGAGGGGGCGGTCAGCCTCCTTGGGGCGGCCCGGCGGAGGCTGACATGACTACCACGAAAGTGCACGTCCACCTGTTTTACGGCGCCGATCCGCGTACTTACCGGAAAGGCGACGACATCGGCTGCCTGTACGGCTATCACCACGCCGAATCTGACGAATTCAAGCTGACCTATTCGCAGGACAAGCGCGAGAACCGCCTCGCCAGCGTCGCGCGCCGCGCGCTGAAGGCGGCGCTCGGCTTCGACATCGTCCACGCATGGCGCAACCGCGCCGCGCTGATCGACACCGACGTGATCTGGACGCATACCGAGCAGGAACACCTCGCCGCCGCGCTGATCCTGAAGCTCGCGGGCGCACAGGGCAAGCGGCCGCTGCTGCTCGCGCAGAGCGTGTGGCTGTACGACAAGTGGTCGAGCTTCGGCGCGCCGCGCCGCTGGCTCTATCGCAAGCTGCTCGCACGCGCCGACGTGCTGACGACGCTCGCGCGCGACAACGCGGAGCTGTGCCGCCGCTATCTGCATCGCGACGCGCTGTTCGTCTATTACGGGCTGAACACGCAGGATTTCCCGATCCGCGAGCCGCAGCAATGGCTGCCGAACCGGCCGCTGCGCATCGCGGCGATCGGCAACGACCGCGATCGCGACTGGCGGACCTTCCTCGCGGCATTCGGCGGCGACGAGCGCTACGACGTGCGGCTCGCGACGCGCCGCCGCGTGCCGCGCGAGTGGCACGCGCCGAACGTGAAGATCGGCTCGGCATCGGGGCTCGCGAAACAGCATGAGCTGTATCAGTGGGCCGACGTGATCGTCGTGCCGCTGCGGCCGAACTTCCACGCGTCGGGCATCACCGTGATGCTCGAAGCGGCCGCGGTCGGCAAGCCGATGATCGTGTCCGATGTCGGCGGACTCGCCGACTACTTCCCGCACGACACGGCCGCTTACGTGCCGCCGTTCGATGCGCAGGCGATGCGCCAGGCAGCCGACCGCTTCGCGGCGGAGCCGGGCTTCGCGCTCAAGTGTGCGCAGGCGGCTGCTGCGCGCCTGCGGGACCATGACCTGACGACGCAGGCATTCGCCGCGCAGCACGTGCGGATCACGCGCGACCTGCTGCGCCAGCGCCGCACGCCGGCGGCGGCCGGCGTATCGATGCCGCTCGCGGATTCCCGCCCGTCGTCGTCGCAATGAGTGCAAGTGCAATGAGTACGTCGATTGCCGCCCCGTCCCCCTCGTCCACGTCGTCCCGCTCGCGCCGCTGGTTCGCCGAGCCGAAGCACTGGGCCGGCCAGGCCGGGCTATGGACCTTCACTGCCGCGCTGATCGCCGCGCACCAGGGCTCGGTGCTGACGCTTGCGTTCCCTGCGCTGTCGATCGCGGTCGGCCTGTGGCTGTATTTCAAGAGTCCGGCGCGCTATGTCGGATTCATGTGGTGGGTGTGGTTCCTGAGCCCCGAGGTGCGGCGTCTCGCCGACTGGTCGAAGGGCGCGTTCACGCCGACGAGCCTGATCCAGATCGCGCCGCTTGCCGTGACGATGATCGCCGGCCTGGGCTTGCTGCGTCATTACCGCGCGCTTGCGCAGCGGCGCGGGATTCCGGTGCTGCTGATCCTGTTCGGGCTCGCGTACGCGTATCTCGTCGGCATCGTGTCGAGCGGCGTGATGGCGGCGACCTACGACCTCGCGAACTGGGTGTACCCCGTGCTGATCGGCTTTCACATCATGGTCAACGCGCGCGACTATCCCGAGTACCGCGATGTGCTGTTGTCCACGTTCATGTGGGGCATGCTCGTGATGGGCGCGTACGGCGTCGTGCAGTACTTCGTGATGCCGCAGTGGGACGTGCTGTGGATGGTCGGTTCGGACATGGGTTCGCAGGGCGAGCCGGTGCCGTACGGCGTGCGCGTGTTCAGCACGATGAACTCGTCCGGGCCGTTCGCGTTCGCGATGATGGGCGCGCTGGTGTTCGTGCTCGCGGCGCCGCAAAAGATCCGCTGGGTCGCAGGTGCGGCAGGCTTCATCTCGTTCGCGCTGTGTCTCGTGCGCTCGACGTGGGGCGGCTGGGTGATCGCGCTTGCGATCCAGCTCGTGCAGTCGAGCAACCGCGTGCGGATGCGGATCCTCATCAGCGCGGTCGTGCTGGCCGGGCTGTGCGTGCCGCTGCTGACCGTCGGGCCCGTCGCCGACCGGCTCGGCGCGCGCCTGCAGTCGATCACCAACCTGAAGGACGACCGCAGCTACGACGACCGCAACAAGTTCTACGCGACCTTCGCGGAGACGGCGTTTACCGACGTCGCCGGCGAAGGGATGGGCGCGACAGGCGCGTCGACGAAGCTGTCGAGCGACAGCGGCGAGCTCGGCAAGTACGGCAGCTTCGACAGCGGCGTGATGAACGTGCCGTTCGTGCTCGGCTGGCCCGGCACGCTGCTGTATCTCGCGGGGATCGCGCTGCTGCTCGGCCGCACGCTGCGCGCGGCGCTCAAGCAGCGCAAGGACAAGTTCGTCGGCGCATGCCTGAGCCTGTGCCTGTCGGTGGTCGCGATGCTCGTGTTCACGAACTCGCTGATCGGCACGGGCGGGCTGCTGCTGTTCACCGCCATTTCTTCGATTCTTTCCGCGGCGCACTGGCAGAAGGCCCGGCGCCAGATCGCCGCCGCATACTCACGGGGAGCCGACCATTGAGAATCGCGATCGTCACGCATGTCGTGCGTCATAACGACGGGCAGGGCCGCGTCAATTACGAAATCGCCCGCGCCGCGCTGGCCGAGAACTACGAGGTGACGCTCGTCGCGTCGCATGTCGCGCCCGAGCTGCTGGCCGACCACCGGGTGCGCTGGGTGCCCGTGAAGGTCGGGCGCTTCTGGCCGTCGAACCTCGTCAAGCAGCAGGTGTTCGCGCTGAAGAGCGCGTCGTGGCTGCGCACGCATCGCGCGGAATACGACGTGCTGCACGTCAACGGCTTCATCTCGTGGATCAAGGCCGACGTGAACACCGCGCACTTCGTGCACGGCGGCTGGTTCAAGAGCCCGTATTACCCGTTCGGGCCGACGAAGGGGCTGTGGTCCGCGTACCAGTACGTCTACACGCGCGTGAACACCGCGCTCGAACGCTGGGCATACCGGCGCTCGCGCGCGATCACCGCGGTGTCGGGGAAGGTCGCCGACGAGATCGCCGGGCTCGGCATCGATCGCGGCAAGATCAGCGTGATCTACAACGGCGTGGACGGCAGCGCATTCGCGCACGCGCAGGCCGACCGCGCGGCGTTCAAGCTGCCGGCCGACGCGTTCCTGCTGCTGTTCGTCGGCGACCTGCGCACGCCGCGCAAGAACCTCGGCACCGTGCTGAAGGCGCTGACGAAGCTGCCGGCGAACGTGCACCTCGCGGTCGCGGGCTGGCTGCCCGGCAGCCCGTATCCGGACGAGGCGCGCGCGCTCGGGCTGGACGCACGCGTGCATTTCCTCGGGCTCGTCAAGAACATGCCGACGCTGATGCGCTCGGTCGACGCGTACGTGTTTCCGTCGCGCTACGAAGCGATGAGCCTGTCGCTGCTCGAGGCGATGGCGGCCGGCCTGCCGGTCGTCACCGCGCGCACGGCGGGCGGCGCGGAGATCATCACGCGCGAGTGCGGGATCGTACTGGACGATCCGGACGATCCGGCCGCGCTCGCGCAGGCGATCGGCTCGCTCGCGGTGTCGCGCGACACGTGTCGCGCGATGGGCGACGCAGCACGTGAACTGATGACCCGATTCGGCTGGGCGCACATGGGCGCCCAGTACATTGCGCTTTACCGGCGCATCGGCCAACCCTCGCAGCCGAGCGCATTCGAGCGCGTCGAGCATGCGCTCACGCAGGAGCAATCGTGACGAATCTTTCTTCCCGGCCGATCAAATCGCTGCAAATCGGCATGCACTGGTTTCCCGAACGCGCGGGCGGCCTCGACCGGATGTACTACTCGCTCGTCGGCGCGCTGCCGGGCGCAGGCGTCGCGGTGCGCGGGCTCGTCGCGGGTTCGGAGAAGGTCGCGAACGACACGGGCGGCGCGATCCGCGGCTTTGGCCCCGCATCGGAGCCGCTTGCGCGCCGGATGCTGGCCGCGCGCCGCGCGCTGCGCGACACGATCCGCAGCGAACGGCCCGACGTGATCTCGTCGCATTTCGCGCTGTACACGTTCCCCGGCCTCGACGTCACGCGCGGGATTCCGCAGGTGTCGCATTTCCAGGGCCCGTGGGCCGACGAAAGCCAGGTCGAGGGCGCCGCGTCGCTCGGGCAGCGCGCGAAGCGCTATCTCGAGCAGGCCGTCTACGCGCGTTCGTCGCGGCTGATCGTGCTGTCGCAGGCGTTCGGCCAGATCCTGACGAGCCGCTACGACATCGATCCGGCGCGCGTGCGCGTGATTCCCGGCTGCGTCGACACCGCGCAGTTCGACACGCCGCTCACGCCCGGCGAGGCGCGCCACAAGCTGCAGCTGCCGCAGGACCGGCCGATCGTGCTGGCGGTGCGGCGGCTCGTGCGCCGGATGGGGCTCGAAGACCTGATCGACGCGATCGCGCTCGTCAAGCACCGCCACCCGGACGTGCTGCTGCTGATCGCGGGCAAGGGCAAGCTGGCCGAGGAGCTGCAGCAGCGCATCGATGCGGAGGGACTCCAGGACAACGTGAAACTGCTCGGCTTCGTACCCGACCAGCATCTCGCGGCGCTGTACCGTGCGGCGACGGTCAGCGTCGTGCCGACGGTCGCACTCGAAGGCTTCGGCCTCATCACCGTCGAATCGCTCGCGTCGGGCACGCCGGTGCTCGTGACGCCGGTCGGCGGGCTGCCGGAGGCGGTGGCCGGGCTGTCCGACGATCTCGTGCTGCCGTCGACCGGCGCGGACGCGATCGCGGACGGACTCGGCGCCGCGCTGTCGGGCGCGATCGCGCTGCCGGACGAAATCGCGTGCAAGCGCTACGCGCGCGACCACTTCGACAACGCGGTGATCGCACGGCGTGTCGCCGACGTGTACGACGAGGCGATCCGGGCCAGCTGAGCGCGCCCGCGCTCGCCGGACCTGCGACCGGCCATTGCAGCCATAGCAGCCGTGCGAGACGCGGCACGGCTGCTGGGCGACACCGGTGCCGTCGGCCGGCCGCACAGCCACGCGTCGGGCGGCGTTACCGCGCGCGCTTCAGCGTGGCCGCCCAGAACCCGAGCGCGGCGACACTCACCGCCGCGCCGAGCCCGCAGACGCCGGTCCAGCCGGCGCGCGCATAGACCAGCGTCGACGTGATCGCGCCGAGGCCGCTGCCGACCGAATAGAACAGCATGTAGCAGCCGACGAGGCGCGCCTGCGCATCCGGGCGGGTGCCGAGGATCATGCTCTGGTTGACGACGTGAATCGCCTGTCCGCCGACGTCGAGCAGCACGATGCCGACGATCAGCAGCGGGATCGACGCCGTCGTGAACGCGAGCGGCAGCCACGACACGGCGAGCAGCGCGAGCGCCACGCCGGTCGTCGCCTGGCCGAGGCCGCGATCGGCGAGCCGTCCCGCACGGGCGGCCGCCGCCGCGCCCAGCGCGCCGACGAGGCCGAACGCGCCGATCGCCGTATGCGACATCGCGTGAGGCGGCGCGCTGAGCGGCAGCACCAGCGCACTCCAGAAGATGCTGAACGCTGCGAACATCAGCAGCGCGATCGTGCCGCGCACCTGCAGCACGCGATCCCCACGCAGCAACGTCCCCATCGACCCCAGCAACGCCGCGTAGCCGAGGCTGGTACGCGGCGCGCACGCACGTCCGGCAGCAGCCGCGACAGCACGACGAGCATCACGAGCGCGCCCGCGCCGGACGCGAGATACACGGCACGCCAGCCTGCGAGATCCGTCACGAGCCCCGCCAGCGAGCGCGCGGCCAGCAGACCGATCACGACGCCGCCCTGCGCGGCGCCGACCACGCGGCCACGTTCGCCATCGCCCGCGAGCGCGGCCGCACAGGCGATCAGGCCCTGCGTCATCGCGGTGCCGAGCAACCCGACGCCGGCCATCCCGGCCAGCAGCGCGACACGCGACGACGCGGCGGCGACGCCGGCGCAGGCCACCGCCAGCAGCACCAGTTGCGCGCCGATCAGCCGCTTGCGGTTCAGCAGATCGCCGAGCGGGACGACGAACAGCAGCGCAAGCGCACAGCCAAGCTGCGTCGCGGTGATCACGCCGCCGACTTCGGCGTGCGGAATGCCGAAGTCGCGCGCGATCGAATCGAGCAGCGGCTGCGCGTAATAGACGTTCGCGACGCTCGCCGCGCAGCACGCGGCCAGCAGCGCGACGCGCGCTGTCGACAGGCTGGCGTCGGCAGCGGTGGCGGGCGGCGTGTGATCCGCCGCGACCGATGTACAGGAAGAATCCATCCGTGCTCCTCGCGTCAAGTAGTTGCAATTTGAAACTGGTGTGAGTGTAGGAAAAGAAGTTTTAAAATGCAACTTGTTGTGCGGTGGGTGCGGAGCCTGCGCGCAGATCGCCGGGATCGCCTCTCAGGCGGCCGGCATGAACGAGCAGAAAGCGGAGAGAAAGATGGCCAGACAGAAAAGTCTCGCGGATTCGCCATGCCCGGTGGCGCGGGCGACCGACATCGTCGGCGACCGGTGGGCGCTGCTGATCGTGCGCGACGCGTTCGACGGCGTGCGCCGTTTCGGCGATTTCCGCACGAGCCTCGGGGTCGCAAGCAACATCCTGTCGGACCGCCTCAGGATGCTGGTGGAGGCCGGGGTGTTCGAGGTCGTGCCCGCGTCGGACGGCACCGCGTACCAGGAATATGCGCTGACGAAGAAAGGCGAGGGGCTGTTCCCGGTCATCGTGATGCTGCGCCAGTGGGGGGAGGCGCACCTGTTCGAGCGCGGCGAAAGGCACTCGGTGCTGGTCGACCGCAAGACCGGCCGGGCGATCCGCAAACTGGCGCTGCGTCACGACGACGGCCGACCGCTGAAGGCGGCCGAGACGGTCGTCAGGAAGGTGGTGGCCGACGACGAGGGCGCGGCACGCTGAGCGGCGGTTTTTGCTGCGTCGGCTTTGGCGTCGGCTTCGGCGTCGGCTTCGGCTTCGGCGTAGGCGTAGGCGTAGGTGCAGGTGCAGGTGCAGGTGCAGGTGCAGGCGTAGGCGTAGGCGCGGGATGCGCCCGGTGCTCGTCAGTCAATCGCTTGCACGGTGCGCCCGGTGCGCGGCGCGGTATCCGAGGCGTGCGCATCCGGTCGAACCATGCACGCCAGCGCCACGCCTGCGATCAGCAACGCGGCCGAAATCGCGGTTTCGATGCGCAGCCCGTCGGCCACGTGCAGCGCGCCGGCGCCGCCTGCCAGTGCGCCGAACGCCGCGACGCCGATCGCGCCGCCGGCCTGCCGCGCGGTGTTCAGCACCGCGGATGCGATCCCCGCGCGTTCGGGCGCGACCGACGCGAGCACGGCGGTCGTCATCGCGGGCACCGCGAGTCCCATGCCGGCCGGAATCAGCAGGAACGGCACGAGCAGCGCGGCGAGCGGCGTTGCCGCATCCACGCCGTGCAGCAGCCCGTAGCCGAGCGCGGCGACCAGTGCGCCCGCGATCATCGGCGTGCGCGGACCGCGGCGCGCGACGATCTTGCCGCTCGCGATGTTCGACAGCAGGAATCCGCCCGTCAGCGGCAGGAATGCAAGGCCCGCCTGCAGCGCCGATTCGCCGCGCACGCGCTGCAGATACAGCGCGAGCACGAACACGGTCCCGTAATACGTGAGATTCACGCAGATGCCGAACAGCACCGCCGCGCTGAACGTGCGGCTGCGGAACAGCGACAGCGGGAGCATCGGTGCGGCCGCGCGCGCTTCGACCGCGACGAACGCGAGCGCGGCGACGACGGCCAGCGCGAATCCGCCCGCCACCGCCGGATGCGCAAGGCCGAGCGGGCGCCATTCGATCACGGCGCCGGTCAGCGCGGTCAGCATCAGGATCGCGAGCGTCTGGCCGCGCAGGTCGAGCGCGCGTGGCGCGTGCGGGATCGCAGGCGCCATCGCACGGCTCGCTGCCGGCCGGGGCTTCGCCGGCACCCATGCGACCGTCGCCGCGAGCCCGGCCGCACACAGCGGCAGATTGACGAGGAAGATGCCACGCCAGCCCCATGCGGCGATCAGCAGGCCGCCGACGACCGGACCCGCGGCGATCGAGATCGCGCCGGCGGCGGTCCACCAACCGACCGCTTGTGCGCGCAGCCGCGGATCGTGACGGCTCGCGTCGTTGAGCAGCGCGAGCGAGTTGGGCAGCATCGCCGCGGCGCCGACGCCTTGCAGCGCGCGGGCCGCGATCAGCATCTCGGGCCGGGTGGCGGCGCCGCACGCGAGCGACGCGATCGCGAACAGCGCGATGCCGGCTGCATACATGCGCCGCGCGCCGAAACGGTCGCCGAGCGCGCCGCCGGACAGCATCAGCACCGCGAACGCCAGCGTATAGGCATCGACGACCCACTGCAGCCCGGCGACGGTCAGGTGCAGGTCGGCGGCGACATGCGCGAGCGCGATGTTGACGATCGTCACGTCGAGCTGCGTGACGACGAAACCGATGCTGACGGTCGCGACGATGCGCGTCAGCGCGGGCGGGAAGGTGGGGGCGGGGTTCGGGGTATCCATGCGTCGATCGTAGGACGGTGCGCGTGGATGACGTTTCATTGTGTTGTGAAATGTCGATACGCCGGCGGAAACACGGGTCGGATTGTTCTGGACGCGAAGGGGGACGTGCGAAGGGGCGTTCCGAAGCGCGAGATTCGAACGGCGAGGTGAGAGGTGAGAGGTGAGAGGTGAGAGGTGAGAGGTGAGAGGTGCGAGGTGCGAGGTGCGAGGTGCGAGGTGCGAGAGGCGAGAGGCGAGAGGCGAGAGGCGAGAGGCGAGAGGCGAGAGGCGAGAGGCGCGATCCGTCCTGCGGCCTATCCGCCATGCCAACCCTCAAGACGGCCGCGCAACGGCCGCTCATTGGCGCTCAACGACGGATCAATGCCGCTCGCCGCGCCACCGCCCCGGCGCGACGCCGAACCGCTTCGTAAACGCGTGCGTGAACGCACTCTGGTCCGCAAAACCGACCATCCCGGCGACGTCCGCGAGCGGATGCCGTCCGTCGGCAAGCAGGACGACGGCGCTGTCGAGCCGCAGCCGTTGCAGATAACGATGCGGCGTTTCGCCGAACGCTTCGACGAACAGCTGATGAAACCGGCGCATCCCATAGCCGCAATGCGCGGCGAGGTCGGCGATGCGCAGCGGCTCGGCGAGCCGCGCGCGCAGCCATCGGTCGATGCGCGCGAAATCGAGGCCGGCCGCGGGCGCGGCGAGGCTGCTGTCGCCGAGCAGCGCGCCGCACAGCCGCGCAGCGGCTTGCCACTGGAAGCGATGCGCGGCCGCGCATTGCGCGTCGCCGGCCGTCTCGTCCGGCTGCACCGCAACGGCCGCCGCGAGCTGCGCGACGAGCGCGGCCAGGTCCGCATCGATCGCCACCGCGCGCGAGGTGTCGAACATCCGCTGCGGCACCGCGAGCGACGCCGCGGGCAGGTCGAGCACCAGCTGGCGGTTGTCGCCGAGGCCCGCGTAGTCGTGGCGCGACCCGGCCGGAATCAGCCACGCGCCGTGCCGGTCGATACGCTGGCCGACGCCGTCCACCTCCATTACCATCGCGCCGTCGACGCCGAGCACGACCTGATGAAAGTCGTGCACGTCCGACGCTTCCGACGCGTCGTAGCGGCGCAGCGCAATGGCGGGAGACGGGATGCGTTCCATCGGGCGGACGGCGGACAGCCGCGTCAGAGTCAGACGTCGAGCAGTTCGACTTCGAACACGAGCGTCGCGTTCGGCGGAATCACGCCGCCCGCGCCGCGCGGGCCGTAGCCGAGTTGCGGCGGGATCGTCAGGCGGCGCACGCCGCCGACCTTCATGCCCTGCACGCCTTCGTCCCAGCCCTTGATGACCATGCCGCCGCCGAGCACGAACGCGAACGGGTCGTTGCGGTCCTTGCTCGAATCGAACTTCTGGCCGTCGGTCAGCCAGCCGGTGTAGTGCACGCTGACGGTTCGGCCCGCTACCGCCTCGGCGCCGGTGCCTTCGGTGAGGTCTTCGTACTTGAGGCCCGATTCGGTCGTGATGACTGCCATGACTTCTCCTGAGTAGGATTGGGTGAAACCGCTATTGTAGGCGAGCGGACCGTACGCCGCCGCATGTCGCGGGCGGGGCGCCGATGCAAGCTGCCGTCGCGCCGCGGGTCGGCGGCCCGGATCGCCGTTGGAACGCGCGTTTGAATCGAACCGCGACGGCACGGCCGTTCGCGCGGCGGACGATCGCAGCACGCGTATGAATTCGTTTTCATCCGGAGCGCCGCCGTGACGCGCGCAGCGCGGGCCCGACCGGCGGGAGGCGCGTCGCGCGTGCGTCCGGCCGGGCTCGCGCCCGGTTCCGGCGTCGTCCGCCGGACCGCCGGCGAAGCCGGCAAGTGTTCGAATCGCCCCCCCGCATCCGCGTCGCGGGACGGGTATGTTTCACACGATTTTCACCGCACCGTGTTTGGAAGCGCGCGTCTACCGCGTCGCTTGCGCGTCCTGACCCCCGGCGCCTATCGTTACATCTGCCGATGTCACGATTTTCGGTGGCGTCTGCCGGGCCGGTGTCTGTTGCCGGCCGCGAAGCATGGGACCGGAGACGAACCAACATGAAGTCAGCCGCATCAACCACCGCCGCCGACGTGATGCCGGTGCGCCGCGATTTGCGCTTCGACCTGCCGGTCGAGCGCGCGAAGGACTGGCATGGCCTCGGATCGCATGTGACCCATTTCTTCAACGCGCTGTCGCTGCTGTTTCCGGCGGGCGAGCGCTTCTTCATGGATTCGGTCCGCCACTACCGCGACCGGATCGACGATCCGGTGCTGAAGCAGCAGGTGCTCGGCTTCATCGGCCAGGAGGCGATGCATACGCGCGAGCACGTCGAATACAACGAACTGCTGCAGGCGAACCGGCTGCCCGCGCGCAAGCTCGACCGCCGCGTGTGGGCCGTGCTCGGCTTCATGAAGCGCAAGCTGCCGCATTCGGTGCAGCTCGCGCATACCGTCGCCGCCGAACACTACACCGCGATGCTCGCGGACTGGATCCTGCGCGACCCGTCGCGGCTCGCCGGCTCGGTCGACGGCTACCGGCAGATGTGGGTGTGGCATGCGCTCGAGGAAACCGAGCACAAGTCGGTGTCGTTCGACGTGTGGAACGCGGCGATGGAGCCGGGCGCGCGGCGCTACCTGATCCGCATCGGCGTCTATCTCGTGACGACGCTCACGTTCTGGCCGACCGTGTTCCTGATGCATGTGACGCTGCTGTGGCGCGACCGCGATGCGAAGCATCCCGTGCGCGGCATGCTGCGCATGATCGCGTTCCTGTACGGGCCGCGCCGCGGGCTGTTCCCGCGCATCACGCGCGAATGGCTGAGCTTTTTCCGGCCGGGCTTCCATCCGTGGGATCACGACAACCGCCATCATCTCGCGCAAGTCGATGCGATCGTCGCCAGGTATGGCGGGCATGATGCCGCGTCGTCCGGCCGTGGCCGTGCCGGCGCGCTCGCGCCGATGACGTCGGGCCGCTGATGCGCGGCGGCGCCCCGGCAAACGGCGCGCGCGCCGCGTGTTGTGCGCGTGCGTCAGCCGGTCACGTCTGAGGATTGACCGAAATCAAGCGTTTTCCGCAGCGCCGCATATGCCGCGTTCCGCGTCGGATCGGCCCCGACACGGGCGCTGGCCGAAACCTCGCCGGCGCCTTGCACGGCAACGCGTTGCGCAGCGCGTCAAGGCGCGGCCCGCACGAGCGTGCGGGCGCGCGGTGCGCCGGCCTGCGCCAGCCCGTTTCGCACCGTTCGCACTACCGGGATAACACCCATCTAGCCGACCGTCGCCGGCACCGATATACCGTTCAAGACAGGAAGTAATCCGGTGCGATCGTTGCCCGGGGTATTTTATTCAGACGGAAATCCGGCGAATATGTGGGTTCGAACGTCTGGTCTGTCGCGTGCTGCGGCAGTGAGCCGAAGCGCGATACCAACGCAGAACGGGGAGCAACGATGGTTTCAAAGTCATCCGATCCCACCAGGGGAGCGTCGGCCGATGGGCCGTCGGTGTCCGTGACCGCGCCCGAAGCCGGGCGCAAGCTGTTCGTGATCGCGCGTTCGCCCGAGGAGGCGCTGCTCGACCAGCTTCGCGCGCTCGGCTGGGAGATCTCGATCGCGAAGACGGCCGGCGCCGCGCAGAACATGACGGCCGGCGTCGGCGTGGCCGCGGGCCTGATCGACTTCACCGGATTCACGTCGCGCGAGTACCCCGCGCTGAAGGGGTGCCTGAGCCAGCCGGCGATCGGCTGGATCTCGATCGCGCGGGCCGGCGTGTCGATCGGCCCCGCGGTGCGCGAGATGATCCGCAGCTACTGCTTCGATTACGTGACGCTGCCGCTCCCTTACGAATGGATCTCGCACGTCCTCGGCCATGCGCGCGGCATGGCGGCGCTCGACCGCGTCGACGGCGCGGCCTATGCGGCATCGATCGGCGAGCACGGGATGATCGGCAACTGCGAGGCGATGCAGCAGCTGTTCAGCACGATCCGCAAGGTCGCGAAGACCGACGCGAGCGTGTTCATCTCGGGCGAATCCGGCACTGGCAAGGAGCTGACCGCGCTCGCGATCCACGAGCGTTCGGGCCGCGGCAAGGGGCCGTTCGTCGCGATCAACTGCGGCGCGATCCCGCATCACCTGCTGCAATCGGAGCTGTTCGGCTACGAGCGCGGCGCGTTCACGGGCGCGAACCAGCGGCGCGCGGGACGGATCGAGAGCGCGCACGGCGGCACGCTGTTCCTCGACGAGATCGGCGACATGCCGCTCGAAAGCCAGGCGAGCATGCTGCGCTTCCTGCAGGAAGGCAAGATCGAGCGGCTCGGCGGGCAGGAATCGATCCCGGTCGACGTGCGGATCGTGTCGGCGACGCACGTCGATCTCGACGGCGCGGTCGAGTCAGGACGCTTCCGCTCGGACCTCTATCACCGGCTGTGCGTGCTGCGCATCCACGAGCCGCCGCTGCGCGCGCGCGGCAAGGACATCGACATCCTCGCGCACTACGTGCTGCAGAAATACAAGGCCGACAGCGGCCGCAAGATCAGCGGCTTCACGTCGGCCGCGCTCGACGCGATGCGGCGCTACGAATGGCCCGGCAACGTGCGCGAGCTGATCAACCGCGTGCGGCGCGGCATCGTGATGGCCGAGAGCCGGCTGCTGACGCCGCACGATCTCGGGCTCGAGACCCCCGGCGAAACCGAGCCCATCACGCTCGAGCAGGCACGCGCGCTCGCGGAGCGCACCGCGATCGAGAATGCGCTGCTGCGCAACGATCACCGGATCAACAAGGCGGCCGCCGAACTCGGCATCTCGCGCGTGACGCTGTACCGGATGATGATCGAGCACGGGCTCAACGATCACGACAACGGCGACAACGGCGGGACGGACGGCGCGCCTTCAGGGCCGCCGTCGGGCGACGCGGGGCATCGGCGGGTCGGTTGACGGGGCGCCGGAACGGTTCGTTGCTGTCGGGTCGGGCACGGCGCGCGCGGTTGCGCGTCGCGCCGACCGGGCCGTGCGGGCCTTCGTCATGGCGCCGCGCGCACGCCGGCCAACGTCAACATGGCTGTGGCGAGCGCTGTGTCGATTGCAAGGCCCTTGCCAATTTCAGGTGGCGTCGCCCGATGACGGCGAGCAACGCGACGAGCACGACGGGCGCGCACTGTGGCAACGTGCCGATCAGCACGGCGGCGAATGCCTGCGCGGGAATGAGCCACGCGGCGATCAGCACGACTTTTTCGACAGTGTCGGCGCCATGCTTCGCGTAATCGACGGTCAGGAACGCGATCGGCAACGCGAGCCACGCGAGGTCGTAGTAGATCAGGTATGGCTGAACCAGGATCGTCGCGACCCCCAGCGCGGCAGCGGACAGTCCGAAGCGGGCGTTCGTGCGCCAGAGCCAGATGCAGGCCGCGACCGTGGCGCCGGCGACGGCGGCATGCGCGAGATACGACACACCCACTGATACGCCCGCGACGCGGCAGATCGCAAACACGGTCGGCGCGCCGCGAATGGTCCCGACGGAATGTTCCGCGACGACGTGATGAAACGTCGTGAGCGCATGTGCGAAGGCGAGATAGGTGTCCGTGCCGAGTGCAAGCCACACCAGTCCGCAATAGAGCAGCGAAAACACGGCCGCGGACGCCAGCGTGATCCAGTGCCGCCGGCACAGCAGAAATAGCGGGAACAGCACGCCGAGCTGCGGCTTGATGCAGAGGAGCGCGATGCAGGCGCCCGCGACGACCGGCCGCCGGTCGAGCAGCAGCAGCGCCGTTCCGCTCAGCGCCAGCGTGAACAGCGCATTCTGACCGGCGACCAGCGAGAGCCACATGCCAGGAAACGCGAGGGCGGGCAACAGCCAGCGACGGTCGTTCGGTACGACGGCCGCCCTGACGAACAGCAGATAGCACGCGACGCCGAGGACTGACCATGCGGCGATCGCAACGCCTAACGGCAGCAGGGCGATCGGGTAGATCGTGAACAGGAAAGTCGGCGGATACGCGAACGGCTCGAACAGCGGCAGGTAGACCGTCTTTTCCACTGCGTGAAGCCATTGCCAGTTGTAGGCAGCGGCCGCGCCGCGACGGAGCGCGAGACTCGATGCACTCCAGTACACGACGAAATCCCACCCGAGCATCGGCACGTCGCGCGCTTTCTGCACGACGTGCTGCCACCACCACATCGCGACCAGCGTGCATTGGGAGATGAGCAACGCGCCGGCATACAGCGAGATTCGCTGCGGCGTCAGCCATCGCGCTCCTGACGGGGGTGATGCGGATCTCGCGGGCGATGACATGGCTTGCTCCTGGCTGGAGATGGAATGCCGCCCGGTCGGCCGGGTGGCCGGAATCGACGTCGGGCCGAAGCCGCGTCGCAGGATTGCGGCGTTTGCGTGCGAGCCCGCTTGCGTTCGATTGCCGTCCCGCCATCCGACGCAGCGGCATGCGTTCAGGCACTGTCCGTGCCGGATTCCCGGTACGTCCAGAGCCGGTGCAGCACGAACGTCACCGGAGGCACGAACAGCACGACCGCGACGATGCTCCACCCGGGCGCGAGGCCGAGCGCCTCGGTGCCGCGCGCGAGCAGCATCGTCTCGACGAGGCCCGATACCGCCACGACGAGGAACCGTAGCAGATTGCTCCACTGCACGGTCGCCGAAAAACTCCACAAGGTGTTCGCGAGATACGAGAACACGGTCGCGACGACGAACGCGACCGCGTTCGCGGTGACGGGCGATGCATCGAGCAGCGCGAACATCGCCGACGCGACGAGCGTATGGATCGCGGTCGAGCAGATGCCGGAGACGCCGAAGCGGAACAGTCGGGCGCGTTCGGCGGCGTAGAGGGCGCGGATCACGGGCGGCTCCGGAGCGGAAGTCAGCGTGCGGCAACGCGGTGGCGCGCCAGCGTGCGGCGGCGCGCGAGGTCGGCCCGTGCGGCGGCCGCGGCGTGGCGAAGCGAATCGCGCGACACGGGTAGCGTCGTCACCTTGCTGCTTGTCTGGTAGCGGCGTCGCACGAGATACACCGGCCGGGCTTTCGACTCGTAGTATATCCGCCCGATGTACTCGCCGATGACACCGATCCCGACGAGTTCGATGCCGCCGATGAACAGCATTGCCGAGATCAGCGACGCATAGCCGGGCACCGGATTGCCGAACGCGAGTGTGCGGCCGATGATGAACGCGCCATACAGGAATGCGAGCGCGGCGATGCCGAGCCCGATGTAGGTCCAGCTGCGCAGCGGGACCGTGCTGAAGCTCGTGATGCCTTCGAGCGCGAAGTTCCACAGTTTCCAGCCGGAGAATTTCGAGTGGCCGGCGCTGCGCGGGTCGCGCTGATATTCGACGATCACGGTCCGGTAGCCGACCCACGCGAACAGCCCCTTCATGAAGCGGCGCCGCTCGGGTAGCGCACGCAGCGCCATGACGACCTCGCGGTCCATCAGCCGGAAATCGCCGACGTTCTCCGGCAGCTTTACTTCCGACAGCGCGTTGTGCACGCGATAGTAAAGCGCGGCCGCGGTGCGCTTCGCGAACGAATCGCAGGCGCGGTTGGTGCGCTTCGCGGCGACGACTTCCGCGCCGTTGCGCCAGTGTTCGATCATCACCGGGATCAGGCTCGGCGGATCCTGCAGGTCCGCGTCGAGCGGGATCACCGCATCGCCGGTTGCTTCGTCGATGCCTGCGGTGAGTGCGGCTTCCTTGCCGAAGTTGCGCGTGAGATCGATCACGCGCACGCGCGTATCCTTCGCGCCGATCGCGATCAGGCGGTGGAGCGTGTCGTCACGGCTCCCGTCGTTGATGCAGACGATCTCGAAGCGAATCCCGTCGATCGCGACCATGACCGGGATCACGACGTCGAAAAAGCGCTCGACCGCCTCGCCTTCGTTGTAGAAAGGCACGACCAGCGAAATGAGCGGTTTATGGACAAGTGCGCGCATGATGTTCCCCCTGTGAACGCCGCTCTAGTGGTGGCTGCCGTGCGGCAGCCGCGGGCGGTCGAGTCGATGAAGCCGCGGCGTCGCGTCGTGCGGCCGCACGGCATGTGCGAAATCGGTGTCGGTCGCGCTGTCGCGCGCGTCCGGCAGGCACGGCGCTTCATGGCGTTCGCGCGAGATGCGCGCGACGACGAGCGCGAGCGTCGCGAGCGTGACGAACGGCATGAACTGGACATGCAGGTGGTCGACGAGCTTGGCGCCCGCGAGTGGCGTCAGCCACAGCAGCACGAGCCATTCGCGGTCGAAGCGCCGCCAGCCGTGCGCGAACGCATGACGCGCGTACCACGCGATGACGATGCCGTACCACGCGAGGTCGTAGTCGAACAGGTACGGGCTCACGAGCAGGCTCGCGCAGGTGAGCGTCGCCGCGCGCAGCGCATAGGTGCAGGTGCCCCGCCACGCGTAGCACACGGCCGCAGCGGCGCCGAGCGCCGACACGGCCTCGAGGGTCATCGTCGCGACCGCGGGCCAGCCGGCCAGCGTCGACATCGCGTAAAGCGTCGGGACGCGGGCGAGGATTGCCTGGTTCGCGCCGACCGCCTGGTACGTGCCCGATACGCCATGCATGAAGCTGGTCCACGCGGCCGGTCCGAACGCAAGCGTCGCGAGCGTGGCGCTGCCCGCAACTGTCGCGGCCCACGCGGCCAGCGCGCGCCATTGCCCTGCACAGAGCAGCGCGAGCGGGAACAGGATCGCGAGCTGCGGCTTCACGGTGAGCAGGCCGAAGCAGAGGCCCGCGACGACCGGACGCCGCTGCAGCGCCAGCAAGCCGAGGCCGGCCAGTGCGGCGGTGAGCAGGCTGTTCTGGCCAATGAGCGTCGCAAAGAACGCGCCGGGGAATGCGAATGCGCACAGCATCGCGGTCCGGCGCGGCACGATCGCGCCGCACACGACGACGAACAGCGCATACGCACTGCCGAGCCACAATGCGGCCGCGACCGCATAGGGCATCCAGCCTAGCGGCAGCACCCACAGCAGCATCGTGGGCGGATAGAGCCACGGGAGCCCGCCTTGCATCATATTCATGGCCGGGATCGCCTGATGCTCCACCGCGGCGACGGCGGCGTATTGCCATGCTTCGAGCGCATGCCCGTGGGCGGCCAGCCAGGCGGCGCTCCAGATCGGCGTGAAATCGAGCGTCAGCCGGGGCAGGCTTGCGCTGTGCGGGCCGAACAGGCGCACGACGTATGCGCCGACAAACGCGAAATAGCAGAGCAGCATCGCGTGCGAATAGACGCGCATGCGCGGCTCGGTGAGCCAGTGCGGGCGCCGGCGCGGCCCGGCCGCGGGCAGCTCCGGATGGACGTCGACGTGCAGCAGGGCAGGGCTGGAGCGGTGAAAGCGCATGGTCAGCTCCTCGCGGCGACGGCGGCACGGCGTGCGACGACAAACAGCACGGCGAGCAGCACGATTGGGCCGATCTGCGGCAGCATCGGCGTGTAATTGAGGAATTCGAACAGCGGCAGCAGCCACGCGAGCACGAGGATACCCTGGTCGCCGCGCAGCCAGCCGTTGTCGAAGCCGTACGACACGAGGCAGAAGAACGCGACGCCGAGCCAGGCGAGTTCGTATCCGCGCAGGTACGGCGTCGCGAGCAGCGTGGCGACCGCCAGGACCGCGCCGCGCAGGCGCGCGTCGCGCGTGCTGCGCCAGACGGTCGCGGCCGCGAAGGCGGCGAGCAGGGCCACCGCGATCTGCACCGCGTACGACAGCGGCAGCGGCAGGCCGGCGAGCCGCATCGCGGCGAACGGCGTCGGCGAACCGATCCAGTACTGCACATTGTGCTCGAGCATCGCCTCACGCGTGGTCGACATGCCGTCGATGAAACCGGTCAGTGCGGCATGGCCGGCCAGCCACGCGCTGGCCGCGACGAGCAGTGCGGTGCCGGCGGCAGCGGCCGCGAATGCACGCCAGGCGCGGGCTGCAATCAGCACGACCGGAAACAGCACCGCGAGCTGCGGCTTGACGGCCAGCAGGCTGATGAACAGGCCGGCAACAAGAGGGCGCCGCTCGACATGACGGACCGCAAACGCCGCGATCGCCGCAGTCAGGAGCGCATTCTGGCCGCACACCGTCGTGACGAACACGCCAGGATAGGCGAGCACGGCGAGCGTTGCGAGGCGCGGCTGCGGAAGGTGCGCGCGCAGCCCGGAGAGACCGGTGACAGCACGCGCATAGCATAGAAAGCTGCCCGCGAAAAAGAGGAAGAATGCGGGCAGAAACGGCACGAAAGCGAGCGGCGCGACGAGCAGCAGCATCGTCGGCGGATAGAGCCACGGGAGGAAGGTCCGGTGGGTGTAGGGGCCGAAGTGTTCGAGTTGGGCAACGGAAAAATCGCGATAGTCGAAGACCGACGCGATCTGTCCGTGCAGGGTCATGTCGGACGCCGTCCAGAACACGGCGAAGTCGACACCGGGTCGCATCACGTTGTCGGTCGTGAAGCCGTGCGTCAACATCGCCCATGCGCCGAATATCGCGCCGCACAGGATCAGCATCGCGCAGCTGTACGGCACGATGCGATCGGCGGTGAGCCAGTGAACGCATGGCCACCTGCGATCCCGCAGTCCCCGAATTGCTTCGTACATGAATGAATCCCCGTTTGCCGAAAGAGCCCTGTGGTCCAGGTGGCCCGATCGTGTTGTTGTGTGCCCGAGTGTCGAAGCGTTTCGGCTTTCTGGTCGCATCGGGCGATTCCATTGTTGGAAAAAAATATCGGCGATGCAAATGGCTGCCCGCCGACAGCCGCGCGCGCAGCTGCCCGAAAGCGGTCAAATTGCCGTTTTCGGGCGCCGGCGCGGCGGTAGGCGGGGGGGAGCGTTTCGGACTTGAAACATTTCGTCAATTTGGCCGATGCAAACCTGCGCCGGCATCGCTTCATACGCGCGCCGGTGTCGATCCGGGAAAGTCCCGAGAAAATTTTTTGAGCCTTGTCCGACGGGGCTTTGCGCCCGTCGCGCGAGAGCGGAACCCCGCCGGGATGTATCAGAACCGAAACTTCCGTCCGTCCGTACCCGGTCCGTTTGCCGGTGTCCGCGTCGAAGGCCCTTGTCCGGAGCGGATTCGTCGCGAGCTGGCCCGCTCTTTGCGAGGGGAGACACGCGGAGGTCGACGGCGTGACGACCGGCCGGTTCAGAGAATCGATCAAACGAGAACCGATGCCGACGTCGCCCACGGGGTACAAGGCCGGAGCATGGCGCCAAGAGCGCCGTTCCAGGCCAATTGGGAAACCGTCGCCCGACCAGCGGAATGCCGGCGTCGTCCGGCAACAGAACGAACGGAATGCAGGAAGTCGGGGGTAGAAAAATGAAAGACCACAGCATATCGCGGCTCGCGTCCCGTTGCCGCGTCACCAAGGCGTCAAGCCGCGGGGTAGCTCATCGATTCGGTCGGCCGATGCCGGCCCGTTCCGACACCGTGCCGGGTGGACGGCGCGTCTGGCTCGTCGCCAGGCTCGTGCATCCGGCGAATGTCTTCCCGTCTGCCAATATCGCCCGCAAAGGCATGTGCGCACGTGCGCACGTGCGGCTGCAGCCGATTTACGCGTTCTGATTTTCTAGCAGTGCCAGCAGTAGGTCGCCCGAGCCAATGGTGGTGAAGGGTATTTTTTAGTCATCCGAAGGGAGATGAAATCATGTCGAAGATCGTCCAACAAGCACAAAAGTTTCTGCGTGATGAACAAGGCGTTACCGCCATCGAGTACGGTCTGCTCGCATCGCTGGTTGCCGTGGCGCTCATCGCCGGCGCAACGCTCCTCGGGTCGAGCCTCAACACCCTGTTCAGCAGCATCGGCACCAAGCTGGGCTGAGCGGGAGGACGGACGATTCCGAAGGGGGAATACGTCCGTCCCGGTGTCTTTTCTGGGGCGGGGCCCCGGTCGGCGACTGGAGTCGGGCCAGCAGGATGGCTGCGACTTCGGCACGACCGAACGACTCGCTCCGTATCGGAGAAAAGCGCTGCCGGGACGGACGGTTCCAGATCAACGCAGGCGTTGTGGCGGTGTTTCAACTCAAGAGGAAAGAACCATGTCGGCATTCGCTTACCAGGTCCGGCGATTCATTCGCGACGAGGACGGCGTCACGGCCATCGAATACGGACTCATCGCCGTGCTGATCGCGGTGGCGCTGATGGCAGGCGCGTCGCTTCTCGGCTCGAACCTGAATACGTTGTTCAGTAGCCTCGGTTCCATGATGTAACGAGACTGGCGCTGTACGGGAGGCGTCCCGCACACAGATGCGCCCTCCGGCGTGCCGGGCATCCGCCCGATCGCGTATCGGCGGATGAGGCGCTCGTGCCGGAGCGGGAAGGTCACGAAAAACAAGGGAGGCGTCATGCAGTCCGTTCGAGAGGCAGTAGCGAGGTGGATCGACGACGAAAGCGGCGTGACGTCGATCGAGTACGCGCTGATGGGCTCGCTGGTCGCGATAGCCATATTTGGCGGCGCCGGGACATTCGGCACTGCGGTCAACGAGCTTTATGAACATGTCGCGGCGCGTGCGCTGGCCGCGATGCAATGAATTCCGATCCGGAGAAACGAGGTTTGCCATGTTGCCAGCCATGCCGTCCCACCCGATTCCGCTGTGCGTTGCGACGCTCGTGATCGTCGCCGCGAGCAGCGACATCACGAGCCGCCGGATTCCGAATCGCCTCGTCGCGATCGGTGTCGCGGGTGCGTTGATCGCGCAATGCGTGCTTCACGGCATCGGCGCGGGCGCGATCGTCTGGCTCGCGGGGGCAGCAACCGGCTTCTTCATGCTGCTGCCGTTCTATCTGCTGCGCGGGATGGCGGCGGGCGACGTGAAGCTGATGCTCGCGGTCGGCGCCTGGGTCGGCCCGGCACTCGCAGTCAATATCGCGATCGCGACCTTCGTGGCGGGCGGTGTCGGCGCGCTCGCGGTCGTGATCTGGCGAGGTCGCGCGCGGCAGCTGTTCGCGAACATGCGCTTCATCGCGATACGCGCGGCAGTACGCGGGCAGGGCGGCGCGGCCGGCGCGCCGGTCGAAGGCGAGTCGGTCGGCGCGTTGCCTTACGGCGTCGCGATCGCGCTGGGCACGCTGAGCATGTTGTTCGCGGCGTCCGTGTGAGTCCGTGTGACACGGACCGGACACCGCATACGGAGCGATCATGAACAATGACCAACCTTCTTCGCAACACGACGCGCAGATCGCCCATCTGCCGGATCCCGCGCCGTCGCGCGAACAGCACACGAAGCGCACGCCGCGGCTGCCGCGCGCGCCGCGCACGGTGGCGGACACGGGACTGGGCGAGACGTTTCTCGCCGGACTGGTGCTGAAGTCCACGCTGATGCACGGGCGCTCGGAGTACGCGGACCTGATGGAGCGGCATTGCCTGCCGATCTCCGTGCTCGACGACGTGCTCGCGTTCCTCGTGCGCGAACATCTCGTCGAAATCACCCATCGCGGCACGACCGACATCGACGTGTCGTTCCGCCTCACCGACGCGGGCCGCGCGCTCGCCATCGAGGAAAAGTCGCACAGCAGTTACGACGGTCCGGCGCCCGTCACGCTCGACGCGTACCTCGACGTGATTGCCGCGCATTCGGTACGCAAGCTGCGCATCGCGCGCGCCGAGGTGATGGCCGCGTTCGACGGCATCGTGATCGATCCGGCGATCATCGACGCCGCGGCGGCGTCGCTGAATTCGGGCCGCCCGTTGCTGATCCACGGGCCGGCCGGCAGCGGCAAGACCTTCTTCGCGGAGCGGCTCGGCTCGCTGATGGGCGGCGAGGTGCCGATTCCGTATGCGATCAGCGTGGCCGGCGAAATCATCCAGATCTACGACCCGCTCGTGCACGTCGACGTCAACACGCAGCCGGAAGGACAGGCGGTCGATCGCCGCTGGCGTCTGTGCGAACGCCCGATCGTGATGTCGGGCGGCGAGCTGACGCTCGACGAACTCGAGCTGCGGCGCGACGCGGGCGCCGGCTATTACCAGGCGCCGCCGCACATGAAGGCCAACATGGGCATGTACATCGTCGACGACCTCGGCCGGCAGCGTGTCGAGCCGCGCGACCTGCTGAACCGCTGGCTGCGGCCGCTCGATCGCGGCATCGACCTGCTGACGCTCGGCACCGGCAACCGCTTCATCGTGCCGTTCGACGTGTGGCCGGTGTTCTCGAGCAACATCGCGCCGTCGCAGTTCGGCGACGACGCGTTCCTGCGCCGGCTCGGCTCGAAGCTCTACGTCGGCCCGATGGCGATCGAGGACTACCACGCAGTGTTCGACGCGATGTGCAAGTCGCTCGGCCTCGTGCCGGCTTCCGACGCGTTCGATTACCTCGCGCACCGGCTGCACCTGCCGACGGGCAAGGCGTTCCTTGCCTGTTTCCCCGGCGACCTGCTGCGCCTTGTTGCGGCGTCGGCGCGTTATCGCGGCGACCCCCCCGAAGTCACGCATGACGGATTGCACGAAGCGTGGACCGCGTATTTCGGCTCCGCGCCAGAACGTGAGAGCCCGCATCCGCCGTCGGCCGAACGCATCGGCCGCACGCTGGCCTCCGGTTGAGCTGTTTCATTCACGATCTGACGAGGAGCATTGCCATGAAAAACACTCGCGCAATCACGATGCTGATCATCGCCATGGTGGCGGGTCTCGCTGCCGTCGCGTTCGCATCGCGCTGGCTCGTGAGGACGTCGTCCAGCGCGGTCACGCAGGTCGCGGTCGCGACCACCGACCTGAACCTGGGCGAACCGCTCGGGCCGAACCAGATGCGCACCGTGAGCTGGCCGACCGCCAGCGTGCCGCCCGGCGCGTTCAGCGACACCAAGGAGCTCGAGGGACGGGTCGTGCGCACGAGCCTCACGCGCGGCGAGCCGGTGCTCGAGTCGAAGCTGGCGCCGCTCGGCACGAAGGGCGGGCTGTCCGCGGTGATCGGCGCGGGCAACCGCGCGATCACGGTGCGCGTGAATGACGTGATCGGCGTCGCGGGCTTCGCGCTGCCGGGCAACTACGTCGACGTCATCGTCAACACGCAGGAGCCTGGCAAGTCGTCCGACAACCAGCAGAGCATCTCGAAGATCGTGCTCGAGCACATCCTCGTGCTGGCCGTCGCGCAGCAGGTCAGCCGCGACGATACCGCGCCGAAGGTCGTCAACGCGGTGACGCTCGAAGTGTCGCCCGAGCAGGCGGAGAAGCTCGACCTCGCACGCAGCGTCGGCACGCTGTCGCTCGTGCTGCGCAACCAGATCGACAAGCAGACGATGAACACCGACGGCGCGACCAAGGTGACGTTGCTTGGCACGCCGCCGGCGCCCGCCGCCGCGCCCGCGCCGGTTCGCGTGCGGACCGTGCGGGTGCACGTGGCGTCCCACGCGGCGCCGTCGGCGGGACGCGACTGCGTCGGCGTGCTGAGCGGCGTCCGCGGCAGCGTCGAATGCTTCTGAATTCATCGAAAAAACGCGAAGTTTCCAGGCCGTACGCGACGCGCTGCGACCTTTGACAGTCAAGCCCGGCGCTTCGCCGGGCACTCGGGGGATCAGACGAAATGAAGATCAAACCGCAAAGTTCTGGAGCCGGGCCGGCGCGTACGCGCGCCCTGCGCGGCACGGTGGTCGCGGCGATGCTGTGCGCCGGATGGTTCAACGTGTACAGCGCGGTCGCGCAGGAAGGCGCGGAGGCCGGTGCGCTCGCGAAGGGCGGCACGGCGACAGCGCCGGCCGCAATGGGCAAGGGGCCGATGCAGATGACGATCAGCATGACGCCGGTGCCGGCCGCGGGGGCGGCAGGCGCGGCGGCGGCCGCCGGGCCGCTGCGTGGTCCGAACTGTGTTGGCGCCGTGCGCGAATCGACGTCCGTCAGCGTGCCGCTCGGCAAATCGCTGCTCGTGCCGATGCCCGAGGCGGTGCGCAACCGCACGATCGGCAACCCGGCCGTCGCGCAGGCGACGATGGTGTCGCCGCAGACGCTCTACATCGTCGGGCTGTCGGTCGGCACGACCAACATGATCGTCCAGGGCAAGAGCGGCGCGTGCCGGATCATCGACGTGGCCGTCGGCGCCGACGCCGGCGGTCTCCAGGCTTCGCTCGCGCAGTTGATGCCGAACGAACATGACATCCATGTCACGTCCGCGGCCGACACGATCGTGCTTGCCGGCAACGTGTCGAGCGCGCAGGCGTCGCAGCAGGCGGCGGCGATCGCGAAGGCGTATGCGAATGCCGCCAGCGGCGGCAACGGGGGCGGCGGCAACGGCAACGGAAACGGTGACAGCGGCGGTGGCGGCGGAAAGACCGGCACGGTCCTGAACATGCTGAGCGTCACGCAGCCGCAGCAGGTGATGCTCGAGGTGAAGGTCGCCGAAGTGTCGAAGACGCTGATCAACCAGCTCGGCTCGGCCTTCAACATCCAGGGCGGCTTCGGCTCGTGGAGCGGCGCGCTGGTGAGCAACCTGCTCGCGGGCGTCGCGAGCGGCATCACGGCCAGCAAGGCGAACAACAAGCCGTTCAGCCTTGCGGTCGATGCGCAGAACACCGACAACCTCGTCAAGATCCTCGCGGAGCCGAACCTCGTGACGATCAGCGGCCAGGAAGCGACGTTCCTCGCAGGCGGCAAGATCTTCATCCCGGTACCGCAGAGCAATACCGGCGGCGGCACGACGATCACGCTGCAGGAAGAGGAGTTCGGCGTCGCGCTGAAGTTCCTGCCGACGGTGCTGTCGAACGGCCGCATCAGCCTGAAGGTCGCGCCGGAAGTGTCGGAGCTGTCGCAGACGGGCGTGACGCTCACCGCGACCAACGTGGCCGGCCAGTCGATCCTGCCGCTGATCACGACACGGCGTGCGTCGACGACGGTGCAGATGGCCGACGGCGAATCGTTCGCGATCGGCGGGCTGATCAAGGACAACGCGTCGGGTGCGTTGAAGGCGGTGCCGGGCATCGGCGAGATTCCGGTGCTGGGCGCGCTGGCTCGCAGCACGTCGTTCCAGCAGGACCGCACCGAGCTGATCTTCGTCATCACGCCGCATCTCGTGAAGCCGCTGCAGACGGCCGACCTGCCGCTGCCGACCGACAGCTTCACGAAGCCGAACGAGGTTGACGTGTTTGCGACGGGCGACATGGAAGGTCGCGGTGGCCTGCGCAAGCATGGCCGGGCTCCGGCCCCGGCGAGCGACGCCGCACCGTCGCCGCAGGCGCCGCAGTCGCAGGCGCCCGCTCCGGCGCCGGCCCCGGCCCCGCAGCAGGACGAGCCGAGCGGCCCGACGGCCGCGCTGCCGGCGCCGCGCGCTGCGCAGCCAACCGACGCGATGGCGCAGCCGACCGCGTCGCCGATGCCGGTCTCGACGCAGAACGTACCGGCCGAGCCGCTCGTCACGGCGCCCGCGAAAGCCGTCAAGGCGGCGTCCGCGGCGCCGGTGCCCGCGGCCAAGGCGGCACCCGCGGTACCCGCGGCTGCGGCCGCGCCGACGGCGGAGTCCGCACCACCGGCAGCCCAGGCGGCGGATGCCGCGACGGCGGCCCGGGTTGCCCGCATCGAAGCGGCGGCCGCGCGGATCGCGGCAACCGTGCAGTCGGATTCGCAGGGCACGGCCAAGCGCCGCGTGCAGCAGGTCGCCCGTGCGAACGCGACGCCGTCGTCCAACGATCGTTAAGCCATCCAAGGGGAACGTCATGAAATCCGCCTACCTCGTTTTCGTGCGGCGCGCGGCGCTCGCCGCACCGCTCGCCGCCGCGCTCGCCGGCTGCATGTCGTCGACGCCGGTGTGGGACGGCCGGTTCGGCGAATCGGTCCGCACCGTGATGCAAGCGCAGATCATCGATCCGCATGCCGCCGAACATACGCAGTCTGCCGGCGGCATGCCGGGCTCGGCGGCCTCGGCCGCGCTGGACAACTACGACAAGTCGTTCCAGACGCCGGAGCCGAAGGGCAATGCGTTCGTCATCGGCATCAGCAAGGGCGGCGCCCAATAACCAATAACGACAGGTTGCTCAGGGAGATTGCCATGTCCAGCGTCTTTCAACCCCCGAAGGCCTTCCGCAACATCCATCGTCAGCGCGGCGTCGTATCGGTGATCGTCGCGCTGACGCTGGCGGTACTGATCGGATGCGTCGGCCTCGCGCTGGACCTTGGCAAGTTGTACGTCGCGCGGAGCGAACTACAGAACAGTGCTGACGCCTGTGCGTTGGCCGCCGCGCGCGATCTGACAGGGGCGATCCCGAACCTGTCGGTTTCAGAGGCGGCCGGTATCACCGCCGGCCACCTGAATTACGCGATGTTTCAAGGCTCGCCCGTGCAATACCAGACGAATTCGAGCGTCACCTACAGCGATTCGCTGACCGATCCGTTCCTGCCTGCCAGCTCGGTCACGTCGCCGTCCACGATCAAGTACGTCAAGTGCACGGCATCGTTGACCAACATTCCGAACTGGTTCATGCAGGTGCTGAACGTGCTGCCGGGGATGAACGTCGCGAACGCGTCGGTGGCGGTGGCCGCGGTGGCGACCCTCGGCTCCGCGCAGACGACGTGCGCGATCCCGGTGTTTCTCTGCCAGAAGAGCGGTGGCCACACGCCCGGCGAGTGGCTGACCGCGCTGGGCAGCACGACGTCGTGGGGCGCCGGGAATTTCGGCTGGGCGGCGCTCGACGGATCGAACAGCAATTCGGAGATCACCAACGAGCTGACCGGCAACTACTGCAGCTTGCCCGCAAGCGGCGCGCAGATCGGCTCGCCGGGGCAGAAGGCTGCAAGCGCCGATGCATGGAACACGCGTTTCGGGGTCTACGGACACGGCTTCAAGGCGCCGACGGCCGGTACGCCGGACAACACGCCGGACTTCACGGGCCTGACCTTCAACGCGGCGACGGGCGATGCGCAGACCTCGAACATTTATGGCTCCACCGACGCCTACACGAAGTTCGTGAATGCCCGGCTCACGAACACCGTGTACCAGGGCGACAAGGCGACCGGGATCAGCACGGGCGGCACGGCGCTCACCCAGAGCGGTTACCAGACCTACGGTGCGGACCGCCGCATCGCGCTCGCGCCCGAAGTCGACTGCTCGACATTGAACGTGAATGGCAACCACAAGACGGCCGTGCTGCAGTGGGATTGCGTGCTGATGCTCGAGCCGATGGATTCGAGCGCCGGCGGCAGCAGTGGCATCGTCGCGAACGTCGAGTATCTCGGCTCGTCGACCGCGGCCGGCAATCCGTGCGCGAGCGAAGGCGTGCCGGGTGACGGCAGTTCGGTCGGCCCGCAGGTGTCGGTGCTGGTCCAGTGACAGGGAGGCGATCATGAAATCACATCCGGCCAGGCGTTCGAAGACGCGCGGCGTCGCGGCGGTCGAGTTCGCGATCGTGCTGATCCCGATGCTTCTGCTCGTGACCGGCGTCGCCGAATTCGGCCGCGCGATCTACCAGTACGAGGCGCTGACCAAGGCGACGCGCAACGCGGCGCGCTATCTGTCGACGTTCAAGCCGAGCGACCCCGCGTATCCGCTGTCGGAGGCGCAGTGTCTCGTCGTCTACGGCTCCACGACCTGCGGCTCGTCGGGTACCGCGCTCGCGCCGGGTCTCACGACGTCGATGGTCGTCGTCTGCGATTCGTCGCATACGACTGGCTGCACCGGCCCGAACGATCCCGCGCAGTTCGCGAACGTGCCGACCTACGACAGCAACAACGCTTCGGCGAGCGGCACGCCGGCGGGCAGCATGAACCTGGTCGAAGTCAAGATCACCGGCTACCAGTACCAGCCGATCCCCGCGTTCAGCGGGCTGCAGCAGTTGATCTTCGGCGACATCATCACCGTGATGAGGCAAACGTCATGAACCCGCGCGCTCTTTCCCAGCCGCGTCGCCGCCGCCAGCGCGGCGCGACCGCCGTCGAGTTTGCGCTGATCGCCGGCGTGTTCTGCACGCTGCTGATCGGTATCTGCGAATTCGGCCGCGTACTGTTCTACTGGAATACCGCGAGCGAGGCGATGCGCCTCGGTGCGCGCACCGCAACCGTCTGCGACGCGGACGCGACGGTCATCAAGCAGCGCATCACGTCGCTTCTGCCGATCCTGTCGAACGCGAACGTGACGCTCACCTACCTGCCGTCCGGTTGCGATGCCGATGCGGCGACCGCGCGCAGCACCTGCACGTTCGTGACCGTCCAGGTATCGAACGTCACAGTTTCGACGCTGATCCCATTCGTGAGCGTGTCGGTGACGATGCCGCCGTTCACGACCACGTTGCCTCGCGAGAGCATGGCGACGTCGACGGGCGGATCGGTTTGCCAATGACAGAACAGGCGAGGCGAATAACATGATCAACATCCTCGTGGCGTCCGACGATACGGGGCGACTGACTCAAATTGCCCGGATCGTCGCCGATTCCGGCAACTATCGGGTCACGCGTGCGGCCGGCCGGCCGACGCAGATCGAGCACCGGACCGACGGGCTCGATGCATTCGACGTGCTGATGATCGACGGCGCATCGATCGATGCGGCCGAGCTCGCCGCGATCGAGCGGATGTGCCGACTGCACATGGGCCTGAGCTGCTTGCTGATCACCGCGGACGCGTCGCCGCATACGCTGCTCGACGCGATGCGTGCAGGCGTGCGCGACGTGCTCGCGTGGCCGCTCGAGACGCGCACGGTGACCGATGCGCTGCAGCGCGCCGCCGCGCAGAGCAGCCGGCGCGACACCGACGACACACGCATCGTGTCGTTTCTGTCGTGCAAGGGCGGCGCGGGCACCAGCTTCATCGCCGGCAACGTCGCGTACGAGATCGCGGAGAGCTGCAAGCGCCGCGTGCTGCTGGTCGACCTGAACCAGCAGTTCGCGGATGCAGCCTTTCTGGTGACCGACGAGACGCCGCCGTCCACGCTGCCGCAGCTGTGCACGCAGCTGGAGCGGCTCGACGGCGCGTTTCTCGAGGCGAGCGTTGCGCGCGTGACGGAGACGTTCCACGTGCTCGCCGGCGCGGGCGACCCCGTGAAGGCCGCCGAGATGCGCGAGGACGCGCTCGAATGGATTCTCGGCGTCGCGACGCCGCGCTATGACTTCGTGGTCTTCGATCTCGGCGTGAGCCTCAATCCGCTGTCGATGGTCGCGCTCGATCGCAGCGACCAGATCGAACTGGTGCTGCAGCCGGCGATGCCGCACGTGCGCGCCGGCCGCCGGCTGCAGGAAATCCTGATTTCGCTCGGCTATCCGCTCGACCGGCTGCGCCTCGTGCTGAACCGCCAGGCGCGTTCGAGCGAGCGCACGCGTGCGGCGCTCGAGGAGGTGCTCGGGATGCGTGCCGCATGCGTGATTCCGGAGGACGTCGAGGTCGCGCTCGAATCGATCAACCAGGGGCATCCGGTGTCCCGCCTTGCGCGCAACAGCGCCGTTGCGCGCGCACTGCAGGCTTGTGCGAAGCAGATCGTCGAAGGCGGTCAGAGCGCGACACACGGCGCGGCGCGCAGCGAACCACTGATCGCGCGGCTGTTCGGGCGCGGCGGCGCGCCGAAGCTTAAGTCCATGTGAAATCTTACGGGGAGTCCATCATGTCATTGCGCGAACAGATGTCGTTGCAACGGGTGCCGGCCTTCGCGTCGCGTGCCGATCAGGGCGCGGCCGGATCAATGGTGCGCGAAGCCTATCAAAAGCTGCGCCGCGAGATCCACGCCGCGGTACTCGAGCGGGTCGAGCTGGAGCGCCTGTCGCGTATGCCGCTCGAGCAGGTCCGCCAGGAAATCGCCGCGCTGATCTCGCGCATTCTCGACGAGGACAAGCTGCCCGCGAACGACATCGAGCGGCGCCAGCTCGCGATCGACGTCTACGACGAAATGTTCGGGTTCGGTCCGCTCGAAACGCTGCTGCGAGACCCGAGCGTGTCGGACATTCTTGTCAACACGTACAAGCAGGTGTACGTCGAACGCCATGGCCAGCTCGAGCTGACCGATGTGACGTTCTACGACGACGCGCACCTGATGAAAGTGATCGAGAAGATCGTGTCGCGCGTCGGCCGCCGCATCGACGAAGCGAGCCCGATGGTCGACGCGCGCCTGCCGGACGGCTCGCGCGTGAACGCGATCATCCCGCCGTCGGCGATCGACGGTCCGCTGATGTCGATCCGGCGTTTCTCGGTGAACCCGCTGAAGATGGACGACCTCGTGCGCTACCAGAGCCTCACGCCGCCGATGGCGGAACTGCTCGACGCGCTGGCGCGCGCGAAGGTGAACGTGCTGGTGTCGGGCGGCACCGGCAGCGGCAAGACGACGCTGCTCAACATCCTGTCCGGCTTCATCCCCGCCAACGAGCGGATCGTCACGATCGAGGATGCGGCGGAACTGCAGCTTCAGCAGCCGCACGTGCTGCGCCTCGAAACCCGTCCACCGAACATCGAGGGCAAGGGCGAGATCACGCAGCGCACGCTGGTGCGCAACGCGCTGCGGATGCGGCCCGATCGCATCATCCTCGGCGAAGTGCGCGGCGCCGAAGCGCTCGACATGCTGAACGCGATGAACACGGGTCACGAAGGCTCGCTCGCGACGATCCACGCGAACACGGCACGCGATGCGCTCACGCGCCTCGAGAACATGATCAGCGTTGCGGGCCTGTCGCTGCCGCCGAAGACGATGCGCCAGCAGATCGCTTCGGCGATCTCGGTCGTCGTGCAGGCCGCGCGCCTGACCGACGGCAAGCGCAAGATCGTCAGCATCTCGGAGCTGACCGGGATGGAGGGCGACATCATCAACATGCAGGATATCTTCACGTTCAAGCGCACGGGCATGGACCAGGACGGCACGGTGCGCGGGCATTTCTGCGCGACGGGCGTGCGCCCGAAATTCGCCGAGCGGCTGCAGGCGTTCGGCATCAACCTGCCCGATGCGCTGTACGACCCGGCGCGCCGCTACGAGGCGAACTGACCGCGCGGCCGGCGCGAGCCGGCCGCCGTCCGATGTCGAGGAATGGCCATGGACCCGATTTTCTATGCATTCGTGATTCTCCTGTTCGTCGCGGTGGTGCTGGCGTTCGAGGGGCTCTATCACTGGTGGAACGCACGGCACGGCGCCGAAGCGCAACGCATCGAGTCGCGCATCCGCGCGATGTCGGCGGGCGGGCAGGTGCAGCAGGAACGGCTGTCGATCCTCAAGGACCGGATGCTCAACGGCGCAAAGCCGCTCGACCGGTTGCTGATGAGCATGCCGCGCGTGCAGTCGCTCGATCTGCTGCTGCAGCAGTCCGGCATGAGCTGGTCGGTTGCGAAGCTGATCGGCATGTCGCTCGCGGTGCCGCCGCTCGTGCTGTTCGTGCTGATGTTCACGCCGCTGCCGTTCCTGACGATTCTGCCGATCGCGCTGTCGTTCGCCGTGCTGCCGTTGCTGCACGTGAAGCGGCGCCGTAACCGCCGGATGCGCAGGCTCGAACGGCAGCTGCCGGAGGTTTGCGACATGATCGCGCGCGCGCTGCGGTCCGGGCATGCGTTCACGAGCGCGATCGGCATGATCAGCGACGAGTTCAGCGAGCCGATGGGCAGCGAATTCCGCATTACGTTCGACGAGGTCAACTATGGCGTGTCGCTGCACGACGCGCTGATGAACCTCGCGACGCGCGTGCCGATCCGCGATCTGCGCTACTTCGTGATCGCGGTGCTGATCCAGC
The DNA here is from genome assembly GCF_053427715.1 of Burkholderia sp. MR1-5-21. Classification (NCBI taxonomy): domain Bacteria; kingdom Pseudomonadati; phylum Pseudomonadota; class Betaproteobacteria; order Burkholderiales; family Burkholderiaceae; genus Burkholderia; species Burkholderia sp. MR1-5-21. Next base: position 133,437 of record NZ_JBSAXD010000016.1, read on the forward strand.
GCGAGACGGGCGGCAATCTCGCGGAGCTGCTCGACAGCATCGGCGCGTTGATCCGCGAGCGCTTCAAGCTGCTCGACAAGGTTCGCGTGCTGTCGGCCGAAGGGCGCATGTCGGCCTGGGTGCTCGGTCTGCTGCCGTTCGGCACCGGCGCGTTGATGATGATGCTGAACCGCCAGTTCCTCGCGGTGCTCTGGGAGGATCCGGCCGGGCTGAAGGTCGTCGGCTTGATGCTGGTGATGATGGCCTGCGGCGTCTTCTGGATGCGGCGCATCATCCGGATTCATGTCTGAGCGCCGCGCTGCCGGATGCCTGACGAATTGATCGGGGAACTGACATGGAAAACATGAACATTACGCAAATCGTCGTGCTGGCGGGCCTGTTCGCGATCGTGTTCGCGGGCGCACTGGTCGCGATGCTCGTATTCGTGCCGCGCAGCATGCAGCGCCGCATCGCGCAGGCAGGCGGCGGCGCGGCGGCGCTGGGCGATGCGGGTATGTCGGCCGATACGGGTCCGGGATGGGCTGCGAAACTCGCGGAGCTGTCGCAGCCGATCTCGAAGTTCTCGCTGCCGAAGGAGGGCTGGGAGCAGTCGCCGCTGCGCATCCGGATGATGAATGCCGGGTGGCGCTCGCCGAATGCGGCCAGCCTCTATTTCGCGGCGAAGACGGTGCTCGCGCTCTTGCTGCCCATGATTGCGCTGCCGTTCCTGATCGCGACGAAGCTTGGTGAAAGCCGCAACGGGCTCGCGCTGGTCCTGGTGCTGATCTGCACGATCGGCTACTACATTCCGAGCTTTGTGCTGGCGCGCAAGGTCGCGTCGCGGCAGCAGGCGATCTTCGAGGATTTCCCCGACGCGCTCGACCTGCTGACGGTGTGCGTCGAAGCGGGCCTGAGCCTCGACGCGGCGCTGATGAAGGTGTGCGAGGAACTGCGCTTCAACAGCCCGGTCGTCGCGAGCGAGCTCGACCTGATGCTGCTCGAGATGCGTTCAGGCTACACGAAGGTCGACGCGCTGCACAATCTCGCGCTGCGCACGGGTGTCGAGGACATCGATTCGTTCTGCAGCATGCTGATCCAGGCGGACCGGTTCGGCACGAGCATCGGCGATTCGCTGCGGGTGCTGTCGGACATGCTGCGCACGCGGCGTCGCATGCGCGCCGAGGAGCGTGCGGCCAAGATTGCGCTGAAGCTGCTGTTCCCGTTGATCTTCTGCGTGTTTCCCGCGCTGCTCACCGTGCTGCTCGGGCCCGCGTTCATCCACATCTACCGCGTGCTGCTGCCGACGTTTTCGGGGATACCTTACTGACGACACGGATCGGCCGCGCCGCCGGTGGGGGCGCGCGGCCGGGCGTTTTTCCACGCGGCAATGCCGGCGCGATCTGATCGCGTATGGCTGACCGGACGCCGGCGGGAATCCGCCGGCCCGGTCGGCTCCCCGCGCTTGCCGCATTACCCGCCGTAGATGTCGAAGTCGAAGTACTTCGACGCAAGCCGCTTGTAGGTGCCGTCCTTGACCATGTCGAGGATCGCGCGGTCGATCTTCGCCTTCAGGTCGGCATCCTCCTTGCGCAGGCCGATGCCCGCGCCGACGCCGAGGACCTTCTCGTCGACGAGTTCCGGCCCGACGAACTGGAAGCCGGCGCCGCGCGGGGTCTTCAGGAAGCCGAGGTCGGCCTGCACCTCGTCCTGCAGCGCGGCGTCGAGCCGGCCGGCCAGCAGGTCCGCATAGACGCCGTCCTGGTTCTGGTACGACACGACGTTCGCGCCTTGCTTCGCCCAGTACGCCTTCGCATACGCTTCCTGCGTCGTGCCCTGTTCGACGCCGACCGACTTGCCCTTCAGCGATTCGGGCGTCGGCAGCAGCGGCGAGCCCTTCTTCACGACGAGACGCGTCGGCTGGTTGTAGATCTTCGTCGTGAACCCGATCTGCTCCGCGCGCTGGGCGGTGATCGACATCGACGACAGCACCGCGTCGAACTTCTTCGCCTTCAGCGCCGGAATCATTCCGTCGAAGTCGTTCTCCGCCCACACGCACTTCGCCTTCAGGCGCGCGCAGATCTCGTTGCCGAGGTCGATGTCGAAGCCGACGAGCTTGCCGTCGGGCGCCTTCGACTCGAACGGCGCGTAGCTCGCGTCGGTGCCGAAGCGCAGCGTGGTCCAGTCCTTTGCGGCGGCGGTGCCTGCCGATGCGGCGAGCAGGGCGATCGAAACGGCGGCAATCAGTCTCTTCATGTGCGCTCCTTGGCGTGGTCTTTCCGGTTCTGTACGACACGGTGTCTGCCGGACCGGCGGTCGCGGTGTATTCGCGAGCGGGGTGTCCGCCCTGCCATTAACGCAGAAAATAAAAATTGAGTCCATAATGGACAAAAAATATCGTTCTGGCGCTGAACGCGGATCGGTGGGCGGGTGTCGACCCTTGCAAAAATACGAAAATGGACTAATCTTGTTAGTAAATTCGTTTTGAGACTAACGATCATGTCACAGCCCGCATACGTTCCGCATCCGGTTCCGCCGCAGGCTTCGGTCGCGCAGATGTCGTCGGCCGGCCTGCGCGCGTTTTTCAACATCGCACGCGACTGGGACCTGACGGTCGACGAGCAGATCGTGCTGCTCGGGTCGCCCGGCCGTTCGACGTTCTTCAAATGGAAGGCGGCGCCCGAATCGGCGCGCCTGCCGCGCGACACGCTCGAGCGCCTGTCGCTGCTGCTAGGCATCTACAAGGCGCTGCAGATCCTGCTGCCGCAGCCGGCTGCCGCGGATGCGTGGGTCAAGCGGCCGAACGACGCGGCGCCGTTCGGCGGCAAGCGCGCGCTGGATCGCATGCTGGCGGGCAACGTCGGCGATCTCGTCGCGGTTCGCCAGTATCTCGACGCAATGCGGGGCGGGTGGGCGTGAACATTCCGGACGCATTGATGAACTGGCCCACGACGGCCCTCGACTGGACGCCCGCCTATCGCGTCATCCCCACCCGGTTTCCGGCAATCAACCTGTTCGACCGCGTTGCGTCGGCGGACGATTTCGACGCGCTGTACGCGCTCGAATCGCTGACCAACGACCGCATCCGCAACGAGGTCGGCACGCTCGATCTCGTGCCGCCGGCAGAGCGCCGCTACGGGTTCGGCTGGGGGCCGATCATGGCCGCGTTCACGCACCTGAATCCGCAGGGCAGCCGCTTCTCGGACGGCAGCTACGGCGTGTTCTACTGCGCGCGCTCGCGCGATACGGCGATCGCCGAGACGCGCTACCACAGCAGCCTGTTCCTGGCCGCGACGAAGGAACCGCCGATGCGCCAGCAGATGCGGCTCTACACGGTGATCGCGCAAGGCGACGTGGCCGATGTGCGCGCGTGGGCGCAGCGCGATCCGGCGCTGCTGCATCCGCAGAACTACGGCGCGGGGCAGGCGCTCGGACGGGCGGTGCGCGATGCGGGCGGCGCGGGCGTCGCCTATCCGTCGGTGCGCGATCCGCTCGGCGAATGCCTGGCCGCGTTCAGGACAACGATCCTGCGCGACTGCCATCACGCCGCGTATCTCGAGTACAACTGGAACGGCACCGGAATCGACGCGGTGTTCGAGCTGAATCAGGTGGGGTAGCGGCGGGTCGCGCCGGTTGCCCGCGTGCGTCCTTGCGTGACGCGCAGGGTTCGGCCGGCAATGCGCGTTCGCACGCCCGTGGTTCGCGCAAGCCGTTCCGCGTTACGGCAGCGGCCAGTCGCCCGCATGCCGCTCGCGCGCTTCCGCTTGCGACACTGACCAGCTGTTCCCGGTGCGCGGCTCGACGAGCGTCAGGCGCCCGGACGGCGCGAATGCGCCGGTATCGATGAACCATTGCGCGCCGATCCGCAGCGGCTTGCGTACCGGCGTATGCCCGCTGCAGGTCAGCGACAGGCCGTGCTGCCGGTCGGGATCGGCGAGCCCCTGCACGAGATCGCGCCCCCAGATCAGCCGCTCGCGTACGTTCGGTGCATAGGTGCCCGTGTCGAGTTCGGCATCCGGGCCGAAGAATTCCGCATGCAGCACGTTGAAGCGGTCGGGCCCGTCGCCGACCACGCGCACGAGCGGCAGCGCTTCGACGCGTGCCGCATGCGCGCGCAGCCGTTCGGGCGGCAGGTCGGCGCCCCAGTCGCCGCCGATCCCGCGCCACGCGTCGGCCGGCAGCTTGCCGCGCGCGACGAGGCTCAGCACTTCCTCGTGATTGCCGCGCACGACGTGGCACCACGGGCGGTCGAGCAGGTCGAGCGCCCGTTCGGATTCGGGGCCGCGGTCGACCAGATCGCCGACCGAGAACAGCCGGTCGGTGTCCGGATCGAAGCGGACGTCGTGCAGCAGCGCGCGCAGCGTATCGAGGCAACCATGCAGGTCGCCGACGACGAAGTCGCGGCCGAGGGTGTTCGCGGGATGGCGGCAGAGGGCGGGAGCGGTAGTCATCTTATTATCTTAGGCGCTTGCGTACATCGCCACGACATGCCCGATTGGCGATAATCGGGGCGGTACCAGCCGGACCGGCCCCGAGCCGACCGGTGCCTTCCACTCGCTTTCGGAAACGCAAGATGACCCTTTATCCGCAGGTATTACGCAACCGGCCGCGCATGGTGACGGCATTCGTCGTCGGCGTGCTGTGCGCGCTGGTGGTGCCCTTCCAGTTGCGCACGACCGTGCGCGCGCTCGTCGGCTGGGATTGCGCGATCTGGCTGTATCTCGTGATGATGTGGGTGCGCATGGTGACCGCGCAACACCATCAGGTGCGCGAGATCGCGATTCGCGAGGACGAGAACGCGACGACCGTGCTGACGCTCATCTGCTTCGCGACCGTCGCGAGCGTGGCCGCGATCGCGATCGAGCTCGCGACGGCGAAGGGCGTCGGCTTTCGCGCGGGGCTCGGCCATTACGCGGTGACGGCCGCGACGCTGTTCGGCGCGTGGTTCCTGATTCCGACGATCTTCACGCTGCATTACGCGCGGCTCTACTATGCGTCGCCGGCCGACGCGCGTGCGCTCCGTTTCCCTGACAGCAAGCCCGAGCCCGACTACTGGGATTTCCTGTACTTCTCGTTCACGATCGCGGTCGCGTCGCAGACCGCCGACGTGTCGCTCACGAACCGGTCGGCGCGGCGCGCGGCGCTGTCGCAGTCGATTCTGTCGTTCTACTTCAACATGGCGGTGCTCGGCCTGTCGATCAACGTCGCGGCGGGGCTGTTGAGCTGAAGTCCCCACGGCCGGCCGTCCGGTTCACTTGAGCAATCCGTACGGCCCGCCGCGTTCGAGCGCGCGCCGGTACGCGGGCCGCGCGTGGATCGTGTCGAGAAAGCGCGCGATCGCCGGATACGTGCCGCCGTCGCCGCGCGCGGTCGCCGCTTCGAGCGGAAAGCTCATCTGGATGTCCGCGGCGCTGAAGCTGTCGCCGACGAACCACCCCGTGCGGCGCAGCGTGTCGTCGATGTAGCCGAGATGCAGCGAGATCTGCGGATCGACGAAGCTCGATTGCAGCGACGCCGCGATCTTGCGCGCGATCGGCCGCGCGAAGAACGGCATCGGCGCGTTGGCGATCCGCAGCGCGACAAGCTTGAGCAGCAGCGGCGGCATTGCCGAGCCTTCCGCATAGTGCAGCCAGTATGTGTAGTCGAGCCGCTCGGGCGTGCCCGACGGCGGTGCGAAGCGACCCTGGCCGTAGCGCTCGATCAGGTACTCGACGATCGCGCCGGATTCCGCGAGGGTGCGCCCGTCATCGGTGACGACCGGCGACTTGCCGAGCGGATGGATCGCGCGCAGCGCGGGCGGTGCGAGCATCGTCTTCGGATCGCGCTCGTAGCGTGCGATGTCGTACGGCACGCCGAGCTCCTCGAGCAGCCAGAGCACGCGTTGCGAACGCGAGTTGTTCAGGTGGTGGACGGTGAGCATGGCGATGCCGGAGCAGGGGCGGGAACGACATCATAGAGCGCCATGCGCTGATGCGGGCCTCTATTCGTGTCCGGAAACCGGGCCCCGGGCGACGGCGCCCGTCGCCGTGCGTCGCGCTTGCGGCGCCACCCGCCATCGCCCGTCACCGCCGCGCGTCACGCACGCCGCACCGCGATCCACGCGCCCCAGAACAGGCTCGCGAAGAAACGCAGCGGCGCGTCGAAGCCGGCGTCGTGCAGCAGCCGGTGCACGTCATCCTCGGTCGCGGGCGGATCGGCGCCCTGCAGGATCTTCGCAAGCTTCTCGCGGACCGCGTCGGGCGTCGCCCCTTTCATGCGCCAGCGCTGCTGCCATGCATCGAGCAGGCGCGGATGATCCGAATAGCGGCGGTAGTTGCCGGCGACGACGAGCGGCGCGCCGGGTTTCAGGCGCTGCGCGATCGCGCGCAGCAACGCGGCTTTCGCCGCGTCGCCGGGCAGGTGATGCAGCACGCCGATCAGCGTCGCGCCATCGAACGCTGCGGTGTCGGGCAGCGCGTCGATACCGTCTTCGACGAAACGCGTGCGCGCGCCGAATCCTGCGGCTTCGATGCCGGCGCGCGCGAGCGCGAGCATCGGCGCCGACGGATCGACGGCCGTGAAGCGCCACCCCGGTTCGAGCGCGGCGGACACGACGATTTCCTGCCCGGTGCCGCCTGCGCCCGCGACGAGGAGCTGCGCGTCGCGCGCGCCGATCGTCGACGCGAGCATGCATGCGGTGAGCTCATGGCAGGCGTCGTAGCCGGCGAGCGCGATGCGGGATTGCTCGGCGTATTCGTTGGCGCGCGCCGGATCGAATTTCGCGGCGCTGGTGGGAAGCGACATGGCGGGTTCCTCGGGTTGGTGGCGGACGGCGTGTCCGCGTGCGATGGGGCAGAGCGTAAGCGTGCGGATGGTCGGCAACAAGGCGAGTGGTCATCCCGGTATGCGGACTACCATGCGTGCCGTTCTGCCGTTCTGCCGTTCTGCCGGGCCCCACCGGGGTCGGTATGCATTTAAAAATCGCCACCCGCGCGCGTCGTCGCCATCGAACCGGCGCATACTGTTTCACTCACTCCCGCTTGGCAACCCGCATGCCAGGTCCTCCCGCGCCGTGTCGACGGCGCTGCCGTGCAGCCCGGCACGCACGAGGAGCGCACAATGTCCGATTGTCCGCACGATCCGTATGCGCATCACTATATCCACTGTCTGCCGTTCGGCGCGCAGCCGTGCGGCGCGAGTTGCGCGTCGCCGCGCACGCATTTCCGCGTATGGGCGCCCGGCTGCACACAGGTCCAGCTCGAACTCGACGCCGGCAGCGGCATGACGGTCATGCCGATGATGGCGGCCGGCCCGAACTGGTTCGAGGTGTTCGCCGAATGCGGCACGGGCGCGCGCTACCGCTATCGCCTCGACGACACGGTGTCGATTCCCGATCCGGCCTCCCGTTCGCAGCCCGAAGGGCTCAACGGCCCGAGCGAGGTCGTCGATCCGCGCGCGTTCACCTGGCGTCACACATTCTGGCGCGGGCGTCCGTGGGAAGACATCGCGCTCTATGCGATCCAGCCGCTTGCGGCCGGCGGCTTCGAAGGCGTGCGGCGCCGCCTGCCGCAGCTTGCGCACCTCGGTGTGACCGCGCTCGAACTGCTCGCGTCGCCGCACGACAGCCTGCCGTTCGCGCCGCTCGCGATCGATGGCGGCCCCGACGCGCTGAAGGCGCTGATCGACGACGCGCACGGCTATGGTTTCGCGGTCATGCTCGAGCTCGACTACGCGCGCTTCGGCAGCGGCACGGATGCGCTGCGCCATTACGCGGCGCCGTTCTTCCACACCCGCGACGATCCGCTGCAGGCGCCGCCGCTCGCGCTCGACCATCCGGAAGTATGCGATTTCTTCTGCGACAACGCGCTCTACTGGATCGAGGAATACCGCTGCGACGGCCTGCGCCTGCGCGAAGCGGATCGCATCGACACGACGTGGCTGCGCGAGATCGCGGACCGGGTACGGGCCGCGACGCCGTCCGACCGGCTGATTCACCTCGTGCTCGGCAGCGAGCGGCATCCCGCGCATCTCGCCGATACGCACTTCGACGCGCAATGGAACGGCTGCGGCGAGCGGGCCCTGCACCGGCTGACGGGCGGCGCGTCGACGCATGACGGGATTTCGGCGCATCAGTCGATCCATACGCTTGCACGCGCGCTGACGGCGGCGGGCACCGCGTTCCAGCCGGCGTCGCCGACGGAGGGCGGCGCGACGGATGCTGCGTTGCCGCTGACGTCGCTCGTGCTGTCCGACGGCGCGTGGCAGGATCGCGAGGCGGGCCTCGCCGCGCTCGCGCTGTCGTTGCTGACGCCGCAGATTCCGTTGATCTTCGACGAAACGGCGCGCGATGTCGAACGTGCGCATTTCGTGCAATCGGCGCTCGCGGTGCGCGCGAAGCTGATCGCGCCGCGGCTTGCCGACTGCCGGCCGCAGGACGCGCACACGCTGCGCATGAGCGGTGCGGGCGAGGCCGATGCGTTGCTCGCGTCATGGCGGCTTGCCGACGGCGAGACGCTCAGCATCGCGCTGAACTTGTCGCCGGAAGCGGTGCCGTTCGACGCCCCTGAAGGGATGGTGGTGTTCGAGACGCCGGGACGCGCGCGCGACCGGGTCGATGAAGGCGAGCTGCCGCCGTATTCGCTCGTTGCGTGGCTGACGGGCGACGTCAACCAGTATGCGCTGACGCACGACGTGCGCCGGATCGACGACGGCACGTGGCGCGGGATGCGCGCCTGAGCGCGTGCCCGGCGTCTGCCGGTTGCGCCGGGTGCGGCGGCGTCACCAGAAGCCGCGAATGCCCGCGATGCCGTGCGCGCCGTGGCGGCGCGCGTCGTCGAGGTGCGCACGCGTCATGCCGCCGAGCGCGTAGACGGGCAGCGCGGCGACCTGCGCAACCCATGCGTCGAACTGCGCCCAGCCGAGCGTCGGCGCGCCCGGGTGGCTGAGCGTCGGCAGCACCGGCGACAGCGTGACGAAATCCACGCCGATGCGTTCGGCCTGCTTCAGGTCGTCTAGCGTATGGCAGGCGGCGGACACGAGCCGCGCGGCCGGCAGCGGCCGGCGCGCGGCCGCACGCAGTGCCGCGCCGTCGAGGTGCCAGCCGGCGCCGTCGAGCGCCATTACCGCATCCGCGTCGATCCGCCCGTTGACGATCAGCCGCGCGCCGGCTGCGCGACAGCGTGCGAGCGCGTCGGCCGCGAGCCGGGCGAATGCCGCGTCGTCGAACGATTTCACCCGCAGTTGAACGAGCGTCTCGCCGCGCGCAAGCACGGCCGACAGATGGTCGAGGAACGCTCGGCAGTCCGCATCCGACGCGGACGCGGGCTCCGGCGTGATCACGCAGCAGGGCGGCAGCGATGCGTTCATCGCGCGATGCCGCGACGCGCGGCCGGGTGGCGGCGCGCCGTCATTCGTCGGCTTCCTTCGCGACCTTCGGATACACGCGCACCAGCACGATGCGCGGGCCGTTCATCTTCTTCACGACGACGTCGAAGCGGTCGAACGACACGCGCTGCCCTTCGGTCGGCAGGTCGCTCAGCGCGTGGATCACGAGGCCGCCGACGGATTCCGCACGCCCTTCGTCGATGTCGATGCCGAGCGCCTGCTCGAGCGACACGACGGGCAGGCTGCCCTTGCCCATCAGCGTGCCGTCGTCGAGACGGGCCCAGTCCGAGTCGCCCTGGCGGAACTCGTCGTGGATCTGGCCGACGAGCGCGCCGAGCAGGTTGTCGAGCGTCAGGAAGCCGATCGGCTTCTGGCCCTTCTTGCCGACCAGCGCGAAGTGCGGCGCGCCCTTGCGGAAGCGGCGGAACAGGTCGAGTGCAGGGGTATCGGGCTTCACGTACTGCACGGGGCGCACGTAGTCGGACAGGTCGTCGAGCGCCGCACCCGCGTGGCGCGCGAGCAGCAGGTCCTTCAGGTGGATCAGCCCGCTCACCTGTTCGCGCGCCGCGTCCTCGAACAGCGGGTAGCGGCTGAAGCGGTGCCGCGCGACGATCTCCATGTTGTCCGGCAGCGGCAGGTCGCGGCGCAGGCCGATCATCTCGTGGGCCGGCCGCATCAGGTCGGACACGGTCATCGACGAGAAATCGAGCGAATGCGCGAGCGTGTTCCACTCATCGTTGCTGTACGTGCCGCGGGCCGGCTGCGCGGTGTTGCCGGCGGTGCTGCGGCGGCCGCGCAGGATCAGCTTCAGCTCGTCGGTCGAGTAATGCGCGTCGCCGCCATGGTCGGCCGACAGGCCCGCGAGCTTCAGCACTGCGTTCGCGCTGTTGTTGAGCAGCCAGATCGCCGGGTACATCGCCCAGTAGAACGCATACAGCGGCAGCGCGACCCACAGGCCGACCTTCTCGGCCTGGCGGATCGCCATCGATTTCGGCGCGAGTTCGCCGACGACGATGTGCAGGAACGAGATCAGCGAGAACGCGAACACCAGCGAGATCAGGTGCACGAGCTTTTCGGACTGCACGCCGATCAGGTCGAGCAGCGGGCCGATCAGCTGCGCGAACGCGGGCTCGCCGATCCAGCCGAGGCCGAGCGACGCGAGCGTGATGCCGAGCTGGCACGCGGACAGGTACGCATCGAGGCGCCCGTGCACGATGCCGAGGATGCGGCCGCGCAAGCCGTGCTTGCGGGCGAGGGTCTTGACGCGCGTCGCGCGCAGTTTGACGAGGCCGAATTCGGCCGCGACGAAAAAGCCGTTGAGGGCCACCAGGAACAACGCGCCGATCAGCGCGAAGATCTGAACCAAGGAATCGCTCCGGTAATGACAGGCCCATCAGTATAGGGCCGAAAGGCAAACGTAATGTGTCGGGGCGCCAGAATGCTTACACCGGCGCCTCGCACGGGAGCGTGAGCGTGAGCGTGAGCGCGACCGCGGCGCCATCGGCGAACGGGTCGTGTGCGAACGTGCCGCCGTGTGCGAGCGCGACACGCTGGACCAGCGCGAGCGTCCACGCGACGCGTTTCGCATCGCGCTCGCGCAGCATTTCGCGGCGCGCGAACGGCTCGAGCACGTGGGGGAGGGCCGGGTCGGCGAGCGACGCGGCGTGCACGTGGCAGGCGGCGCGAGCGACGAGCTGTGCACCGTTGCGTTCACAGGAGAACGATACGCGGCTGCCGGCGGCGCTGGCCTCGACGGCCGCGCTCAGCAGGGTCCACAGCGCTTGCGCGACGCGTTCGCGGTCGGCGGCCAGCGACGGCTCGCCGTCGGGCAGTGCCGCGTCGAGCGTCACCTGACGCGCGTCGGCGAGCGCGAAGCGGACGAGCGCGAGCGTGTCGTCGACGAGCGGGCGCAGCGCGAACCGCTGCGGCGTGACGGCGAGCGTGCGGGTTTCGGCGCGCGGCGCGTCGAGCGCTTCGTCGATCAGCTTCACCTGCTGGTCGATGCCGGTGCGGATACCGGCGAGCGCGCGCTGCAGGTTCGGGTCGGCGGCGGCGAGCTGGCGCTCGAGCACATAGGCCCAGCTATGCATCGCATTGAGCGGGCTGCGCAGGTCGTGCGACGCGGTCGACAGCGCCTGGTCGCGCAGGAACAGCGCCGCCTGCGCGGCATAGTGGGCTGCGCGTTCGCGCAGCAGGTCGGCGGCGGCGGGGTCGACGGGAGTGGGCGTCACGGAGCGGGCCTGTCGGAAGCGGTTGAAAGATTGAACGCGGGTGAAACGCGAACCGCCATTATAGGGATGGGACCGTGCGCGTCACGCCGCCAGTGCGTCCTCGTCCTGTTTCCGTGTGTCGCCGTTCGGCAGCAGCTGGCACGCGAGCAGGCCCGCGAGCATCAGCGCGCAGCCGAGCAGTGCGCGCGTCGTCAGCGTCTCGCCGAGCGCCGCCCAGCCCGCGATCGCGGCGAACACCCCTTCCATGCTGAAGATCACCGCCGCGTGCGCGGGCGCCGCGTCGCGCTGCGCGACGACCTGCAGCGTGTAGCCGACGCCGACCGACAGCAGCCCGCCGTACAGCAGCGTCGGCAGCGCGCCGCGCAGCATCGTGGCGCTGAACGGTTCGACGGCGACGCCGACCGCGAGGCACAGCGTGCCGCAGACCGTGAACTGCAGGAACGCGAGCACGAGCGGGTCGTGACGCCGCGCGAGGTGGCCGACCGCCATCACGTGCGCGGCGATGATCACCGCGCCGGCGAGCTGGAACCAGTCGCCATAGAGGATCGAGAAATGCTCGTCGATGCTCAGGAAATACAGCCCGATCGCCGCGAGCAGCGCACCGAACCACGTGCCGGCGCCAATCCGATGCCGCGCGAACACGCCCATCAGTGGCACGATCACGACGTACAGCGAGCTGATGAAGCCCGCGTTCGCGATCCGCGTGTACTGCAGGCCGATCTGCTGCAGCGAGATCGACACCGCGAGCAGCGCGCCGAGCGCGAGGCCCGGCAGCAGCAGCGAGGGCGTCCGGCGGATCGCCGCGACCTGCGCGCGCGACGCCGGATTCAGGCGCAGCAACGGGATCAGCACGAGCGCGCCGAGCAGGAACCGCAGCCCGGTGAACAGGAACGGCCCGATCACGTCGAGACTCAGCCGCTGCGCGACGAACGCGGATCCCCAGATCGCGGCGGCGGCGAGCATCAGCAGGTTGGCGCGGAGGTGCTTGCGGGCGGTTGGCTTCATGACGGTTCGTAAGGCGGAGGACTGACGAAACCCGCTAGTTTACGCCGACATTGCAACGCCGTCTTACGCCGATATTGCAAGGCTGTCGGCAAACCTTCGAAGCGACGCCGCCGAACGCGCGTCGCGCACCCGCGAGTACAGCACCACCTGCGAGCGCGGCAGCGGCGGCAGGCCGAACTTCGCGCCGACGTCGACGAGCGTGCGCGGCGCGACGCGGCGGGCGAGCGGACACACGGCGAGCCCCGCGGCGGCGGCGGCTGTGACTGCGGCGACGCCGCCGCCCGTGAAGCGCTCGCACCATGGCAGCCCCGCGTGGTCGAGCGCGCGCAGCGCGGCCGCGCGCACGCCGCACGGGCCGGCCAGCACCGCGAGCGGCAGTGCTTCGCCCGCGCGCGGCGCCCAGTCGGGCGCGGCGAGCCACGCGAGCGGCTCGGTGAACAGCAGCGTGCCGTCGTCGCGCGGCGGGTCTTCGCCGGGCTCGTGGCGCACGATCGCCGCGTCGAGCCGGCGTTCGTCGAAGCGCGCGAGCAGGTTCGCGGACATCCCGAGATGCATCTCGAGCGACAGGCCCGGGTCCTGCCGGTGCAGGCTCGTGAGCACGGCGGGGAGGTCCGGCACCGCGACGTGCTCGCTGACGCCGAGCGACAGGCGCCGCGCGCCGGCCGCGATCGCGCCGAGCGCCTGGTCATGCGCGTCCAGCAGCGCGCGGGCGGCTGGCAGGAAGGTTTCGCCGTCGGGCGCGAGTTTCACGACGCGCGGCGTGCGCGCGAGCAGCGGTTTGCCGAGATGCGCTTCGAGCCGCTTCAGCTTCAGGCTGACGGCCGATTGGGTGGTGCCAAGCGCGTCGGCGGCGCGCGTGAAGCTCGCGAGATCGGCCACCAGCACGAACGCGCGTACCGCGTCGAGGTCGAGGACTTTCATTTTCAATGTAAATGAATGAAATATGCATCGATGACTGTTCATTATAGTTCGATGCCCTTAACCTGACTTCGCGTTTCGATCCTTCAACGTCACCGTCAGGAGAACCACCATGCCATTCACCCGTATCGCAGTGCGCGAAGGCAAGCCGGCCGAATATCGCGCGGCGCTCGTCGACGGCGTGCATCGCGCGCTGATGCGCACGTTCAACGTGCCCGAGGACGACATCTTCATGGTCGTGACCGAGCACGCGAAAGAGAACTTCGTGTTCGGCCGCCATTACCTCGACATCGAACGCAGCGACGATCTCGTGATGATCCAGATCACCGCGAACAACACGCGCACGCTGGAGCAGAAACAGGCGCTGTACCGGACCATCGCCGACAACCTCGCCGAGCAGCCCGGCGTGCGGCGGCAGGACGTGTTCATCAGCCTTGTCGAGGTGCTGAAGGAGGACTGGTCGTTCGGCAACGGCATCGCGCAGTACGTCCTCTGATCGGCGGCAACACCACGATTGCACGCTCGTCGCCGGGAGGTCCTTGTGCCGTGTACTATGGCACTAGTATTACAGGCAGGGCCGGCGACGAGGAGACGCCGGCGATTCTTCATACGCAGGAGCCTCCATGTCGCGTGTGCTGGAAATCGTGCTGTACATGTCGTTGGAAGGTTGGCCGGCCTCGGGCCGGGCGCGGGGCGCGCAACGCGACTTCGGCGCCGAACTGGGCCGCGCGTGGCGCATCTGCCCGCAGGTCCGGATGCGCCGCGGCCACGAACGCGTGACGATCGAACCGTGCGAGATCGTCGAGGCCGAGCCGAGTCCCGGCGCGAACTGGTGGACGTGGGTCGAATCGACCGCGACCGGGCGACGCGTCGTCGCGTCGCGCACGCGGACGTTCGCGCCCGGCGTCATGCTTCGCGAGATCTTCGACGCGGAGCATGCGGGGATCGTCATCGCCGCGCGTGAGACGGAGCCGGCGGCGCCGGCTGAATTGCCTGTCGAGGCCGAGGCGTCCGCGACAGCCGGTGCGCCCGGGGCGGCAGAAGCGGCCACGGCGCAGGACGCCGACGTTGCACTGGAATCCTCTGTTGCGGAGCCGCCGCCCAGCGAGGCCGATTCCGCGGCGCCGGCCGGCGCCGGGCATCTGCGGCTCGTCAGCGAGCGCCGGCGCGGACGCTGGGCCGACGACAGCGGCATCGTGGTCGAGATGACGCTCGACGACGTGTCGATTCATGATGGCGACGGCCCGCCGCGCCGTTACTGCGAATTGCGCCTCGCGGCGCCGGACTGGGAGACGCTCGACGCACGCACGGCCGCGCTGCACGCGCTGTTTGCCGCTGCGCGCGAACTGAGCGGCGCATGGCCCGCGTTCGTGCAACTGGCGAGCGTGATCGACCGCGCGTGCGCGGGCGCGCTGGCAGCCGACGCGCCGGTGAAGGCCCAGCTCGTCGATCTGACCGGCGTTCGCACGCAGCGCGCCGCGCTGTTCGCGCTGTCCGCCGACATCGCCGCTCAATGGCTCGGCAACGAAGGCGGCGTGCTCGACCGCGACGATCCCGAATTCGTCCACCAGATGCGTGTCGCGCTGCGCCGCCTGCGAACGCTGATGCGCTTCTTCCCGCACTACGCGAACGGCCGCTGGAAGGACACCTTTGCGACCGACCTGCGCTGGCTCGCGTCGGTACTCGGCACCGTGCGCGACTGGGACGTGTTTTCGACGGAGAGCCTGCCCGCGCTGATTTCCGCCGACGGCGGCAACGCGGAGTGGGCGGGCACGCTCGACGCCGCGCGCGCGCAGAGCGCGGCCGCGCGCGTCGAGCTGCGGCAGGCGCTGCACTCGGCGCGCTACGCGCGGCTCACGCTCGGCTGGCTCGAGTGGCTGAGCGCGTTCGCGCTGCCGCCCGTCGGCGACGACGCCACGCTGTCGCTGAAGCGGCACGTCGCGAAGCGCGTGCGCCGCCTGTTCGGCCATCTGTACGGTTCGCCGTCGCTTGAGACGCTCGACACGGCCGCGCGCCATCAGGTCCGGATCGATGCGAAGCGGCTGCGCTACGCGCTCGAGTTTTTCGCGTCGCTGGCGTCGCGCCGCACGCGCACCGACACGGTCAAGACGCTCGCGCGCGTGCAGGGCGTGCTCGGCGAAGCGAACGACACGGTGGTTGCGCTGCATCATCTCGAGCAACTGGCGGCGCCGCCGTACCAGCTCGGCTTCGTGCGCGGCTACGGCGCGGCGCTCGAGCAGCGCGCGGTGCGCGATGCCGAGGCGCTGCTCGCGAGCCTGCGTCCCCCGAAGCTTGCCGGCTGATCTGGCTGACCGAGTGCACTGACTACGCTGACCATGATGGCATCCCGCTTGTTGCCTGCAGAAAGATGAGCACCGATCCGAACTCGCCCGTGTCGCCCGTATCCTCCGAGCCGCTCGAACTGGGCGGCGAACTGTGGTTGCGCGCCGGCGCGCAGACGCTCGGCGGCGCGGCGCGCATCGCGCTGCTGGCGGCGATCGGCGAGACCGGCTCGATCACGCGCGCCGCGAAGGCGGTCGGCATCAGCTACAAGGCCGCGTGGGAAGCGATCGACACGATGAACAACCTCGCCGGCGAGCCGCTGGTGCTGCGCTCAATCGGCGGCAAGGGCGGCGGCGGCACCGTGCTGACGCCGCGCGCGACGTCGCTGATTGCCGCCTTCCGCACGATCGAGCGAGAGCATCGCCGTTTCATCGAGGCGGCAAGCGCGGCCGTGTCCGGCTTCGACGTCGACTGGGCGCTGATCGGGAGAATCGGCATGAAAACCAGTGCGCGCAACCAGCTGTTCGGCAAGGTTGCATCGATCCGGCGCGGCGCGGTCAACGACGAGGTTTCGCTGGCACTGCCGGGCGGCCAGACGATCGTCGCCGTGCTGACGCATGAAAGCGCCGACGCGCTCGGGCTGCAGGTGGGCGCGGACACGTGCGCGCTCGTGAAGGCGTCGTGGGTGGTGCTTGCGGTCGACGACGGCGGGCCGGCGCTGAAGCTGTCCGCGCGCAACCAGCTGCACGGCACGGTCGAAGCCGTAAAGGGCGGTGCGGTGAACAGCGAAGTGGCGCTTGCGCTCGATGGCGGCGGGACGCTGGCCGCGATCGTCACGAACGACAGCGTCGACGCATTGGGGCTCGCCGCCGGTCAGCGGGCGATCGCACTGTTCAAGGCTTCGAGCGTGATTCTCGCGGTGACGGGGTGACGCCGGCGGCCGCGTGATCCGCGTACCTCGCGTTCCGCGCGCACCGTCAGGCGGCGCGGCTCGGCCACACGGCGTGCGGTGCGTCCATCTGCACGCGTCCTTCGCTCACATGGACGACCTGGTCGCCGAACGCGGCGACGTCGTCCGGGTCGTGCGTGATCAGCACCATCGGGATGTCGAGCCGCGCCTGCAGCTCGGCGAGCTCGTGGCGCATCCGCTGGCGCATCGCGCCGTCGAGCGCCGCGAACGGCTCGTCGAGCAGCAGGATGCGCGGCTGCGCGATGAGCGCGCGGGCAAGCGCGACGCGCTGCCTCTGCCCGCCGGACAACTGCGCCGGGTAGTGGCCGGCGAGCGCCTCCAGCTCGAACGCGCGCAGCCAGTACGCGACTTCCGGCGGTAGTGCCTTCGCATGCGGATTGCGCCAGCCGGGCGTCAGCCCGAACGCGATGTTCTGGCGCACGTTCAGGTGCGGGAACAGCGCGTAGTCCTGGAACAGGTACGCGACGCGGCGGTCGCGGGTCGGGACGTCGATGCGGCGCGCCGCGTCGAACAGCGGTTCGCCATTCAGCAAGATCGTGCCGGCATCGGGCGCGAGCAGCCCTGCGATTGCCTGCAGCGTCAGGCTCTTGCCGGCGCCCGACGGGCCGAACAGCACGACGCGCTGCGTCGTCGCGGTGAACGATACGTCGAGCGCGAAATGGCGCTCGGCGGTCGCGTATGTCTTGCGGATGTCGACGGTGAGGCTCATGCCAGCCTCCGCAGGGCCGTCCCCTCGGGGAGCAGCGAGCAACGCGAGCGTGGGAGACGTTTCATCTCAGCGTGCCCCCGTCAGCGCGCGCGACGGCACCAGGCGGCCCGCCGCGAGCAGCACGATCACGCAGGTGACCGACGTCACCAGCACGAGGAAGTTGGCGGTGCCGTCTTCGCCGGCCTGCACGGCCGCATACACGGCGACCGACAGCGTCTGCGTGCGGCCGGGCAGGTTGCCCGCGATCATCAGCGTCGCGCCGAATTCGCCGAGCGCCCGCGCGAACGCGAGCAGCGCGCCGGCCAGGATGCCGCGCGCGGCGAGCGGCATCGTCACGCGGAAGAACACCGCGACCTCGCCGAGGCCGAGCGTGCGCGCGGCGCGCTCGAGCTGCGGATCGACGCCTTCGAACGCGGCCCGTGCGGATTTCAGGATCAGCGGGAATGCGACGACCATCGACGCGATGACCGCGCCCTGCCATGTGAACACGAGCTGGATTCCGTACCGGTCGAGCCATTCGCCGAACACGCCGCGCCGGCCGAGCAGCACGAGCAGGTAATAGCCGAGCACGGTCGGCGGCAGCACGAGCGGCAGCGTCAGCAGCGAATCGATCACGTCGCGTGCGGGCGAACGCCAGCGCGCGAGCGCGAACCCCGCGGCGACGCCGAGCACGATGTCGAGCGCGGTCGCCCAGCCGGCAACCTTCAACGACAGCAGCAGCGGAACCCAGGCGTCATGCATGTCAGGCGACTCACTTGGCGGCGGCGGGCTTGAAGCCGAATTTCGCGAGCACCGACTGGCCTTGCGGCGACGTGACGAAATCGACGAACGACTGCGCCTGCGCGGCATGCTGGCTGTCCTTGACCACCGCGATCGGATAGGTGATCGCGGTCTGCGTCGGCACGGTCAGCGCGACTTTCACGCGCCCGGGCATGATCGCCGCATCGGTACCGAACACGAAGCCGGCGTCGACTTCGCCGCGAGCGACGTAGTCGAGGCTCTGGCGCACGTTGGCGGCCAGCACGCCCTTCGCGCTGATCGCATCCCAGACGCCCGCCGCGCGCAGCGCACCCTCGGTGTAGCGGCCGACCGGCACGGAGGCCGGATCGCCGTACGCGATCCGCTTCACACCCGGCGCGGTCAGGTCGCGCAGCGACGTCAGCGCGGCCGCCTGGCTGTCCGCCGGCACGATCAGCACGAGCGAGTTCGCGGCGAAGTCGCGCCGCGTGCCGGGCACGATCACCTTCTCGTCGACCGCGCGGTCCATCGCCTTCTGGTCGGCCGACGCGAACACGTCGGCTGGCGCGCCCTTCGCGATCTGCTGCATCAGCACGTCCGATGCGCCGAAGTTGAACAGCACCTTGGTGCCCGGGTGCTGCTTCTCGTACGCGTCGCCGACGGCCTTGAACGCATTCGTCAGGCTCGCGGCGGCCGACACGACCAGCTCGTCGGCGGCGCGGGCGGGCGCGGTGAACGCGATCCCGGCCGCGAGCGTGGCGAGCGGCAGCAGGCGGAGCAGAGTGCGGCGAAGCGGACGGACGGATGAGCGCATGGTGGTTTTCGTTCGAATGAAGGAAACCGTAATCGTAATATAGGGCGGGTTATAACGGTTCGCATATTGCTCATGCGACGGCGGGCATGAGCGGCAGACGGCGTGGGGTGAGATGTGCGGGCTGGCGGCGCGGCACGCGCGACGGTGCTGGCGGTGCCTACGCGTGCAGCTGGTGAGCCTGCGAATCGGTGCGCTGCAGCGACGACGGCTGCGACGCCGGATGGTAGTTCGGGTTGGCCTTCCAGCGCGCCCGCACGAACGGCCGTTCGTGGCCGGACAGCTGCAGCGCGACCTTGGTCACCCAGCGGTGCGACGGAACGGTGATTCCGTGCAGCGCGACCGTCACGAGCGCGAGGCTCACGACGACTGCCGGCACCGACCAGCGATGCGGTACGGCGCGCCACGAGCCGTAGATGAACACCAGCGCGGCGAGGGCGCCGACGATGCAGCCGGTGATCGATTCGGACGGCGAATGCGCGGCGAGGGCAACGCGCGACACCCCGACCGCGACGCCCGCGGCGAGCCCGAACGCGATCCCGAGCAGCCGCACCGGCGTGCGTGTACGGATCAGCATCAGGAACATCACGACGGGGTAAACCGACGTGGACAGCATCGCGTGGCCGCTGAACCCGGTGAAATCCCATGCGCGGATGCCGATGCCCCAGCCGAGGAACGCAATCTTCGTCAGCGCGACGACGCCGATCGCGGCCGTCAGCACGGCGAGCCATGCTGCAGCGCGCTGCCACGAATAGCCGAGCGCGAGCCAGACGGCGATCGTGACGGCAAGCGGCAGCGTCAGGCCAGCACCACCGAACGCGGTGATCGAGATCCACAGGTGAGACGGCAGGTCGAACATCGGAGAGGAGAGCAAGCAGGGGCGGGACGGAATGCTTAATCAACGCGCGAGCCGGTCACAGCGACTACAACGGATACAAGCGGCGAAACACCAGTATAGCCGCGTGGGCGCATGAGCCCCGTTTTTTGCGCCGACGGGAACTATCCGCGAGCAGGAAAAATCCCATAAACGATGTTATTGTGCATTGCACAAACTCGAACGATACGTCATTTGAGGCGTCCCCAATTTCTGACTGCGAGCCCGATAGATGACCAAAAGTCTGACGAAAATGTGGGTGGGCGGCATGAAACGCATGCTGTCCCCTTCGGCCAAACGCGCGGCGCGCGACGTCAAGCGCATGACGCACGATGTGATCGACGCTGTCGCCGCGTCGCCTGCTGCTGCCGCAGCCGATCTGTCACCGTCACCGGTGCGCGAGTCGCGGGTGCGGCCGCGCGCGGCCGCGTGGGCGGGCGGCGAGTGGACGCGCGGCGAACATCCGATGGCGCCCGCGATCGGCCGCCTGGTCCAGCATCTGTCCTATGGCCTGTACGTGCCGCCCGGTCGCCGGCGTACGAGGATGCCGCTCGTCGTGATGCTGCATGGCTGCACACAGACCGTCGACGAATTCGTGCAGGGCACCCGGATGAACCTGCTGGCCGACCAGCATGGATTCGCGGTGCTGTACCCGGAACAGTCGATGCGTGCGCACGCGCATGGCTGCTGGCACTGGTACGAAGACACCGAGCGCGCCGGCCGTGGCGAGGCGCACGCGGTCGCGTCGCTCGTCGATGCACTGGTCGACGACCATGGTTTCGACGCGTCGCGCGTCTATGTCGCAGGATTGTCGGCCGGTGCGGGCCTCGCGTCGCTGCTCGCGCTGCATTTCCCGGACCGCTTCGCGGCGGTCGCGCTGCACTCGGGGCCAGCACTCGGCGAAGCCCATTCGGGCATCACCGCGATGGACGTGATGCGGCGCGGCTTGCGGCAGAACCCTGCCGCGGCCGTCGACGCGTTGATCGGCGCCGACGCGTATCCCGGCATGCCCACGCTGATCGTGCATGGCGACGGTGATCACGTCGTCGCGCCGAAGAATGCGGACCAGCTCGCCGTCCAGTTCCTGCGCCTGAACGGGATGGCGGACAGCCGCGGCGCGCTGCGCGGCGGCGAGCGTGTCGAGACGCGCGATGGGGGCGCGCAGATCTGCGATTACCGCCGCGATGGCGAATCGATCGTCCGCCTCTGCCACGTCAAGGGGCTCGACCACGCGTGGGCGGGCGGCGACGAAGCGATCCCTTTCCACTCGGCGCTCGGCCCGGATGCGAGCGCAATGATCTGGTCCTTTTTCGGAGCGCATCGTCGCGCTGTGGCGGCAGAGCGACGCACGGTCTGATCGGCGCTGGCAAGGTTTAAGGGTTTTCCCTATAATGAGGGAAAACACCTAGTCGAAAACCCTTAGATTTGCGAGATCGATCATGTACCTGCTGAGCCACCTCTTCCTGATGCTGACCAAGAACGCCGAACAGGCCGCGAAAGAGCGTGCCGATGCTTACCTGGCGGGCGCGACCGACCTGTACGAGCTCGAATTCCGTATGCGCAAGCTCGATCGCGAAGGCATGGGCCGTTCGTCCTGGATGAGCGCGCGCTGAGCGACGTCGGGCGGGGCGCAACCCGCCGACCGATCGGGCATTTCGCATAAGAAAGGGCGGGTGCGGCATGAAGCCGCACCCGCCCTTTTTGCATTTTGGCGCGCGGGTGCCAGTCGGTCCTCAGATGACCGTCAGCCGCACCGCAACGTTGTTGCGGGTTGCGTTCGAGTACGGACACACTTGGTGCGCCTTCTCGACGAGGGCTTGCGCGGCATCCTTGTCGAGGCCCGGCAGCGACACGCGCAGTTCGACGTCGAGCGCGAAGCCGCCCGCGTCGTTCGGACCGATGCCGACTTCGGCCGTGACCTGCGTATCGGCCGGGATCGCCTGCTTGCTCTGGCCGGCGACGAATTTCATCGCGCTCAGGAAGCACGCCGAGTAACCCGCAGCAAACAGTTGCTCCGGATTCGTGCCTTCCGCGCCGGTGCCGCCCAGTTCGCGCGGCGCTGCGAGCTTCACTTCCAGCTTGTTGTCTGCGGATACTGCGCGACCGTCGCGACCGCCCGTGCTCGTTGCGCTCGTCTTGTACAGAATGTTCATGGTGCAGCTCCTGTCGGAAAGATGGGAAGAGGTCCGGTCGGGCGGAATGCCGCCGGCCACGGACAAAATATAGAACACAAATCATTAGTGCGCAAAGTAAATTTTTAAAAAATTGCCCGGGGCCGGCCGGGCAAGTCGGACGGTCAGCGGTCGTCGTCGACCGACAGAGCGTCGCGTAGCTGCTTCAGGTCCGTGCGCAGCCGGATCAGGAACTCCGGCGTCTGGCGCATTGCGCAGAACAGGTCGGCGGGCACCGAGCGCGCCTTGTCCTTCAGCTTGCGCCCATCCGCGGTCAGGCGCACGTTCACGACGCGCTCGTCTGCTGCGCTGCGCACCCGCTCGACGTAGCCGAGCGCTTCCAGCCGCTTCATCAGCGGCGTGACCGTGGCCGGGTCGAGATCGAGCCGCGCGGCGATGTCCTTGACGGCGATGTCGTCGCGTTCCCACAGCACGAGCATCGCGAGATATTGGGGATAGGTCAGGGACAGCTTTTCGAGCAGCGGCTTGTACGCTTTCGTCATCGCGTGCGAAGTCGAGTAGAGCGCGAAGCATAATTGCTCGTCGAGCGTCTGGGGCACGGTGGGCAGGCGATCCATGATTCGAGGTGCGCGCTGTTGGCGCAAACAATTTGCATGCAAATGATTTTGCGCGCAAACGATTCGCTTGAACAGAGGCAGCCGGCCAAGAGGAGGCCGGCCCAGACAGCCGGCCAAGAGGCGGCCGGCGAGGTGCGGCCGGCGGCGTGCGCCGGCCGGTACGGATCAGCGGCCCGACGAAGGCTTCGTTGGCGCGTCCGGTTCCTGCACGCCGAAGCAGCCGCGATAAGTCGCGTAGAACGAGCAATACAGCATCGTGACGATGATGATCGTCACCGGCATCATGATCGTCAGCGCATAGGCGCCGGCGCCGAGCGCCTGCAGCAGCAGCGACAGCACGAGCGACGTGCCGAGCGCGACGCCGAACCAGAGCAGGCCGTACACGGTGAACGCGCCGCGGTTGCGCCAGCAGCTGACGATGCTGAAGAACAGCGCCTTCGCGGGCGGAATGTCGTGCCACGCGGTGAGCACCGGCGCGAACCAGAACAGCATCGAGACCGGCACGTAGAGCAGGGTCGCGAACAGCAGCGCGCCGAGCGTGCCCTGCGCGGCGAGCGTTTCCGGCGTCGGGCTCGTATCGGTCGTCGCGCCCATCATTGCGTGGAACAGCGCGCCCCCGTCGATCACCGACGACGCCGCGAACACGATCACCATCGACACCACGTAGATCACGCCGAGCACGAGCAGCCGCTGGGTCGTGACGTGGCCGTACGAGCGGAACCCGTCGACGAGAATCGTCGGCATCACCGGCTTGCCGGCGATCGTATCGCGGCACGCGGCCATGAAGCCGACCGCGATGCCCGGGATGAACAGCAGCGGCAGCGCCGCGCCGATCACCGGCACCATCGACACCAGCGTGATCGCCAGCAGGTACGTGAAGAACAGCGTGATGAACGCGAGCGGGTTCCGGCGGAACAGCCAGATGCCCTGTCGGAACCAGACATAGCCCGTCTTTGCGGGCACTTCGATCAGTTGCATGCGGTTTGGGTCTCGGGAAGCGCGGGCGTATGCGCGATACGCTCACGCAGGATGCGTTCGAAATGGCCGGGATCGTGCGGCTTCAGCATTTCGGCTGCACGGGGCAGGTAGAAGTCGTACAGGCGCGATACCCAGAACCGGTACGCGCCGGCGCGCAGCATGTCGCTCCAGTGACGCCGCTCTTCGGCGGTGAACGGACGGACGGTCTGGTAGGCGCGCAGCAGCGCATCGGCGCGCGCGGGGTCGAGCACGCCCGTCGCGAGGTCGACGCACCAGTCGTTGACGGTCACCGCGACGTCGAACAGCCACTTGTCGCAGCCCGCGAAATAGAAATCGAAGAAGCCGCCGAGCCGCACGCGGTGGCCCGTGCCGGGCGCTGCGTGCGCGAACAGCGCGTTGTCGCGGAACAGGTCGCAGTGGCAAGGCCCGCCCGGCAGCGCCGCGTAGTCGGCGGACCCGAAGAAGTGCGCCTGATGCGCGAGTTCGCCTTCGAGCAGCGCGAGCTGCTCGGCCGTCACGAACGGCGCGATGGCCGGCACGTTCTCCTGCCACCACGGCAGGCTGCGCAGGTTCGGCTGGTTACGCGGATAGTCGCGGCCGGCGAGGTGCATGCGCGCGAGCATCTGCCCGACCTCGATGCAGTGCTCGATGCCGGGGGCGAGTTCGGCCGCGCCGTCGAGCTTCGTGACGATGGCGGCCGGCTTGCCGTGCAGCTCACCGAACAGTGCGCCGTCGTCGCGCGGAATCGGGTCCGGCACGGGCACGCCGTGCGCGGCGAGGTGGCGCATCAGGTCGAGATAGAACGGCAGTTGCTCGGCCGTCAGCTTTTCGAAGATCGTGAGGACGTATTCGCCACGCGTCGTCGTCAGGAAGAAGTTGCTGTTCTCGATGCCGGACGGAATGCCGCGGAATGCGACGACGTCGCCCAGCGCGTAGTGGCGCATCCAGTGCGCGAGATCGGAGTCGGAAACAGCGGTGAAAACGGCCATGCGGGAAGCGTCAGGTCAGGTTGGCGGGCACGCGCGTCGCGTGCATCGCGAAAAAGGGATGCGGGAAGAGCCGGCGCGCCGCGGCCGTGGCCGGCGCGGCGCGGGCGATGGGTCAGTAGCGCAGGTTGACCGACGGCAGGCGCGTGATCGGGACGCCCGCGTCATGCGGCTTCGGCGACGTGTCCGGCGACGCGCTCATCTGGTAGCGGGTGCCGAAGTTCGACTTCACGTCGATCTCGACCGGCTTGCCGCGATCGCGGTACTCGGTGACTTCGGTGCCGTTCTTGCTGACCGTATGAAAACTCGGGGTGCGACGGATATCGCTGAAATCGACCTTGGACGAGACTTCGGCGCCGGGCCGGTTGATCTTCCTGAGATCCGGCAGACCGGCGGCCTCGTTGGCTTCGGCCTTGGCCTGCGCGTCGGCGCTCGGCGTGCCGCCGGCGGCATGGGCGACGCTGGCGACGGCGAATGCGGCGGCGGCGGCGACGAGAATGAGCGGCTTCATTGTGACTCTCCCAATTAACCGTTCAATTTTAGCAAATACTGCGCGTCGTCCGGCCGCTTTCCGGCCGCTTGCTTGCGGGGGGCGACAGGCAGCTTGACAAGGTTCCGTGGTAATGTCGGCTGATCAGACGAGGTGATGAAAATGAAGAACGATTTGAGCCGCAGACACCGGATGCTGACCCCGGAAAATCCGCCGGTCGAAGGATTCGACGACCCGATCGCCGCCGTCGCGCGGCTGTCCGCCATCTACGAGGCCAACGCCGGCTTCCTGCGCGACGCGTTCGCGCGCTACCGGCGCCACGAACCGATCACCGAGCACGTACGCGCGTGCTATCCGTTTGTGCGGGTCCGCACGGAAGTCAACACGCACGTCGATTCGCGCCGTTCGTACGGTTTCGTCGCCGGCCCCGGCGTGTTCGAGACGACGGTGACCCGGCCCGACCTCTTCGCGAACTACTATCGCGAGCAGCTTCGGCTGCTGGCGAAGAACCACCAGGTGAAGATCGAGGTCGGCGTGTCGTCGCAGCCGATTCCGATCCACTTCGCGTTCCCGGAAGGCATCCATCTGGAAGGCGAGCTCGACCGCGACAGCCTGCTCGCGATGCGCGACGTGTTCGATACGCCCGACCTGTCGTATCTCGACGACCGCATCGTCAACGGCACGTTCGAGCCGGCGCCGGGCGAGCCGCACCCGCTCGCGCTGTTCACGGCCGCGCGGGTCGACTTCTCGCTGCACCGGCTGCGCCACTACACCGCGACGTCGCCGACGCATTTCCAGAACTACGTGCTCTATACGAACTACCAGTTCTATATCGACGAGTTCGTGAAGCTCGGCCGCACGATGATGACGGAGAGCGACGATCCCGACGTGCGCGCGTACCGCAGCGAGTACAGCGCGTTCGTCGAGCCGGGCGACGTCGTCACGTACAACGAGAACCTCGGTGGCGAGCCGTCGGAAGGCTCGGCGCCGCCGCGCCTGCCGCAGATGCCTGCGTACCACCTGAAGCGCGCGGACGGCAGCGGGATCACGATGATCAACATCGGTGTCGGTCCGTCGAACGCGAAGACGATCACCGACCACATCGCGGTGCTGCGGCCGCATGCATGGGTGATGCTCGGCCACTGCGCGGGCCTGCGCAACACGCAGCGCCTCGGCGACTACGTGCTCGCCCATGGCTATGTGCGCGAGGATCACGTGCTCGACGCCGACCTGCCGCTGTGGGTGCCGATCCCGGCGCTCGCCGAAGTGCAGCTCGCGCTCGAGCGCGGGGTCGCGGACGTCACGCGGCTCGACGGCGCGGAGCTGAAGCGTGTGATGCGGACCGGCACGGTCGCGAGCGTCGACAACCGCAACTGGGAGCTGCGCGATCACCGCGAGCCCGTGCAGCGGCTGTCGCAAAGCCGCGCGATCGCGCTCGACATGGAAAGCGCGACGATCGCCGCAAATGGCTTCCGCTTCCGCGTGCCGTACGGCACGCTGCTGTGCGTGTCGGACAAGCCGCTGCACGGCGAGCTGAAGCTGCCCGGGATGGCCGACCAGTTCTATCGCGCGCAGGTCGATCAGCATCTGCAGATCGGCGTGAAGGCGATGGAGATCCTGCGGACCAACGGGCTCGACAAGCTGCATAGCCGGAAGCTGCGGAGCTTCGCGGAAGTGGCGTTCCAGTAACGGCAGGCACGCCGCGCTGTCCCCGCAACGACAAAGGCCGCCCGCGAACCAGCGTTCGCGGGCGGCCTTTTCATTGAGACTCCGGGCGCGATCGCCCGGACGTCAGTCGCTCAGCACTCACCCTTCTTCGCGTGTCCCGGCGGGCAGTGATAGCCGTCATGACCGTGGTGACGCTGGTGTTCGTCCCACTCGCGGCGTTCCCAGTAGCGGCGGCCGTCCCAGTAGCGGTCGCCGTGCCAGCCGACGATGACCGCGGGGGCAGGCGCGACCACGACGGGCGCCGGCGCGACGACGACCGGCGCGGGCGTGCCGATGTTCACGTCGACGTTCACGGCGTGGGCGAGGCCCGACAGCGAGAGGCCGACGCTGGCGAATGCAAGGGCGATCAGTGAGCGTTTCATGTTGTTTTCCCGTGTGGTGTGGAAGCGCGGTGCGACGAAGCGGAGCATGCGAGGCTGAGAGCCTGTTCCGTACCATGACGCGGCACCGTTGGATCGCAGTGTGCCGTCATGCAGGCGGGAAGGCGAACGGGTTTTGTTACGGCGGATTGATCGGGCCGTGGCGGCGCAGGCGCATATCGGGCGCGCCGATTTGACAGTGCCGCGCCGCGCCGCGGCATTTGCCGTGGTGCAGCATGTGCGGAACGGCGGCCGGATTTGACGTTTTCAAACCGGTCGCCAAAACGTGGCGATAACGTGTCGTTACAAAATGCCGCGCGGCCGGCGGCGTGCGGGTTGCGCGCGCGGGACGCGCGGCCCGCAACGGGCCGCCGCATGCCCGGCACCCGCGCGGGCGGAGTCCGGGCCGCGCAATTTACAGGTAGAACATCCGGTCTTCTTCCGGACGCGGCGGATGCTCTTCCTCGCCTTCTTCCTCGCCGCTGTCCTCGTAGAACGCGAGCACCGCGTCGAGCACCTGATCGGGTTCGTCGATCACCTTCATCAGGTCCATGTCTTCCGGATTGATGAGGCCCATCGGGATCAGCTGGTCGCGGAACCACTGCAGCAGTCCCTGCCAGAACGTACTGCCGACGAGGATGATCGGCACGAGGCGCGATTTCTTCGTCTGGATCAGCGTGAGCACTTCGGACAGCTCGTCAAGCGTGCCGAAGCCGCCCGGCATCACGATCACCGCGTCGGAGTTCTTCACGAACGTGACCTTGCGCGTGAAGAAGTGGCGGAAGCGCAGCGAGATGTCCTGGTAGTGGTTGCCGGCCTGCTCGTGCGGCAGCTCGATATTGAGGCCGACCGACGGCGCCTTGCCTGCATGCGCGCCCTTGTTCGCGGCTTCCATGATGCCGGGGCCGCCGCCCGAGATCACCGCGAAGCCTGCGTCCGACAGCTTGCGCGCGATCTGCACCGCGAGTTTGTAGTGCGGCGTATCGGGTTTGAGACGGGCAGAGCCGTAGATGCTGACAGCCGGGCGGATCTCCGACAGGTACTCGGTCGCCTCGATAAACTCTGCCATAATCGTGAACATCTGCCACGATGCGCGCGCCTTCTTGGCCGTCGCGCGTTCTTGATCTGCGAGCGAACGCAGACTCGGAATCACTTTTCTCTTGTTCATAATGCCTGAAGAACGAAATCTGGAAGGTAAGACCCTGCTATTGGTTGACGGTTCGAGCTATCTGTATCGGGCTTACCATGCGATGCCTGATTTGCGTGGCCCTGGCGGGGAGCCGACCGGAGCGCTCTACGGAATCATCAACATGCTGCGCCGTATGCGCAAGGAAGTCAGTGCAGAGTATAGCGCTTGCGTGTTCGATGCAAAGGGCAAGACGTTCCGCGACGACCTCTATGCCGACTATAAGGCAAACCGCCCGTCGATGCCGCCCGATCTCGCATTGCAGGTCGAGCCGATCCACGGCGCCGTGCGCGCGCTCGGCTGGCCGCTGCTGATGGTCGAGGGCGTCGAGGCCGACGACGTGATCGGCACGCTCGCGCGCGAAGCCGAGCGGCACGGGATGAACGTGGTCGTGTCGACAGGCGACAAGGATCTCGCGCAGCTCGTCACGGATCACGTCACGCTCGTCAACACGATGACCAACGAGACGCTCGATCGCGACGGCGTGATCGCGAAGTTCGGCGTGCCGCCCGAGCGGATCATCGATTACCTCGCGCTGATCGGCGATACCGTCGACAACGTGCCGGGCGTCGAGAAGTGCGGGCCGAAGACGGCCGTGAAGTGGCTGGCGCAGTACGACAGCCTCGATGGCGTGATCGAGCACGCGGGCGAGATCAAGGGCGTCGTCGGCGACAACCTGCGCCGCGCGCTCGACTTCCTGCCGCTCGGCCGCAAGCTCGTGACCGTCGAGACCGCCTGCGATCTCGCGCCGCATCTCGAATCGATCGACGCGTCGCTGAAGACCGACAGCGAAGCGCGCGACCTGCTGCGCGACATCTTCGCGCGCTACGGCTTCAAGACGTGGCTGCGCGAGGTCGACAGCGCGCCCGCCGAGGGCAATGCCGTCGACGCGCCGGACGGCGAGCCGGCGCCGGTGATCGCGGCGGACGTCACGCGCGAATACGACACGATCCAGACCTGGGCGCAGTTCGACGCGTGGTTCGCGAAGATCGACGCGGCCGCGCTGACGGCATTCGACACCGAGACGACGTCGCTCGACCCGATGGCCGCGCGCCTCGTCGGCCTGTCGTTCTCGGTCGAGCCGGGCAAGGCTGCGTACCTGCCGGTCGCGCACCGCGGCCCCGACATGCCGGAGCAGCTGCCGCTCGACGACGTGCTCGCGCGGCTGAAGCCGTGGCTCGAATCGGCCGCGCACAAGAAGGTCGGCCAGCACCTGAAGTACGACGCACAGGTGCTCGCGAACTACGGGATCGAGTTGAACGGCATCGAGCACGACACGCTGCTCGAATCGTACGTGCTCGAGTCGCATCGCACGCACGACATGGACAGCCTCGCGCTGCGTCATCTGGGCGTCAAGACGATCAAGTACGAGGACGTCGCGGGCAAGGGCGCGAAGCAGATCGGCTTCGACCAAGTGGCGCTCGCGCAGGCCGCCGAATACGCGGCCGAAGACGCGGACATCACGCTGCAGCTCCATTACGCGCTGTATCCGCAGGTCGCGCGCGAACCGGGCCTCGAACGCGTGTATCGCGAGATCGAGATGCCGGTGTCGATCGTGCTGCGGAAGATGGAGCGCACGGGCGTGCTGATCGACGACGCGCGCCTGCAGGCGCAGAGCAACGAGATCGCGACGCGCCTCGTCGACCTGGAAGCGCAGGCGTACGAACTGGCGGGCGGCGAGTTCAACCTCGGCTCGCCGAAGCAGATCGGCCAGATCTTCTTCGAGAAGCTCCAGCTGCCGGTCGTGAAGAAGACGCCGAGCGGCGCGCCGTCGACCGACGAAGAGGTGCTGCAGAAGCTGGCCGAGGACTATCCGCTGCCGAAGCTGCTGCTCGAGCACCGCGGGCTGTCGAAGCTGAAGTCGACCTACACCGACAAGCTGCCGCGGATGGTCAATCCGGAAACGGGGCGCGTGCACACGAACTATGCGCAGGCGGTCGCGGTCACGGGCCGCCTCGCGTCGAACGATCCCAATCTTCAGAACATTCCGGTGCGCACGGCCGAAGGCCGGCGCATCCGCGAGGCGTTCATCGCGCAGCCGGGCCACCGGATCGTGTCGGCCGACTATTCGCAGATCGAACTGCGCATCATGGCGCACATCTCGGGCGACGCGTCGCTGCTGCACGCGTTCTCGCAAGGCGAGGACATCCACCGTGCAACGGCGGCCGAAGTGTTCGGCGTGACGCCGCTCGAGGTCAATTCCGACCAGCGCCGGATCGCGAAGGTGATCAACTTCGGGCTGATCTACGGGATGAGCGCGTTCGGCCTCGCATCGAACCTCGGCATCACGCGCGACGCCGCGAAGCTGTACATCGACCGCTATTTCGCCCGCTACCCGGGCGTCGCGCAGTACATGGAAGACACGCGCGCGACCGCGAAGGAGAAGGGCTTCGTCGAAACCGTTTTCGGCCGCCGTCTGTGGCTGCCCGAGATCAACGGCGGCAACGGTCCGCGCCGTCAGGCGGCCGAGCGTGCGGCGATCAATGCGCCGATGCAGGGCACCGCGGCGGACCTGATCAAGCTGTCGATGATCGCGGTCGACGGCTGGCTCACGCGCGACGGGCTCGCGTCGCGGATGATCATGCAGGTGCACGACGAACTGGTGCTGGAAGTCCCCGATGGCGAGCTGTCGCTGGTCCGCGAAAAGCTGCCGGAAATGATGTGCGGCGTCGCGAAGCTCAAGGTGCCGCTGGTCGCTGAAGTGGGCGCCGGCGCGAACTGGGAAGAGGCGCACTGACCGACACCGATACACGTTCCCCGTGACCTGCGACATATTGTTGCAGCGATGTCACTTATCGAGATGGTTTGCTTGTCGTCAATACGCAAGCTCCCGGACAATGCATGTCGAACCTGTCCCGAT
This sequence comes from Burkholderia sp. MR1-5-21, assembly GCF_053427715.1. Taxonomy (NCBI): domain Bacteria; kingdom Pseudomonadati; phylum Pseudomonadota; class Betaproteobacteria; order Burkholderiales; family Burkholderiaceae; genus Burkholderia; species Burkholderia sp. MR1-5-21. The sequence goes on from NZ_JBSAXD010000016.1 coordinate 164,651, forward strand.
GGCGACGTGTGCGGCACGTCGCCACTCCGGGGGCGGGCGCCTTGAGGTCGTTCGAACTGCACATCGATGATGTTCGAACTGGTTCGCCAAGGCGTGGCGCGACTGTCATTCGGCGGCTGCGATTCGTATCGTGCGGCTGCGACCGGTTTTGAATCGCAAGGGGGAATCGTATGCATCGGATCATCATCGTGGGCGGGGGCGCGGGCGGCCTGGAACTGGCGACGCGGCTCGGCGACCGTTACGGCGCGCGCGGCAGTCGTCCCGCACGTGCGCTCGTGACGCTCGTCGATCGCAACCCGACACACATCTGGAAGCCGCTGCTGCATGAAGTAGCCGCAGGCAGCATGGATCCCTTCACGCAGGAACTCGAATATGCGGCGCAGGCGCGCTGGCACGGCTTCGAATTCCAGCAGGGCGAGCTGGTCGAGCTCGACCGAACGGCGAAGCGCATCACGCTGTCGCCCGTCAACGACAGCGACGGCGCGGAGCTGCTGCCGCAACGCACGCTCGACTACGACACGCTGGTGATCGCGATCGGCAGCACCACGCACTTCTTTGGCGTGCAGGGCGCGCAGGAGAATGCGATCGCGCTCGATACGGTCGCGGAAGCCGAGCGCTTCCGCAAGCGGCTGATCGCCGCGTGCATGCGCGCCGAACATCAGAACCCCGCGCCGGTCGAGGCGTTGGCCGATCCGCCCGGTGATGCGCCTGCATCCGCGGAGCCGCGCATCCAGGTCGCGATCGTCGGCGGCGGCGCGACGGGCGTCGAACTGTCGGCGGAGTTGCGCAATACCGCGCAGGTGCTGTCCGCGTATGGCTTGCACAAGCTCGACCCGCGGCACGACGTCGGCATCGTGCTGATCGAATCGGGGCCGCGGATTCTGCCGGCACTGCAGGAGCGCGTGTCGTCCGCGACGGCCGAACTGCTCGAAAAGCTCGGCGTGCGGCTGATGCTGGGCGAGCGCGTGACCGAAGTGGCGCCGGGCGTCGTGCGCACCGCGAGCGGCAAGACGGTGCGCGCCGACCTGACGGTCTGGGCGGCCGGCATCAAGGCGCCGTCCGTGCTCGCGGGCCTCGACGGCCTCCAGGTCAACAAGCTCGGCCAGCTCGACGTGCGCCGCACGCTGCAGACCTTCACCGACGACAACGTGTTCGCGCTCGGCGATTGCGCGGCATGCGCATGGCCCGGCAACGAGCGCAATGTGCCGCCGCGCGCGCAGGCCGCGCACCAGCAGGCGAACTTCCTGTTGAAGGCGATCGGATGCCGGCTCGACGGGCGTCCGCTGCCCGAGTTCACGTATCGCGATCTGGGCTCGCTCGTGTCGCTCGGCCACTTCAGCGCGGTCGGCAACCTGATGGGCGGGCTGATCGGCGGCAACATGCTGATCGAAGGCCTGTTCGCACGTTTCATGTACATGTCGCTGTACCGGCTGCATGTCGCGGCGCTGCACGGCTATCCGCGCATGATGCTCGACACGGTCGCGCACTGGCTGCGGCGGACGACGCTGCCGCGCGTGAAGCTGCACTGACGGCGCGCGCACGGGCAACGCGGGCGGCGCGCGGGCGTTGCGCGGATTTCCTGCACGTGCGAGAGCGTCAAGCCGATTCCCGCCTGGCGGACGACGCCGGGCGGGGATATTTCATTTGGGTGACCGTCCTGGGCATCGCCCCACTGCTTCTGCAGGATACCTGACGTTCGCAAGCCGATCGCCGCGGCTCATCGCGCGTTTCGTTTCGTTTCGCTGCCGCACACGCGACCGCATGCACGTGCATGCTGGATCATCGATTTGTGCATCGTCGTGCAATGCGCATGCCGAAGGCAGCACACGCAATCGGCGCGTGCCATGGAGCGGCGTGTCGTAATCGAGTCTTACACTTCTGACAGTTGACGAGACAACGGATTGTTGGGCATCTTGTGCAAGTTTCCGTTTGCGGCGGCGTGCCGACCGCTGCAACGTCACGCGCCGTCATGTCGTATCCGTATCGGTGGCGGCGGCGTCCAATCGAGGAGTGCATTCATGTTGAAACCCGAAGTCGACAGCCTGGTTCCCCACGTTCCGTTCTCGCGCCGCAAGTTCATGCAGGCGGCGCTCGGCGGCACCTTCGCGGCGGCGGTGCTGCCCGTGTCGGCACAGACGATCACGACCGACAGTACCGGACTTGACGCGGGCACCATCGAGATCCGCTCGGGCGATGCGAGCGTGCCGGCCTATCGCGCCCAGCCGGCGGACAAGACCAACTTGCCGGTCGTGATCGTGATTCACGAGATCTTCGCCGTGCATGCGCACATCGCCGACGTGTGCCGACGCTTCGCAAAGCTCGGCTATCTGGCCATTGCGCCCGACCTGTTCGCGCGTCAGGGCGACGTGACGAAGTATCCGACGATCAAGGAGCTCGACGAGCACGTCGTCAGCAAGGTGCCTGACCGGCAGGTAACAGAAGATCTCGATGCGACCGTCGCGTGGGCGGGCAAGAACGGCGGCGACCTGGCGCGCGTCGGCGTGGCGGGGTTCTGCTGGGGCGGCCGTCAGGCGTGGCTGTACGCGGAACACAATCCGCACGTGCGTGCGGCGGTCGCGTGGTACGGGTTCGTCGACGGCAAGACCGACGAGATGAAGCCGTTCAACCCGGTCGATCGCGCGTCGACGCTGAAGGTGCCGGTGCTCGGCTTGTACGGTGCGAAGGACACGAACATTTCGCAGGCGTCGCTCGCGACCATGCGCGAGAAGATCCAGGCGAGCGATTCGAAGCTCGCGCGCGAGTCGGAGTTCGTCGTGTATCCGGATGCCGGCCATGCGTTCTTCGCCGACTACCGGCCGAGCTACGTGAAGGCCGACGCCGAGGATAGCTGGAAGCGCGCGCTCGCGTGGTTCCACAAGTACGGCGTGATGTAAACGGAACGCGGCGGCCTTGGCCGCCCGTCGTTTTGTTTCCGTCGGCGCGACGCTCGCCGAATTACGGATTCGGGCCGGTCGCGACCGGCCGCGACGGATCAGCGCACCATTCGCTCCATGAGCCGGGGTAGAGCGATGCCCCGTGCAGGCCCGCGATTTCCATCGCGAGCGCGTTGTGGCAGGCGGTTACGCCCGAGCCGCATTGCAGGATCGCGAGATTCGGCTCGACGCCGGCCAGTACCGTGGAAAACGCCTCGCGCAGTTCGTGGCCACTCTTGAAGCGGCCGTCCGCAGCGAGGTTGTCCTTGAAGAAGCGGTTGCGCGCGCCCGGAATGTGGCCGCCGACCGGATCGATCGTTTCGTTCTCGCCGCGATAGCGGTCCGCCGCGCGTGCGTCGATCACGACGCGCGCATGCGACGTCACGTTCGCAAGCACGGCCTGCGCGTCGACGGTCGATTCGAGCGGCGCCTGTGCGCGGAAATCGCCGCGCGACACGCGCAGCACTTCGGGCGTCAACGTCTGGCCCGCGGCTTCCCATGCCTGCAGCCCGCCATCGAGTATCGCGACCGAATCGTGCCCGAGCCAGCGCAGCAGCCACCACAGCCGCGCTGCATACGCGCCGCCTTGCGCGTCGTACGCGACGACCTGCTGTCCCTGCTTGAGCCCGCGATCGGCGAGCGTCGACACGAGCGCGTCGCGCGACGGTAGCGGATGGCGGCCGTTGGTGCCGGTCTTGCGGCCCGACAGGTCGCGGTCGAGGTGCAGGTATTGCGCGCCGGGAATGTGGCCGGCCGCATAGGCGGCTTCGCCCGCGCCCGTGTCTGCGAGATCGAAGCGGCAGTCGAACACGGCGACGCTGCCGGGGGCGGCCGCGAGCCGCTCGGCCAGATTGGCCGCGGAGATGAGCGTGGTGTAATGGGTATGTGGCATGACGGCTCCCGATTGTGCAAACGGCCTGATGTTCTAAGTCTAAACAAAAAAAGACGGGCCGCAGCCCGTCTTTTCGTCATGCATCGTGATGCGCAAACTGCATGCCCCGGCGTCAGAGGTCGCCGAGGTGGCGGCGCAGGAACTCGTGGAAATGCTGCATGCCGTCTTCCATCGGGCTCTGGTACGGGCCGACCTGCGACTCGCCGCGATCCATCAGCGCGCGGCGCCCCGCGTCCATGCGCATCGCGATCTCGTCGTCCTCGACGGCCGTCTCCATGTATGCAGCACGTTCCGCCTCGACGAACTCACGCTCGAACAGCGAAATTTCTTCGGGATAATAGAACTCGACGATGTTGGTCGTCTTCTGCGGTCCGCGCGGAATCAGCCACGACACGACGAGCACGTGCGGATACCACTCGATCATCAGGCCCGGGTAGTAGACCATCCAGATCGCGCCGAACTCCGGCGGCACGCCATTGCGGAACTTCAGCACCTGCTCGTGCCACTTCTTGTACGTCGCGCTGCCCGGCTTCGCGAGCGCGTTGTGCACGCCGACCGTCTGCACGCTATACCAGTCGCCGAACTCCCACTTGAGATCGTCGCACGACACGAAGTTGCCGAGGCCCGGGTGGAACGGGACGACGTGGTAATCCTCGAGGTAGACCTCGATGAACGTCTTCCAGTTGTAGTCGCACTCGTGGACTTCGACGTGATCGAACAGGTACTCTGAGAAATCGAAGTGGTGCTTCGTGCCGAGGTGCGCGAGATCGCGCGCGACGTCACGGCCCTCCGCCTCGAACAGCAACCCCTGCCAGTTCTGCAGCGGCGACTTGCCGAGGTTCAGGCAAGGCTTGTCCGGGAAGTGCGGTGCGCCAAGCAACTGGCCTTCCAGGTCATACGTCCAGCGGTGCAGCGGGCACACGATGTTCTGCGTGTGGCCGCGCCCGTTGAGCATGATCGCCTGCCGGTGACGGCAGACGTTCGACAGCAGTTCGACCTGGTTCGCCGGATTGCGGACCAGCACGCGGCCTTCCTTCTCGGACGGCAGCGCAAAATAATCCCCCGCCTCGGGCACCATCAATTCGTGCCCGACGTAGCGAGGTCCTTTCTTGAAGAGAGCTTCGATTTCGCGCGCAAGGAGCGCCTCATCGAAGTAAGCAGTGACTGGAAGCTGGCTGTGTGCCGACTTCAACTGAAGCGCATCGCTCAGATTGGACATTCCCACTCCCGGTGATAGCGTGAAAGCAGTGAACAACCCAACCATCGAAAAATCGATTTAGGGAAACGGGGAATTATACCCGGATCCCTGAGCAAGGCTAGGATTAAGTGCCTGATTTGTGTCAATTTTTTGTCGGGCGAGCCCCCGAAGGTGGATAATTTGTATCAAAGTTGGGGCCGGAGTGCGTACCGGGCGTACCACGTCAGCAGGTCGGACATTTCTCTTTTGCCGTAGAATGTCCGACTTGTTTTGAAATTTGATACCTCGTCCATGGCGAAAACCGCATCCCCAGGCGCCACGCCGCCCGGCAACGGCACCGAACCGTTGCCGGACAATTATGAGATGGCGCTCGCGGAGCTCGAGGCGCTGGTTGCCCGGATGGAAGGCGGCGCGTTGAGTCTCGAGGATTCGCTCGCGGCGTACCGCCGCGGCGCGGCACTCGTTGCGTTTTGCCAACAGCAGCTCGAGAAGGTGGAGCAGCAGGTGCGCGTGCTCGATGGCGCGACCCTGAAGCCGCTTTCGGCCGGAACGGCCGCCACGGACGGCGAAGACGACGATCTATGACATTCGAACAATGGATGCGGTCCGTGCTTGACCGTGTCGAGGACGCACTCGGCCACTATCTGCCGGCTGAAACTGTGGTGCCCGCGCAACTGCACGAGGCGATGCGCTACGCGGTCCTCGGGGGCGGCAAACGCGTGCGTCCGCTGCTGTGCCATGCAGCGGGCGAACTGACGGGTGCGACGGAGGCGGCGCGCAATGCCGCGGCGGCGGCGCTGGAGATGATCCACGTCTATTCGCTCGTGCATGACGACATGCCGTGCATGGACGACGACGCGCTGCGGCGCGGCAAGCCGACCGTGCACGTGAAGTACGACGAACCGACCGCGCTGCTGGTCGGCGACGCGCTGCAGTCGCAGGCGTTCGTCGCGCTGACGGATGCCGACGCGCTCGCACCGGCGCAGCAGGCTGCGCTCGTGCGCGAGCTGGCGCTCGCGAGCGGCTCGCTCGGCATGGCCGGCGGTCAGGCGATCGATCTGGCGAGCGTCGGCCTGAAGCTGACGCGCGAGCAGCTCGAGACGATGCACCGGATGAAGACCGGCGCGCTGCTGCGCGCCGCCGTGCGGATGGGCGCGCTCGCGGGCGAGACGCCATCCGCGGACACGATGGCCGCGCTGGACGTTTATTCGGCCGCGGTGGGGCTCGCGTTCCAGGTCGTCGACGACATCCTCGACGTCACGACCGATTCGGCCACGCTCGGCAAGACGGCCGGCAAGGATGCCGCGAACGACAAGCCGACCTACGTGTCGATTCTCGGTCTCGACGCGTCGCGCGAGCTGGCCGCCCAGCTGCGTGCCGATGCGCATGCCGCGCTGCAACCGTTCGGCGCACGCGCACTGCGTCTCGCCGAACTTGCCGACCTGGTGGTGAACCGGGTCAGCTGACGCGAAAGCCCGCCGCCGCGCACACGCTACGGGTGTGTGCAACAGAATGCGGGCGCGTTTGATTTCCTACAATGGAACGACGATGTACGACTTGCTGAAAACTATCGACGATCCGGCTGACCTGCGCCGTCTCGATCGCCGTCAACTGCAACCGCTCGCCGACGAGCTGCGTTCGTTCGTGCTCGACAGCGTGTCGAAGACGGGCGGCCATTTGTCGTCCAATCTCGGGACGGTCGAGCTGACGATCGCGTTGCACTACGTGTTCAACACGCCGAACGACCGCATCGTCTGGGACGTGGGCCACCAGACCTATCCGCACAAGATCCTGACGGGCCGCCGCGACCAGATGCATTCGCTGCGCCAGTTCGACGGCATCTCGGGCTTCCCGCGCCGCGACGAATCGGAGTACGACACGTTCGGCACCGCGCACTCGAGCACGTCGATCTCGGCCGCGCTCGGCATGGCGATCGGCAGCCAGCTGAACGGCGACGACCGCTTCTCGATCGCGGTGATCGGCGACGGCGCGATGACGGCCGGCATGGCGTTCGAGGCGATGAACAACGCCGGCGTGTCCGAGGACGCGAAGCTGCTCGTGATCCTCAACGACAACGACATGTCGATCTCGCCGCCGGTCGGCGCGCTGAACCGCCACCTCGCCCGCCTGATGTCGGGCCGCTTCTATGCGGCCGCGCGCGCAGGCGTCGAGCGCGTGCTGAGCGTTGCGCCGCCGGTGCTCGAACTCGCGCGCAAGCTCGAGGAGCATGCGAAGGGCATGGTCGTGCCCGCGACGCTGTTCGAGGAGTTCGGCTTCAACTACATCGGCCCGATCGACGGCCATGATCTCGATTCGCTGATCCCGACGCTGCAGAACATCAAGGAACTGCGCGGTCCGCAATTCCTGCACGTGGTGACGAAGAAAGGCCAGGGCTACAAGCTCGCCGAGGCCGATCCGGTGCTCTACCACGGCCCGGGCAAGTTCAATCCGGCGGAAGGCATCAAGCCGTCGGCGACGCCCGCGAAGAAGACCTACACGCAAGTGTTCGGCGAGTGGCTGTGCGATGAAGCGGAGCGCGATTCGCGCGTCGTCGGCATCACGCCCGCGATGCGCGAAGGCTCCGGCATGGTCGAGTTCGAAAAGCGCTTCAAGGATCGCTACTACGACGTCGGCATCGCCGAGCAGCATGCGGTGACGTTCGCGGGCGGCCTCGCGACCGAGGGGCTGAAGCCCGTCGTCGCGATCTACTCGACGTTCCTGCAGCGCGCGTATGACCAGCTGATCCATGACGTCGCGCTGCAGAACCTGCCGGTCGTGTTCGCGATCGACCGCGCGGGCCTTGTCGGCGCCGACGGTGCGACGCACGCAGGCGCCTACGATCTCGCGTTCATGCGCTGCATTCCGAACATGACGATCATGGCGGCGTCCGACGAGAACGAATGCCGCCAGATGCTGCACACCGCGCTGCTGCAGCCGAACCCGACCGCGGTGCGCTATCCGCGCGGCGCGGGCGCCGGCGTGCCGACGGTGAAGGAATTCACCGAGATCCCGCTCGGCAAGGGCGAAGTGCGCCGCCGTACGTCGCAGCCGGAAGGCAAGCGCATTGCGATCCTTGCGTTCGGCACGATGGTTGCGCCGTCGCTCGCCGCAGCCGAGGAGCTCGATGCGACCGTCGCGAACATGCGCTTCGTGAAGCCGGTCGACGCCGAGCTCGTGCGCGAGCTGGCCGAGACGCACGACTACATCGTCACGGCCGAGGAAGGCTGCGTGATGGGCGGCGCGGGTGCCGCATGCGTGGAAGCCCTGATGGAGAGTGGGGTTATCCGGCCCGTACTACAATTGGGCCTCCCTGACCGCTTCATCGATCACGGTGACCCCGCGAAGCTGCTGTCGCTGTGCGGCCTCGACGGCGCGGGCATCGCGAAATCGATTCGCGAACGCTTCCTGAATCCGGCGGCTGCCGTCGCCGGTCAGGCCAAGCGCGTCGCGTAAGCCGGCGCCGCCAGTTGGCGGCGTCGACGCGACTGGCGCAACCCGGTCTTTCATTGATGCGGAAAACATGGGCCTGCGGGCCCATGTTGTTTTTTCGGCATGCCGCTTGCGGCGGCGCGCGTGAAGTCGAGCGCGCGGCTTATAAGGATTGAACAAGATGAACCAGATGAATCCCGCCTTCGTGATGCCCGACGTGCAGAGCACGGTGGATACCCGTCAGATTCCGATTCAGCGCGTGGGCGTGAAGGCGGTCCGGCATCCGTTGACGGTGCGCACCGAAAGCGGTGACGTGCAGCCGACCGTTGGCCTCTGGAACCTCGATGTCCATCTGCCCGCCGATCAGAAGGGCACGCACATGTCGCGTTTCGTCGCGCTGCTCGAGGAGCATCGCGCACCGCTGACGACCGAGCGGTTCCGCACGATGCTCGCATCGATGCTGGCGAAGCTCGAGGCCGAAGCGGGCCGTATCGAGGTGACGTTCCCGTATTTCGTGAACAAGACGGCGCCCGTGTCGGGCGTCCAGAGTCTGCTGGACTACGAAGTGACGCTCGCGGGCGAAAGCCGCGGCGGCGCGACGCGCCTGTTCATGAAGGTGCTGGTGCCGGTCACGAGCCTGTGCCCGTGCTCGAAGAAGATCTCGCAATACGGCGCGCACAACCAGCGCTCGCACGTGACGATCGACGCCGAGCTGGCGGCCGACGTGCCGGTCGAGGCGCTGATCCGCATGGCCGAGGAAGAGGCGTCGTGCGAGCTGTGGGGTCTGCTGAAGCGTCCGGACGAGAAGTTCGTGACCGAGCGCGCGTATGAGAACCCGAAGTTCGTCGAGGATCTCGTGCGCGACGTCGCGCAGCGGCTGGATCGCGACGAGCGCATCGTTGCGTACGTGCTCGAGGCGGAGAACTTCGAATCGATCCACAACCACAGTGCGTATGCGCTGATCGAGCGCGACAAGCGGCAGGCCGCGTAACGCGTCAGGCGCCGTGCGCGTCAGCAAGAAGGCCGCTCGTTCGAGCGGCCATTTTTGTTTGTGCGCATCGTGCGCGAGGTGGGGGGGCGATGCGCGCGGTGCGGCTCAGTACGCGAGCGATGCGAGATCCCAGCGCGGCTTCACGGTGAACGCGTAGTCGGCGTTGGCCTGCTCCGGCCAGCGTGCGAGCCGCAGCGCGCCGGCGAGCGCGATCATCGCGCCGTTGTCCGTGCAGAGCGCGAGATCGGGGTAGTGCACGTCGAAGCCGCGCTTTTGCGCGGCGGCAGACAGCGCGGCGCGCAATTGCCGGTTCGCGCCGACGCCACCCGCGACGACGAGGCGCTTGAGCTTCGTCTTCTTCAGCGCCGCGAGCGACTTCGCGACCAGCACGTCGACGGCCGCGTCGACGAAGCCGCGTGCGAGATCGGCCTTCGCGCGTTCGAGCGCGTCGCCGGACAGCTTCGCCGCTTCGAATTTCTTCATCTGCGTCAGCACGGCGGTTTTCAGCCCGCTGAAGCTGAAGTCGAGATCGCCCGAGTGCAGCATCGGGCGCGGCAGCACGACCGCGCCCGGCGTGCCGGTCTCCGCGAGCTTGGACACTTCCGGTCCGCCCGGATAGCCGAGGCCGATCAGCTTCGCGGTCTTGTCGAAGGCCTCGCCGGCCGCGTCGTCGAGCGTCTCGCCGAGGGTTTCGTAGACGCCGACGTCGGTCACGCGCATCAGCTGCGTGTGGCCGCCCGACACGAGCAGTGCGACGAACGGGAACGGCGGCGGCTCCGCGACGAGGAGCGGCGACAGCAGGTGGCCTTCGAGGTGATGGATGCCGACGGTCGGCTTGTTCCAGGCCAGCGCGAGCGCATTCGCGATGCTCGCGCCGACGAGCAGCGCGCCGGCAAGTCCCGGACCTTGCGTGAACGCGATCGCGTCGATGTCTTCGCGCCGCATGCCGCTTTTCTCCATCACCTCCTCGAGCAGCGGCAGCGCGCGGCGGATATGGTCGCGCGATGCGAGCTCGGGCACGACGCCGCCGTAGTCGCGGTGCATCGCGATCTGCGAGTGGAGCGCGTGCGCGAGCAGCCCGCGCTGCGTGTCGTAGAGCGCAAGGCCGGTTTCGTCACAGGAGCTTTCGATGCCGAGAACGAGCATGATGTGGAGCGGGGCGTGCCGTGTTTCGGGCGGCGCCGGAATGTCAACGTAACCGGGAAGTATAGCAGGCGCATGCGCGGCGCCGCTGGAGGCGGCGCGGGCCGGGTACAATCCGCGCCATGGAAACTTATGACATCGCCGTGATCGGCGCGGGCGCCGCCGGCATGATGAGCGCCGCGGTCGCCGGGCAGCTCGGCCGCCGCGTGGTGCTGGTCGATCATGCGCCGCGCCTCGCCGAGAAGATCCGCATCTCCGGCGGCGGCCGCTGCAACTTCACGAACCTGTACGCGGGCCCTGACAACTACCTGTCGGCCAATCCGCATTTCCCCCGTTCGGCGCTTGCGCGCTACACGCCGCGGGACTTCCTCGGGCTGCTGAAGCGCCATCACGTGACCTGGCACGAAAAACACAAGGGCCAGCTGTTCTGCGACCACGGCAGCGACGCGGTCATCGACGTGCTGAAGCGCGAGTGCGACGCCGGCGGCGTCGCGTGGCACCGGCCGGTCGTCGTCGACGCGGTGCGCCACGTGCCCGCGGACGGCTTCGCGCTCGACACGCAGGCGGGGCAGATCGGCGCGCGCGCGCTGATCATCGCGACGGGTGGCCTGTCGATCCCGAAGATCGGCGCGACCGACTTCGGCTACCGGATCGCGAAGCAGTTCGGCCACAAGCTCGTCGATACGCGGCCCGCGCTCGTGCCGCTGACCTTCGCGCCGCAAGACTGGGAGCCGTTCGCCGCGCTGTCGGGCGTGTCCCTCGAGGTGCGCGTGTCGACCGGCGACAAGAAGTGCGGCGGGGCCTTCGTCGAGGACCTGCTGCTCACGCATCGCGGCCTGTCGGGGCCGGGCATCCTGCAGATCTCGAGCTACTGGCAGCCGGGCGAGCCGATTCGCGTCGACCTGCTGCCGCAGCGCGACGCCGTGGCCGACCTGCTCGAGGCCAAGCGCGGGTCGAAGCGCCAGATCGGCTCGCTGCTCGCGGACTGGGTGCCGTCGCGGCTCGCGCACGTATGGCTCGACACGCATCGCGTGGCCGCCGATGCGCGGCTTGCCGACCTGCCGGACAAGACGTTGCGCCAGATCGGCGAAGCGCTCGGCGGCTGGACGCTGACGCCGAACGGCACCGAGGGCTACAGGAAGGCCGAGGTGACGAAAGGCGGCGTGGATACGCGCGAGCTGTCGTCGGCGACCATGATGAGTGCGCGGGTGCCGGGGCTCTTCTTCGTCGGCGAGGCGGTGGACGTGACGGGCTGGCTTGGGGGCTACAACTTCCAGTGGGCGTGGGCGTCCGGCGTGGCGGCCGGACAGGCGGCGGCCGAGTTCGCGCGCGACGCTTGACGCGCTAGTGTCTTTGTGAAAGGGTCTGCTATACTCAATAATCTTTCCCTGCAAACCTTTTTATACGTGTCGGGTCATGACGATCATTCGCGTTAAAGAAAACGAGCCGTTTGAAGTTGCAATGCGCCGCTTCAAGCGCACGATCGAGAAGAACGGTCTGCTGACCGAACTGCGTGCGCGGGAGTTCTACGAGAAGCCGACGGCCGAGCGCAAGCGCAAGAAGGCCGCAGCCGTGAAGCGTCACTACAAGCGCATCCGCAGCCAGATGCTGCCGAAGAAGCTGTACTGAACGATGTTTGCGCCGCGCGGTTCGCTGAGCGGCGCACCGGCGGTTCACGTGCGAGCTGCCGATGCCGGATTCGAGCAACCCGCTTGAGACAGTGTCCCAAGCGGGTTTTTGTGTTGACGCCCAACGGCGGGCGTCGGATTCACGTTTCCATTCCCGGGTGAAAGATGAGTTTGAAAGAGCAGATCAGCGAAGACATGAAGGCCGCGATGCGCGCGAAGGAAGCCGAGCGCCTTGCGACGATTCGCCTGCTGTTGGCCGCGATCAAGCAACGTGAGGTCGACGAGCAGATCACGCTCGACGATGCCGCGGTCACGGCCGTGATCGACAAGATGATCAAGCAGCGCAAGGATTCGATCAGCCAGTTCCAGGCCGCGGGCCGCGACGACCTGGTCGCGAAGGAGCAAGCCGAGGTGGGCGTGCTGATCGGCTACATGCCCGCACAGCTGTCGGAGGCCGAAGTGGCTGCCGAAGTCCAGGCCGCGGTCGCGCAGACCGGCGCGGCCGGTCCGCAGGACATGGGCAAGGTGATGGGCGTGCTGAAGGGCAAGCTCGCGGGCCGTGCCGACATGACTGCCGTTTCCGCGCTCGTCAAGGCTGCGCTGTCGAAGTAAAACCCGTGCCCGGCGTGCGCGTGCGTCGCGCGCGCCGGGGCGTCGCATTGTCTTTTTCCGTTCGATCCCCCGGTGATTCCGCATTCGTTCCTGCAGGATTTGCTGAACCGCGTCGATATCGTCGACGTGGTGGGCCGGTATGTGCAGCTCAAGAAGGGCGGCGCCAATTTCATGGGGCTGTGCCCGTTCCACAACGAGAAGAGCCCGTCGTTCACGGTCAGTCCGACCAAGCAGTTCTACCACTGCTTTGGCTGCGGCGCGCACGGCACGGCGATCGGCTTCCTGATGGAGCATGCGGGGCTGACGTTCCCGGAAGCCGTGCAGGAGCTTGCGCAGTCGGTCGGCCTGACGGTGCCGCATGAGCCGTCGATGCGCGGCGGCGGCGGTGTAGGGGGCGGCGGCGACTATCCGGCGCCCGTATCGAAATCGGTCGCGACGGCGCTGTCCGATGTGATGTCCGCCGCATGCGACTACTACCGCAAGCAGTTGCGCGGCGCGCCCACTGCGATCCAGTATCTGAAGAAGCGGGGACTGACCGGCGAGATCGCAGCCCGGTTCGGCCTCGGCTATGCGCCGGACGGCTGGCAAAACCTCGAAACGGCATTTCCGGACTATCGGGATGAATCGCTGGTCGAGTCCGGGCTCGTGATCGTCAGCGAGAAGACCGACGCGCAGGGCGTCGCGCGACGCTACGACCGGTTCCGCGAACGGATCATGTTCCCGATCCGCAACGTGAAGGGGCAGGTGATCGGTTTCGGCGGGCGCGTGCTCGGCAGCGGCGAGCCCAAGTATTTGAATTCGCCGGAAACGCCGCTATTTAACAAGGGCAGCGAACTGTACGGGCTGTTCGAGGCGCGGCTCGCGATCCGCGAGCGCAAGTATGTGCTCGTCGTCGAAGGCTACATGGACGTCGTCGCGCTCGCACAGCTCGGCTTCCCGAACGCGGTTGCGACGCTCGGCACGGCCTGTACGCCGATTCACGTGCAGAAGCTGCTGCGGCAGACCGACACGGTGATCTTCAGCTTCGACGGCGACGCGGCCGGGCGCCGCGCCGCGCGGCGCGCGCTCGAGGCGTGCCTGCCGCATGCGGCGGACAACCGGACGATCCGGTTCCTTTTTCTGCCGGTGGAGCACGATCCGGACAGCTATGTGCGCGAATTCGGCGCCGATGCGTTTTCGGAGCAGGTCGAGCGCGCGATGCCGCTGTCGCAGTTCCTGCTGAACGAGGCGGTCGCCGGCAAGGCGCTCGACCAGCCGGAAGGCCGGGCGAAAGCGCTGTTCGATGCGAAGCCGATGCTGCAGGCGCTGCCCGCGAACGCGTTGAGGGCGCAGATCATGCACATGATCGCGGACCGCCTCGACATTCCGTTCGACGAGGTGGCGGGGCTGTCGGACGTCGATACGCAGATCGCCGCGCCGCCGCGCCAGGCGCCCGCGCGCAGCGAACGGCGCCGCGTGACGGACACCGAGAAGCGTGCGCTGCGCAACCTCGTGATGCATCCGCGCATCGCGACGCAACTCGACGACGAGCAGGTTGCGACGCTGCGGACGCTGCCGCGCATCGGGGAACTGTTCGCGGAGGTCGTCGATCATGCGCGTGCGCTGGGCGACGGAGCGGAGTTCAGGTTGCTGTCGGACGTGCTGCGGACGTCCTCGAACGCCGCGACTTACGAGGAAATCTTCCGCGAAATTCTGGACTATGATGAAAACGTCCGCGATTTGCTGTTACAGAATCCGGACGACGAGGCGGTGTCCGAGCGGCAACGCGAGCAGGAACGGATTGCAGGGGAGGAGCTTCAGGCGGCGGTGCTCAAGATGCGCTATGACGCATGTTGCGACCGGCTCGACCGGCTCTCGCGGCAATCCGCTTTTACCCCCGAGGAATTGGCCGAATTGACGGAATTGAACCAGCAGCGAGCCGACATGAAGCGCCGGCTCGGGCTGTAAGCGGCTGGGGCGCTAAGAGAGGGCTCCCCGGCATGCTATAATATAAGGTTTCCAGCGGTTTGTTTTCTAAGCAGAGGCGAGATTCGCAATGGCAAAGACGACAGGCGGAAAGAAAGCAACAGGCAAGGGCTCGACGGAGCCGACCACGAAGGTCACAGCGGCCAAGTCTGCTTCTTCCGCCAGGACAGTGTCTTCCGCCACGTCAGCTGCTCCAGGAAAAAAAATCGCGGCCGGCACTGCTCAGGCTGCGCCGGAGCCGGCAGCCAGAACACGGGCTGCCGCGAGACCCGACTCCGGGCCGGTACAGCCGGCGGCGAAGCGGGCAAGTGCGAAAAGCGCAAGGGACACGGCTGCCGAGCCGGACGAAACGGCAGTACGTACTACTCATGCACCCACGGTTCAACCGGCTGTCGTCCAGCAGCCGCGAGTCGATTTAGCCGGTACGGCGAACTCCATGACGAAAAAGCTGAACGAAGTATCCGTCGAAGACGACGCAAATCAGAGCGAAGAGCAGCCTGCTGCGGCGGCTGCCTCTGGCAAATCCAAGGTGCGCGATCGCCGCGCCAAGGAAAAGGCGCTGCTGAAGGAAGCGTTCGCGACGAGCACGCCCGGCACGGCCGAGGAGCTCGAAGAGCGCCGCGTGAAATTGCGCGCGCTCATCAAGCTCGGCAAGGAGCGCGGCTTCCTGACGTATGCCGAAATCAACGACCACCTGCCGGACAACTTCACCGAGACCGAAGCCCTCGAAGGCATCATCGGCACGTTCAACGACATGGGCGTGGCGGTCTACGAGCAGGCGCCGGACGCGGAGACGCTGCTCCTGAACGACAACGCGCCGGCCGCATCGTCGGACGACGAAGTCGAAGAGGAAGCGGAAGTCGCGCTGTCCACCGTCGATTCGGAATTCGGCCGCACGACCGATCCGGTCCGGATGTACATGCGCGAGATGGGCACGGTCGAGCTGCTCACGCGTGAAGGCGAAATCGAGATCGCGAAGCGGATCGAGGACGGCCTGCGCCACATGGTGATGGCGATTTCCGCGTGCCCGACGACGATTGCCGACATCCTCGCGATGGCCGAGCGCGTGGCGAACGAAGAGAGCCGTGTCGACGAGCTGGTCGACGGCCTGCTCGATCCGAACGCATCGGACACCGACACCGACGGCTTCTCCGCGAAGGCCGCGGAAGAGATCGAGAACGAGGACGAGGAAGCCGACGAGGACGAGGACGAGGAAGAAGAGGAGGAGGACGACGGCGCCGCACAGGCGTCGGCCAACGCCGCCCAGCTCGAAGCCCTCAAGCGCGCGTCGCTCGAGAAGTTCGCGCAGATCAGCGAATGGTTCGACAAGATGCGCCGTGCGTTCGAGAAGGAAGGCTACAAGTCGAAGGCCTACCTGAAGGCGCAGGAAACGATCCAGACCGAGCTGATGACGATCCGCTTCACCGCGCGTACCGTCGAGCGTCTGTGCGACACGCTGCGCGCGCAGGTGGACGAGGTGCGTCAGGTCGAGCGTCAGATCCTGCACATCGTCGTCGACAAGTGCGGGATGCCGCGTTCGGAATTCATCGCGCGCTTCCCGGGCAGCGAGACGGACCTCGAATGGGCCGAGAAGGTCGCGGCTGAAGGGCATGCGTACAGCGCAGTCCTGTTGCGCAACATCCCGGCGATCCGCGAACAGCAGCAGCGCCTGCTCGATCTGCAGGCGCGCGTCGTGCTGCCGCTGAAGGACCTGAAGGAAACCAACCGCCAGATGGCGGCGGGCGAACTGAAGGCACGTCAGGCGAAGCGTGAAATGACCGAGGCGAACCTGCGTCTCGTGATCTCGATCGCGAAGAAGTACACGAACCGCGGCCTGCAGTTCCTCGACCTGATCCAGGAAGGCAACATCGGCCTGATGAAGGCGGTGGACAAGTTCGAATACCGTCGCGGCTACAAGTTCTCGACGTATGCGACGTGGTGGATCCGCCAGGCCATCACGCGTTCGATCGCGGACCAGGCGCGCACGATCCGGATTCCGGTTCACATGATCGAAACGATCAACAAGATGAACCGCATCTCGCGGCAGATCCTGCAGGAAACCGGTCTCGAGCCGGATCCGGCAACGCTCGCCGAGAAGATGGAAATGCCGGAAGACAAGATCCGCAAGATCATGAAGATCGCGAAGGAGCCGATCTCGATGGAAACGCCGATCGGTGACGACGACGATTCCCATCTCGGCGACTTCATCGAGGACAACAACACGGTCGCGCCGGCCGATGCCGCGCTGCACGCGAGCATGCGCGACGTCGTGAAGGATGTGCTCGATTCGCTGACGCCGCGCGAGGCGAAGGTGCTGCGGATGCGTTTCGGTATCGAGATGAGCACCGATCACACGCTCGAGGAAGTCGGCAAGCAGTTCGACGTCACGCGTGAGCGGATCCGTCAGATCGAGGCGAAGGCGCTGCGCAAGCTGCGTCACCCGAGCCGTTCCGACAAGCTGAAGTCGTTCCTCGAAGGGAACTGATTCCCGGCTTTTCCCCTCTGAACGCCGCCGGTATCGATACGGTACCGGTGGCGTTTGTCCCTTTTGTTGTTACAATGCCGGCCCGGCACCTTTGCCCGGGTTGCGTGTCGCACGCTTCGCTTCTCTTCAGGGCCTGTAGCTCAGC
>NZ_JBSAXD010000160.1:0-294 GCF_053427715.1 Burkholderia sp. MR1-5-21
ACGCTCCTCGATTGCCTTCAGGTGCTGCAACAACTCGGTGAGCAGTGTCTGGCAAAACGACGTCAGCTCGTCGGCACTGGTGCTCAGCAGTTGCGGCATCGCGCGCTTGAAAGCCTCGGGAGACCGAGCGATCGCGAGGCCGCGCTCGCCGAGCAGCCCGCGCATCTGGTTGATCAGCGCAGTGCGATGGCGCAGCAGGATGGCCCGCATGCGGTGCGCCGCCTGGATATCCTGCTGCTCGATCGATTTGACGGTCACGAAGCGCATGGTGGGCCGGCTCGCGGCCTCGACGAT
>NZ_JBSAXD010000161.1:0-292 GCF_053427715.1 Burkholderia sp. MR1-5-21
GACCTCGACCTCGACGGGGCTTTCGACCGCGAATAGCTCGATCGCATCACTGTCCACGTCAACTTCGACCGGCATTGGTTCGCTGTCCACCGGCCTCTCGTCGACCAACAGCTCGATCGCATCGCTGTCCACGTCAACCTCGACCGGCATTGGTTCGCTGTCCACCGGCCTCTCGTCGACCAACAGCTCGGTCGCATCGCTGTCGACCTCGACCTCGACGGGGCTTTCGACCGCGAACAGCTCGATCGCGTCGCTGTCCACGTCGACGTCGACCGGCATCGGTTCGCTGTCG
>NZ_JBSAXD010000162.1:0-281 GCF_053427715.1 Burkholderia sp. MR1-5-21
GGACAGCGAACCGATGCCGGTCGAGGTTGACGTCGACAGCGACGCGATCGAGCTGTTCGCGGTCGAAAGCCCCGTCGAGGTCGAGGTCGACAGCGACGCAACCGAGCTGTTGGTCGACGACAGACCGGTGGACAGCGAACCAATGCCAGTCGAAGTTGACGTGGACAGTGATGCAACCGAACTGTTGGTCGACGAGAGGCCGGTGGACAGCGAACCGATGCCGGTCGACGTCGACGTGGACAGTGATGCGATCGAGCTGTTCGCGGTCGAAAGCCCCGTCG
>NZ_JBSAXD010000163.1:0-278 GCF_053427715.1 Burkholderia sp. MR1-5-21
GTCATCCAGACGCCGAACGGGCTGTCGCAGGTGAACATCGTGAAGCCTTCGGGCGCCGGGGTGTCGGTCAATAGCTACAACCAGTTCGATGTCCAGAAGAACGGCGCGATCCTGAACAATTCGCCGACGTCCGTTACCACCCAGCAGGCCGGTTTCATCAACGGGAATCCGAACTTCGGGGCCGGACAATCCGCGCGCGTCATCGTCAACCAGGTGAACAGCGCGAACCCGTCACAACTGCGCGGATACGTTGAAGTCGCCGGGAGCCGCGCGGAAGT
>NZ_JBSAXD010000164.1:0-276 GCF_053427715.1 Burkholderia sp. MR1-5-21
CGCGCGCTCCTTCAGCCGCGGAAACAGCTTGAACACGTGCTCGATGCCGTCGTCGATCTCGTGGCGGCTCGCGAAGAACCCGCCCATCTTCAGGTTCTCGAGCACCGTCAGGCTCGGGAACACGCGCCGCCCTTCCGGCGAGATCGCCATCCCCTGCCGCATGATCTGGTGCGTCGACATCCCGGTGATGTCGTTGCCCTCGAACAGCACGCGGCCCGACGATGCGCGCGGCGTGCCGCACACGGTCATCATCAGCGTCGTCTTGCCCGCGCCGTT
>NZ_JBSAXD010000165.1:0-275 GCF_053427715.1 Burkholderia sp. MR1-5-21
GCGATCGGCTACCTCGTCGGCGACGAGAATCGCGGCCTCGAATACATGTTCATCATGATGAACGCGGCGCGCTTCGGCGTCGGGATGCAGGGGATCGGCGTGGCCGACCGCGCGTACCAGAAGGCGGCCGCGTTCGCGAAGGAGCGCGTGCAGAGCCGTCCGGTGGACGGGTCCGCGAAGCAGTCGGTGACGATCATCCACCACCCGGACGTGCGCCGGATGCTCGGCACGATGCGCGCGCTGACCGAAGGCGCGCGGGCGCTGTCGTACGTGGC
>NZ_JBSAXD010000166.1:0-275 GCF_053427715.1 Burkholderia sp. MR1-5-21
TGCTCGTCGGCGGTGATCAGCGCGACCGCGCCGACGTCGACGAGGCGTTCGTTGAGCGACTTGGCCGAGAAGCCGCCGAACACGACGGAATGCGTTGCGCCGATACGCGCGCACGCCTGCATCGCGACGATCCCTTCGATCGACATCGGCACGTAGATGACGACGCGGTCGCCACGGCCGATGCCGCGCTTCTTGAGCGCGTTCGCGAAGCGCGACACGCGCGCGAGCAGGTCGGCGTAGGTGACGCGGGTGACGGTGCCGTCGTCGGCTTCGAA
>NZ_JBSAXD010000167.1:0-273 GCF_053427715.1 Burkholderia sp. MR1-5-21
TGCGAACCGGTGGCCACGTCGCTCCAGTTCCCGATCCACCTCGTCCAGCAGCACATTGGCCAGCAGCGGCGACAGCGGCCCGCCTTGCGGCGTACCTTCGTGACGCTCCGTGACCACTCCGCCATCCATGATTCCGGCTACAAGGTAGTAACGAATCAGCCGCAGCACGGCCTTGTCGTCGATCCGCCTCGATAACCGCTCCATCAGGATGTCGTGATTGACCCGATCGAAGAATTTCTCCAGATCCACATCGACCACTACCCGGTAGCCGTC
>NZ_JBSAXD010000168.1:0-273 GCF_053427715.1 Burkholderia sp. MR1-5-21
TACATCGTCGTCCCCCTGCGCCAGTGCTTGAGCTGCAAAGCTCGCAGCCGGTGCCTGATCCACTTGTCGAGTTCGCGGAACACCTGCGGCGTCTGCGCCAGCTGGAAGTACGCCTTCCAGCCCGGTATATACGCCTTCAGCCTTTCCGCTACTTCCGGCAGGCTTCGCCCGCTCGATCTGCGTGTCAGTTCCCGGATCCGTTGCTTGAAGGTCTCCAGTGCCGTTCTGGCCACTGCACATTTGATCCGGTCGCCTGCACTACGCCACAGCGCA
>NZ_JBSAXD010000169.1:0-273 GCF_053427715.1 Burkholderia sp. MR1-5-21
CGAACTGTGGCGCAGGGCGGACGATCGGATCAAATGCGCGGTCGCCCGAAAGGCACTGGAGACGTTCAAGCAACGCATCCGGGAACTGACTCGCCGCTCGGGCGGGCGAAGTCTGCCGGAGGTGGCGGAGCGCTTGAGGGCCTACATGCCGGGGTGGCAGGCGTACTTCCATCTGGCACAAACGCCCAAGGTGTTCCGCCAACTCGACGAGTGGATCAGGCACCGGCTGCGTGCAGTGCAGCTCAAGCACTGGCGTCGAGGTACGACGATGTA
>NZ_JBSAXD010000017.1:0-181384 GCF_053427715.1 Burkholderia sp. MR1-5-21
TTCGATGTGAGGGTTGGGCATTGCGTCGAACGGAATCATCCGAATCGCACGCAGAGACAGAGCGGCCGTGACATGTCAGCGGCCCAGGAACTTCGGCGCCCGTTTTTCCAGGAAGGCCGAGGTCCCTTCCTTCTTGTCGTCGGTCGCGGCGCACAGCGCGAAGAGCTTGCCTTCCAGCGCGAGTCCTTCCGGCAAAGCCGCGTTGAGCCCGAGGTTGACGGCGTCGATCGCATAGGCGACGGCCAGCGGCCCGTTCGCGGCAATCTGCGCCAGAATCGCTTCCGCCCGGGCGATCAGGCTGCCGGCCTCGACGATTTCATTCACCAGACCGATCCGATGCGCTTCTTCAGCCGACACCATCTCGCCGGTGAGGATCAGTTGCAGCGCGATGCCCTTGCCGACGAGGCGAGGGAGCCGTTGGGTCCCGCCAAAGCCGGGAATCAGCCCGAGCTTGACTTCGGGCTGGCCGAACTTCGCGGCGGGACTCGCCAGCCGGATCGTGCAGGCGAGCGCGGTCTCGCATCCCCCGCCGAGCGCCAGCCCGTTCACGGCGGCAATGACCGGCTTGCCGAGATGTTCGACGAGATTGAGCAGGTCCTGGCCGGCACGCGTGCGGCGCTCGGCTTCGATCGGCGTCGCGGTCGCCAGCTCGCCGATGTCGGCGCCGGCGATAAAGGCGCGATTGCCTGCGCCGGTGATGATGACCCCGCGAATCTGCGGGTCGTCCCGCGCATCCTGGAACGCCGCATGCAGTTCGGCGATCGCCTTCTGGTTCAACGCATTCATCACCTCGGGGCGGTTCAGCGTCACGTAGGCCGTCGCCTGCCTCTTTTCGTAGAGGATGGTGTCGAAAACGGGGAATGACAGGGTGTTTGACATCGGATCGATTTCTCAAATGGATGATTCGCGCTGATTCCGCACCAACGGCGCTCGAATGACACGAACGAATGTGTGCCCCGTGGCGTGTGCCGTCGTGCTGCGCACCGGCGCACGGTCGCTTCAGGCGTCGAGTACCTGAATGTTCTCGACGACAGCGGCGAGAATCATGAAATTCAGATTGACGGGCTTCGGCCGCAAGCGGGACGGCCGATAGACAAGGTCGCCGACATGTATCGCCTCGTGCGACAACGCGCAGATACCGCGATGCCGGGCGATGCAGATCTTCCAGACCTGCTCTCCGTAGTGGCATGAAGTCGGGTCATGCCATGCCACGCTGATCGTCGATATGCTTTGGCGTCCTAATATCCTGACCGTCGCGACCGCGGAAAGATTTTCCGGATGGACCATTCGTCCGACATTCTTGCCGGACGGCCGGCTGTGGTCCGCAAACTGATTCTTGCCGTCAAGCATGCCCACCATGTGTGACCATATTGGACAGTTCGGTCTGCCGATCTCCATCCTGGCGCCTCCTGTTACCCGTACGTCTTGCAAGTCAGCGATACCGGGCACAATCGATCTTAAGGTGATGCCGATCTTCAGCATATGTAGCAACACACAACGTCGCTAGCTTTTTTTCCAATGCGGAATCGTCCGATGACCGGATGGATGAGGATCGGGGGAGTGCTTGCTCAGGCAGGTCAGGACCCGCGCCGTTCGGGAGATCATGAGCAGCCCGAATGTGCCGCGGCCGAGCCGTTCATGGCTCGAGCAGTCGCGCAGCCGGGGAGACGGACAGTACAGTCTCTGTTTACTTCACAAAGTATCGGCTGGGGACTTCGCCCAGGGCACCCTTGAATGCTGTCGAAAAGGCGCTCGGACTGCTGTAGCCCAGCTCCATCGCGACGCGCGTGACGGGTTCGCCGTTGCCCAGTCGAACCACGGCAGCCAGCAGGCAGGCCTGCTGCCGCCATTCGAGGTAGCTGATGCCGGTGTGCGCGCGGAACTGCCGGGTGAAGGTGCGGCGGCTCATGCCGGCACGCTCCGCCATGTCGTCGATGCCGACTTCGAGCGATGGCGCAGAAAGGAACGCGCTGCACACTTGCGCGAGACGCGGCTCGGCAGGCAACGGGGCATTGAGCGACAGCGCCGGCATGTCGGCGATTTCGTGCAGCAACAGGCCCATCAGGTGGCCATCGCGCCCGTCGGTGGCATAGCGGGCAGGGACATCGACGGCCTTCTCCAGCAGTTGCCGCAGCAGCGGCGAAACGCCGAAGACCTGGCAGTGCCCGGGCAGTCCCGCACGCCGCGCCGCCTGCGGGTGGACATAGGTGTTGAGCATCGTCACCGGGCCGCGCATCTGCATCGCATGAGGCAGCCCCGCCGGCACCCAGATCGCCCTCAGCGGCGGGACAGCCCAATTGCCTTCACCGGTTTCCACCGTGATGACGCCGCGCGCAGCGTACGCGAACTGGCCGCGGCGATGGCTGTGCAATGCAAACAGCGCCCCGTCGGCATAATCCTTCGCCGTCACGACCACGTCGCGCGGTGTGTTTTCGTAGGGATCGGGAGCGGTTTTCGGCATGGCCCGATTCTAATTTCATATGACCTTGAATTGAAAGCGGGCCATTCACGGGCGGGGCATATTTCGTTGCGCGCCGCGGCTTCCTGCCGTGGCATCGACGAAAGACTCGCCAACCATGCAAAGAAAACACCTGATCCTTGCCGTCTTCGTGACGGCCGTCTGGGGACTCAATTTTCCGATCACCAAGCTGGGGCTGGCCCGGATCGATCCGTTGCTGCTGACGGCGATCCGCTTCACGCTGGCGGCGTTCCCGTGGGTGTTCTTCGTGAGGCGCCCGAATGTCGCCATCCGATGGCTGGCCGTGTACGGACTGATCTTCGGTGTGGCGATGTGGGCGCTGATCAATCTCGGCATCGCGATGGGCGTGCCGCCCGGCAGTGCGTCGCTGCTGATCCAGTTCAGCGCCTTCTTCACGCTCGGCTGGGGCGTGCTGCTGTTCCGCGAAAACCTGACATGGCCACAACTGACAGGCACCGTGCTGGCTGCGGTCGGGCTGGTCGGCATACTGCAGGGCAGTCCCGGCAAGGCGACGACGATCGGCTTTGCGCTGGTCATGGTCAGCGCGCTCGCGTGGAGCATCGGCAATGTCGTGATCAAGATTTCCGGGGTGCGGGAGATTTTCGCGTTCGTGGTGTGGGCAAGCCTGTTCCCGCCGATACCGCTGTTCCTGCTGACCGCGTGGCTGCATGGCGCGGCGCCGTTCGTCGCGCTGGCATCGCACGTGAGCGTCGTGGCGGTCTTTTCGCTGGCGTTCCAGGTGTATGCCGCGACGCACTTCTGCTACTGGGGCTGGAACTTCCTGTTGCGCGAGTATCCGGCGTCGAGGGTGGCGCCACTGTCGCTGCTGATTCCGGTGTTCGGTACCGTCAGCTCGATCTTCATCGTGCATCAGGCGCCGAGCGGGTCGGATTGGGTTTCGATTGCGTTGATCCTGTCGGCGCTGGCGATCGGTCTGAAGAAAGGGCGGGCGGTCTTCGGCCGGAAGCGTGCGACTCCGCTGCCGCAACGAAGCGCTGACATTGGCTAGGTCTCGGCGGAGGCGGACTTTTCGTCACGCGTTCGTCATTTGAGCGCGCCGCGCAGTTTGATCGCGATGTCGAGCTTCGAGATCCAGCCGGTGTCGTCCAGCCGCGCGCCGAGGATATTCTCGATTCGCTCCAGCCGGTAGTTGAGCGTGTTCGGATGAATGCCCAGCACGCTTGCGGTCGCCTTACGGCGCTGAAGCTGGTCGAAGTAAGTGCGGAGCGTTTCGAGCAAATCCGGTTCACCGGCCAGCTGCTCGACCAGGGAAACCAGATACCCCAACGCGCGTTTCGTTCCGCGGATGCTTTCTTCGACGGCGATTTCGGAATACAGGCGCACCCGATCCTGTTCGGCGCGACGCCGGCCGAAGCAGAGCGCACGGCCCGCTTCGTCCGCGGACATCGCCCAGCCCGACGCGCCTTCGCCGGGGAGACCGACGCCGATTGCGTCGATCTCGGGCAGCGTATCCGCGATCGACGCGATCTGCCTGGCCATCTGAAGATCGCTGATGCCCGTCAGGTCGCCGAGCCGGACAGGTATCCAGACGAGCAGCCGTCCGCGAAACCAGATGTCGAAGAGATCGTCGACCGGCAATTTGAGGCGCCGCGCAGTCGCCGCGACGATCCGGTCGATCTCGCTCTTGAAGCTGGGCGAATTGCTGTCGATCGCGCCGACATCGATGGCCAGCGCGATGCGCGGAACGGTCACGTCGAGGCGAAGTGCGGCGGCCGTCTTGGAGAACCCGTCGGCATCGTCGGGGAAATTGAAAATGATGCTGTGCAGCTGATAGCGCAGCGATTCTCGCCAGCGCGCCTGCTTGTATTGCTCCTGCAGGTAAGTCTGCGAGACCTCTTGCGCCAGGATGTCGAAAAATTCCATCAGGTACGGCGAAACGCTGAACAGCAGCTCGTCCCGCAGGGTGTCGTTGTTCTCGTCGAGTTCGATGTAGAAGCACCATAGTTCGCGAGATCCGAGCCGAAATGCGCGCAGCAGCGCTTCGAGCGGAACGCCCTGGTAGACGCGGCGGCGCGCGTACTCGCGGAAGCGCTCGAGCGACTCCTCCGACGGCAGGCTGCCGGACAACAGCGTGTCGAGCCAAAGCCTGGAGGACAACGCGATCGAATTGCGGATATCCAGCTTCGTGGTCGAATCGAGGTCGGCATACGGCTGGACGTTCACCAATGCCTTGTACACGCGCTCGACGAACACCGCGTAGTTCTGGATCACGCTTGCGGTCCACTGACGCAAGGCCGGGGAGATGTCGGGAATTCGGGTTGTCACGCTCTGTCGCTCCTCGGATGGCTCCTCGAATGGGGGCGCTTCGGGTCGTGCGGCGCGATGTGCATGCCGCAGAAGGGTTCGGCAATGCCGGTGCTACGTCGCGCGATGTTGCGGCGGCGCCGCATCGGATTCCTTTGCTTCGCCGCGATCGATCGGCGTGACACCCAGCCCGCTCTGGACGGCCTCGAACCGGGAGCCGACCTTGAGCTTCTCGAAGATGTTCTTCAAGTGCCATTTGATCGTCTCGGGCGCAACGCGCAATGCACGCCCGATTTCCTTGTTGGACAGGCCGTGGGCGATGTGGTTGAGAATCTCGATCTCGCGCGAGCTGAGCAGGTTCCGGGCAGCGCGCGTATCGTCGTCGCTGGCCGGCAGCCGAGGCTGATCGAACGCGGCGACGAGCCTGTCCAGGAAGGCTTGTTGAATACCCGCCAGGTCGGGCGTGTCGTGTGCCCATTTCGTCAGCAGCCGCAGCGCCGGTGCGCCTTCGTCGACAAAACTGCCGATCATGCCGTTCGCCTGTGCGTAACGCAGGGCGTCTTCCAGTGCTTCGAACGCCGCGTCGTGCGCGCTTTCCTGCCGCAGCTGATGAAGCTGCGCGAGCGCCAATGCGTGCAGCAGCGACATCCGCGCTTCCAGATATTTCATGCCGGCCCGGGCCAGCGTGTTCTTCAATTCGTCGAGGCGTTCGGCGGCCCGATCGGGCTTGCCTGTCGCGATGTCGAGCCGCGCGTTCACCTCGCACCAGCTGGTCCATGTCTCGAGGAAGCTGCCCATCGGCGCCGGAATCTGCTCGGGCATCAGCGCTGCCAGTTCGTCGGCCGCTTCCTTCGCGCGATCGATCCAGCCACGTTGCACGCATAACCGCACGATTTCGGCGTCGCACGCGGCATGCATGCGCAACCAGCGCCGGGACGCAGCGATTTCCGTGCCCTGTTTCAGGCACAGCAAGGCCGACGCGATATCGTTGTCCCGCGCGTACAGCCGGGCCGCGATACGGCAGTAGTTCGACAGCGAGCCAAGCGGACACGTCTCCGCCGTAATGGCCGAGCGGTCGTCGATCAGTTGCCGGGCGCGGGACAAATCATTGCGCTCGTAGCACACGGCCGCCAGGTAGCCCGCCGGAACCGCCGCCGCGGCGGAGTTGCGGCCGACGTTCGCTTCCGCGCGAGCGATTGCCGACTCGAACAGCGCGGCAGCCTCCGTCGGGCGGCCATGCATCAGCATGTTCAGTCCGAACATGCATTCGCTGTAGACGCTCGCGTAGACCGATTCGTGATCGTCGGGGGGATCGGCCGCTCTTTCGCGCCCGATCTGCTCGACCTCGTCGAAGCGGCCATCGTGCATCAGGCCGAAGACCTGCGCCGTTTCGCCGATCCGTCTGACCCACGCCGAGACGGGCAGGGGCGACGCCGCGACTTCGCGGCCCAGCTCGAGCGACCGGTAGCTGTCGTCGCGAAAGCCGGAAAGCGCCGCGTCCACGGCAATCACCTCGATCGGCAGCGTCTCCTCCTGTTCGCCTTCCATCGGCGCGCCATCGACGTGATGGCGCGCGAGGCCCGATTTCACCGACCGCAATACGTCCTCGGCCTCCGACACGCGCATCAGAAACGCAAGCGACCATGCCTTGGCAAGCAGCAGCCGCGATCTCGACTGCACCAGTTCATCAGGCAGCTTGCCGATCAGGCTCAACAAACCGCTTACGTCGCTGCGATTCATCAACGCCATCGCGCAGTTTTCGACCCAGGTCGCGGCCTGCGGCGCTTCGCCGGCGGCCAATGCATGGCGCACGGCCTCCGGCCATTGCCGCGCGTCGGCGAACCACTGACTGGCGCGATGGTGGAGTCGCGGCATGTCGCCGGCGAGTTGCCGGGCGGCTCGCCGCCTCAGCGCTTCGGACAGCAGCGCGTGATACCGGAACCATTGCCGCTCGTCGTCGAGCGCACGGATAAAGAGGTTGTGGCGCTCCAGCCAGTCGAGCTTTTCCCAACTGCGTGCGCCGGCGCCCATGATCGCGTCGCAGAGTCCCGGGCTCAGGCGATCGAGAATCGACGTCCGCAGCAGAAACTGATAGACGGCCGGCGGAAGGCGGGTCAGCACCGCATCGTCGAGATAGGCATCGATGCCGAAGCGGTTGCCGGCGAGATCGCGCGCCAGCTGCGTGGTGTCGGTGGTTTCCTTCAGCGACAGGGCCGCGAGCTGCAGGCCTGCGATCCATCCTTCGGTCGCGTCGTTGAGGCGCTCGACGGCGGGGCGGTCGAGCGGCGCGGCGGCCGTGCGCGCGAAGAACGCTTGCGCGTCGTCCGCGGAAAAGCGCAGGTCGGATTCGTCGATCCGCAGCAGCTGGCCCTGAGCCTGGAATTGCGAAAGCGCCAGCCTGGGCTCGCCGCGCGCGCCGAGCAGGACGTGGAAATTCTCGGGCGCGTAGCGCAACAGCCGGAGCATCGCAGCGCACACCGGGGCCGACGTCAGGCGGTCGAAGTCGTCCAGGATCAGAAAGACCTGCTTGCCGCAGGTCGCGATTTCATTGAGCAGCACGGAGATGACGGTTCTGCCGGGGGTCAGCGGATCCTTGCGCAGCAGCTTTTCGGCTTGCTGCCCGACGCCGCCCGTGCCGTGGCTCAGCGACGCGACGAGGTACGCGCCGAGCTGGTCGGGATCATCGTCGTCGCTGTCGAGGCTGAGCCATGCGACGAGCTGGTGCCGGGTGCGGAGCAGTTCGCACCATTCGGACAACGTCGTAGTTTTGCCGAAGCCCGCCGGCGCGATGATCAGCGTGACCGTGTGCTCGGCCGCGGCAGCGAGTTTTCTCAGCAGCGTCCGGCGCGTCACCCGGCCTCGTGGCGGACGCGGCGGAGCCATTTTCGTTCTTATTAACGAGAGATTCCAAAGATTTTCATCAGAATCGATCGGTAAGTTCATTGCAATCTGCCCGGAATTCACCCCGCCATGATAATCGGAGTCACGGTGCGGGCGATGAGGGTTTTCCCACGGGAGGGTGGGGTGCCGGCGTGACCCCCCCGGCGCGCTGCCCCCTACCTCCCCGTCGTTGCGCACACGCCTGTCCTGCCTCCCCGTAGTCTTGCATCAGGTTCATGTCCGACCGGCTCGCGGTGACGCGATCGTCGCGCCGGGAACACGTGATGCGTCGGGTCCAGCGTCTGTCAACAGTCTGTCGAGGAATCAATGGTGCGTGCCGCTTCGCTGGTCGGTCAGTCGTCATCGGCCTATGCGTACCCGCTGCTGATCAAGCAGCTGCTCCATACGCCGCTCGCGGTCAACCCCGAGCAGGAGATCGTGTACCGGGGACAGACGCGGTACGACTACTGGACGCTGCGTCACCGCATCGGGCAGCTGGCCAGCGGACTGCAGGCGCTGGGCGTGAGGCCGGGCGACACGGTTGCCGTGATGGATTGGGACAGCCATCGCTATCTGGAATGCTATTTCGGCATCCCGATGATGGGCGCCACGCTGATGACGGTCAACGTCAGGCTGTCGCCCGAGCAGATCGCGTACACGCTGAACCATTCCCGTGCATCCGTGCTGCTGGTCAACGCAGAGTTCCTTCCCTTGCTCGACAGGATCCGGGGTGGGCTGTGCGATATCGACCGGTTCGTGCTGATCGATGACAGCGGCCTCGCCGACTTGCCCGCCGCCTTTGTCGGCGAGTACGAGGCGCAGCTGGCGGAAGCGTCGCCGGATTTCGACTTCCCCGATTTCGACGAGAACACGCGGGCCACGACGTTCTACACGACCGGCACGACGGGCGCACCCAAAGGCGTCTGTTTCACGCACCGGCAGATCGTCCTTCACACGCTGGCGACGACGACCGCGCTCGCGAGTGCGCCGAAGCAAGGCCGCCTCGACCGGGACGACGTGTACATGCCGATCACGCCGATGTTTCACGTCCATGCGTGGGGGCTGCCGTACGTCGCCACGCTGCTCGGGATCAAGCAGGTGTATCCCGGCCGCTATGCGCCGGAGACGTTGCTGGATCTGATCCGGCGCGAGAACGTCAGCTTTTCGCACTGCGTGCCGACCATCATGCAGATGTTGCTGACGAGTCCCGCCAGCAAGGACATCGACCTGAGCCGCTGGAAGGTGATCATCGGCGGCTCGGCGCTGCCGAAGGGGCTCGCCCGGCTCGCGCTGGAGCGGGGCATCGACATCTTTGCCGGCTACGGGATGTCCGAGACCTGTCCGGTGCTGACGATCTCGCAGGTCAGGACGTCGATGCTCGACGACGCGTCGCAGTCGCTGGATGTCCGGACCAAGACGGGCTTGCCGATTCCGCTGGTCGACCTGCGCATTGTCGACGCGGACATGCATGACGTTGCGCACGACGGCAAGACGCCGGGCGAGATCGTCGTGCGCGCACCGTGGCTGGCGCAGGGCTATCTCGACAACCCGGAAGCGTCCGAGACGCTGTGGGCGGGCGGGTATCTGCACACGAACGATATCGGTTTCATCGATAGCGACGGGTATCTGCAGGTGACGGATCGCATCAAGGACATGATCAAGTCCGGTGGCGAATGGGTGTCGTCGCTCGAGGTCGAGAGCCTGGTTTCCCGTCACCCGGCGGTCGGCGAGGTCGCGGTGATCGGCATCCGGGACGACAAGTGGGGAGAGCGGCCGCTGGCGCTCGTCGTGCTGAAGGCCGGCGAGGTCGCGGACGCGGACGCGATTCGCGCGCACCTGGCCGCGTTCGTCGAACGCGGGCTGATTTCGAAATTCGCGATTCCCCAATCGATCCTGTTTGTCGAATCGATCGACAAGACCAGCGTCGGAAAAATCAACAAGAAGGCGCTGCGCAGCCGGTACGCGAGCGCGTGACCGGCGCATTTCAGGCAGCCGTGGTAGCCGCTGCCGCAGCCGCCCGCGCGAGCGAATCGTAACCGTGTTGGTGTTGTGACGTGCAACGGAGTCGCGCGATCGGCGCGCGGCTGTGGGGCTTCTATTGAAAATAATTAATCTGGTTTGGAGGCAGGGAATGAAATCACCATGGCGTCAGGGAGCGCTCGGCTTTTTTGTCGCGACATCGCTGGGTACGACGTCCGGACTGGCGCATGCCCAGAGCAGCGTCACGTTATACGGCGTACTCGACGCGGCGGTGCTCTACACGAGCAAGTCGCTGAATCTGGCGACGGGAGCGAATGACGGCCACAAGTTCGCGCTGGTCGACGGCGCCGCGTCGGCGTCGCGATTCGGCTTGCGCGGCGTCGAGGACCTGGGCGGCGGGCTGAAGGCGACGTTCGTCCTCGAAAGCGGCATCGATGTGCCGAGCGGCGGGTTCGGCAATTCGAACGGCAACATGTTCGGCCGTCAGGCCTGGATCGGCTTGAGCGGCGACTTCGGCACGGTGAAGGCCGGTCTGCAATATTCGCCGTTCGTGCTGTCGCAGATTGCGACCGACGCGCGCGATATCGCCTATTTCGGCAGCGGCGCGGTCATCTACGTCGACAACCTGCTGGTCACGGGGCTGTTCAACCAGAACGCCGTTTCCTATACGAGTCCGGTCGTTGCGGGCTTTCAGGGCAGCGCGATGTTCGGCTTCGGCGGGAAGGCGGGCGATTTCCAGTCGGGACGGCAATACTCGGCCAGCCTGAAATACCAGGCCGGCGGCTTGCTCGTCACGGCGGCGATGTACAACGGCAACGCGGGCGGTACGGCGGCGACGCCGATCCCCAGCACCGTGCCGTTCACCGGCCGCTCGATCGGCGCGGCGTACAGCATCGGCAATCTGACCGTCAAGGGTTCGTACGCGCTCTTCAAGGTGAGCGGCTCGTTCGACAACCGGGTGTACGGCGGGGGGGCAAGTTACGCCTTTACGCCCGCCGTCGAGGCCGACGCGGGCGCGTGGGTGACGAGCGACGGCAACGATACGGCCAATCATTCGGTCCTGACCGCGGTCGGATTGCGGTATTTCCTGTCGAAGGCGACCACTGTATACAGCCAGGTCGGGCTGGTGCACAACCATGGCCGGATGGACACGGGGCTGGCGATCAACGGCGCGCTGTTCGAGGGGGCCGGCACGACGGTCGGTGCGGTGGTCGGCCTTCGCCATACGTTCTGACGGCGCGATCGACGCCATCGGCTGGCGGGGCGACGCCCCCGCCGGCGCACGAATTCGCGGGGGCCGGCCCACGGTCGCACCCAGGTGCATTGTGACTAATCACAATCGCGATGTTCGATTTCACGATATTCGCGGCATCCGTCCGCGCTTACCATCGAAAGTCGGGTCGCGACACGCGTGTTCGCCGTCCGACGTGTCCTTTCAGCGCGAATGCGGAAAGGGTGTCCGGCCTTCGCGGCGGCCCGTCCGGGCCTTCCCTCGTCGTGTTCATTCAATCATCGAATCCACGTTGCGGCATCCCGTCGTGCCGTTTTCTTCCGTTGCCGTGAGTACTTTGCAGATGCGTTCGTCTACCGCCCCGACTCTCGTTTCGATTGCGGCAAGCCTGTTGCTCGAAGGATGTGCGCCCGCGCCGTCGGTCGCGGTATTCGGCGCGGGTTTTCCGGATTGGCTGTTCTGCATCGTCGGCGGGGTCCTGGGTACCGTGATCGTTCATGTCGTGCTGGGCAAGGTCGGCAAGCGCGGCTTGCTCGCGCCGCTGGCCGTCAGCTACCCGGCCCTTTCCGCGTTGCTCGCGATGGCCTTCTGGCTGCTTTTCTTCCCCCACTGATCACGCGTACCGCATATGTCCGACGCTTCCGGCGCCCCGCGCAAAAAGTCCCTTCCCGCGTTGTTCATCGTCGTTGCCGCACTGGTGCTGCTCGGCGTCGTGCTGTGGCGTCTCGATCGTGCGCCGAGCACGGATGACGCGTATGTGTACGCCGACACGATCAACGTCGTGCCGGAAGTGAACGGACGCATCGTCGAGTTGCCGGTGCGCGACAACCAGCCCGTCAAGCAGGGCGATCTGCTGTTCCGGATCGATCCGCGACCGTACCAGGACGCGCTGAATCAGGCGCGCGCACGGCTCGTGACACTCGACAAGCAGATCGCGCTCACGCAGCGCTCGGTCAACGCGCAGCAATACAACGCCGATTCCGTGAAGGTGGCGGTCGAGCGGTCCCGCGCGCAGGCAGGTCAGGCGGCCGATACGCTGCGCCGCATGGAGCCGCTGCTGGCGCAAGGCTATACGTCGGCGGAAGACGTCGATCGCGCCCGCACCGCGCAGCGGTCGGCGCAAGCCGAATTGAACGCGGCGATGCTGCAGGCCCGGCAGGCTGCCGCCGCGGTGAGCGGCGTCGATGCGCTGGTCGCGCAGCGCGCCGAAGTCGACGCGCAGATCGCGATCGCGGAATTGAACCTCGAGTTCACCGAGGTGCGCGCGCCGTTCGACGGACGGGTTGCCGCGCTGCGCACGACGGTCGGCCAGTTCGCGTCGGCGCTCAAGCCGGTCTTTACGCTGATCGATACCCGACATTGGTACGTGATCGCGAATTTCCGCGAGACGGACCTGAAGGGCGTGCATGCCGGCCTGCCGGCCACCGTCTATTTGATGAGCGACACGGGCAAGCGGTTCGACGGCAGGATCGATTCGATCAGCTACGGCGTGCTGCCCGACGATGGCGGCGTGGTGATGGAGGGGTTGCCGCGCGTCGCGCGCAGCATCAACTGGGTGCACGTGTCGCAGCGCTTCCCGGTGAAGATCGCGGTGCAGAACCCGGACCCGGACATGTTCCGGATCGGCACGTCGGCGGTCGCCACGCTGCGGCGCGACGCGTCCGCGCGGGATGCGTCCCGGTGAGCATCGCATGAGCACCGCGCAAACCGCGCCGAGCAGCCTTCAGCGCTTCGCAAGCTTCGTCGGCGGCGAGATCCGCCCGTACCCGGGGCGCATGAACGTGACGTTGCGCTGCGTTCTCGCGAGCGCGCTCATCATCGTCACGTCGATGGCGCTGCAGGTGCCGCTCCTCGCGTTGTCGCTGATCGTCGTGTTCTACGTGACGCAGGCGAATGTCGTCGTGACGCGCCTGATCGGCACACTGTTCGTCATCGGGTCGACGGTGGCGATCGGCTGCGCGATTCTGGTACTCAAGTTCACGTACGACTATCCGCTGCTGAGAATCCTGCTGGCAGGGGCGCTGTTCTTCGTCAGCGTCTACCTGATGCGGGTGGCCAAGATCGGCGTCGTATTCTTCATCGTCGGCCTCGTCGTCATCTACGTGCAGACGTTCGTCGATCGGACCGATCAGGCCGAACTGCTGGTGCGCGCGACGCTGTGCGTCTGGGTCGCGATCAACTATGCGATCGCGGTGACGCTCGTGATCAATACGCTGTTCCTGCCCGCGGAACCCGTGCGCCAGCTCGAAGCCGCGATGTGCGGGCAACTGGCTGCAATCGATGCGAGCCTGGCTGAATTCGGGCAACGCGGATCGGTCGCAAGCGTGCCGGGGGCGCGCGACATCCAGGCCGGGATGCTGACGCTCCAGAAGCTGCTCCGTTTCGCGACGATGCGGGATCCCGCCTATCGCGCGAACCAGGCTTTGCACCTGGCGCGGGTCGCGGCGGTCTCGCGGCTGTACGCCGCGACGGGGCACCTGCCGGTCTCTGCCGCCGGATTGACGGCCGACGCGATTCCCGCGCTGCGTGATGCATGCGGGCGTCTCCAGCACGCGATCAAGACCGGCGCACCGTTTGTCGCGCCCCGGCCGCTGGTCGAGCTGAAGGCCGACGGACTGCCGGGTGCGCTGGCGGAAATGCGCGATGCATTGCTGGCGTTCGCGGATCGGTCGGCTGCGCCGCCATCCGCCGAATCGCCGGCCGAGCGGGGGCGCCAGCTCGTACCCGATGCGTTCACCAACCCGGTCTATGCGCAGTTCGCGCTGAAGACGCTGATGGCGGCGTTGTTCAGCTACGTCTTCTACATCGCGACCGACTGGCAAGGCATCCATACGATGATGCTGAGCTGCCTGATCGTCGCGCAACCGAGCCTCGGCGCGACGACCCAGCGCGCGGTGCTCCGGATCGGCGGCGCGATCGTGGGCAGCGCGCTGGCGCTCGCGATGGTCGTGTGGGTCATCCCGCATCTCGACGGGATCGTCGGGCTGCTGCTGATGGCGTTGCCGGTGATCGCGCTGAGCGCGTGGGTCGCCGCGGGCTCGGAGCGCATCAGCTACGCCGGCACCCAGATCATGTTTACGTTCGCGCTGGCCGTGCTGGAGCAATTCGGTCCGACCACCAATCTCACCGAGATTCGCGACCGGATGGTCGGCATCCTGCTCGGCGTGGCCGTGTCGGCGGTCGTCCACGCGTTTCTGTGGCCCGAGGCCGAAGGCGAAGCGCTGCGTCAGCGCGCGGCCGCACTGGTGCGCCGGGTCGGCGCGCATCTTCGCTCGGGCGCGACCGGCCCGGTGCCCATTCCGCTGTGGGGCGAGCTGGGCGACAGCGAAGCCATGTCGGCTCGCGTCGCTCTGGAGCCGGGCTGGCAGATGGCGGAAGGGCAGCCGGAAGGCCTGACCTTGCGCATGCAGACCTTGCTCGCGCAGATCCGGGAAGTGCTGCTTGCGATCGATGCCTATGGCGCGGAGCGGCGGTCGCTGAGCCTGCCGATGCCGACCGAGACCGCGGCGACGGCGTTTCAGGCCGACCTTGCCGCGTCGCTCGACAGCTAAGCGCAAGCACTGGCGGCGCATCCGCTGGTGGTCGATGCGCCGCCGCGCGCGCCGCTCGATGCGTTGTCGGAATGCTGCGCGGCCGACCAGTCGACGCAGCCGGCCGAAGCGACGCGCGCCGCCTACGCGCGATTGTTGACCCGCGCCGGGAACCTGGCCAAGCAGATATCGGCGCTGCCGGCTTGGGCGCCTGAGCCCGTCGGCCCCGCATTCACCTCGCGAGCTTCGCAAGCATGACCGTTTCGTTGATCCGATTTTCCTATTCGTCGCTGCGCTGTGCCGCCGTCGCCGCGCTGACGTGCGGGATGTGCGCATGCGCGCTGATCCGCCACGACGCCAAGCCGCTGCCGACGATCGATGCCGAACGCATCCGCATTGCCGACGACATTCATCTTGCGAACGACGGCTGGCCGTCGGCGCGCTGGTGGATACGCTACGACGATCCGCAGCTCGACGCGCTGGTCGAGCGCGCGCTCGCCGACGCGCCGAGCATCGCGATCGCGCGCACGCGCGTGTCGCAGGCCAAGGCCGACGTCGACCTCGTGAAAGCGGGAACCAATCTGCAAGTGACCGCGCTCGGCTCGGTGGATCGCGAGCGGGTGTCGGGCAATGGCTTCCTGAGCGCGTATTCCGGCAATCAGCCGCTATTGGGGGCCTCGGGGCCTTGGTACACGGAAGGCATCGTGGGCCTCGGTGCGAGCCTCGACGTCGATATCTTCGGCAAGCAGCGCGCGCAGGTGGCCGCGGCGCTGGGCGTGCACAATGCGCGCCTGGTCGAGACCTCGGCCGTCGAACTGGAAATCGCTGCGGACTTCGCGCAGCTTTACTACGGGATTCAGACGACCTATCGCGCGATCGACCTGCTCGAGCAGTTGCGCGATGTCGCGGTGTTTTCGGTGAATGCGCACGCCGCGCGTGCGGCTCGCGGGCTCGAGCCGCAGACACAGACGGAGATCGCACGCGCGCAGCAGCTCGCGACGGAGCGGCAGATCGTGGCCGCCCGAGGGCGCATTACGCAGCTGCGCGAATCGCTGCGGGCGCTGATCGGGGCCGGGCATGCGGACCTGGGCGAGATCAGGCCCGTGCCGCTGCCGGCGCTGCCGTCGTCGTTGCCGACGACGCTCTCGTACGCATTGCTGGTGAGACGCCCGGATCTGCAGGCGATGCGCTGGTACGTCGAAGCATCGTTCGACAAGATCGATGCGGCGAAGGCCGCGTTCTACCCGAGCTTCGACATCAAGGCGTTCTTCGGTGTCAACGCGTTGCACCTGGGCGACCTGTTCACGCATGCGAGCCAGCAGATCAATCTGGTTCCCGGGCTGACCTTGCCGATCTTCGACGGCGGCCGGCTCAACGCGAATCTCGGCAGCGCCCGCACCGCGAGCAACCTGCTGATCCTGCAGTACAACCAGTCGGTGCTGAACGCCGTGCGCGACGTCGCAACGACGGGCAGCCAGCTTCAGGATCTCGACGAAGAGGCGAAGCTGCAGACGGAGAAGATCCGTGCCGTGACGTTTACGCAGGACAGCGCGGATGCGCACTACCGGCAAGGGCTGGCGAGCCGGCTGAGCGCCGTGGAGGCGAAGCAGGCCGTGCTGCTGGAACGGATCGCGCTGCTCGACATCGACGGGCGGCGGATCGGCCAGGACATCGCGTTGACCAAGGCGCTTGGCGGCGGTTACCGGACGGATGCGCCGGTCGTCCTGAACCCGCGGTGAGGCAGACCATGTCCGACGAGCTTTTGCGATCCGGTTGCGGCGACGCGCTGCGCGACGCGGACGGGCTGCGCATGATGCTGAGCGTCCAGCTGTCGATCCGGCACACGCTGAACCAGAGAATGCTGGCGACGCTCGAGATTCCGTTCTCGCAGGGTAGTGCGCTCGTCCATCTTGCGTGCGGCGAGACGGTGTCATGTCAGGAACTCGCGCGGCTGCTCGGGTGCGGGACCAGCCGACTGTCGCGCCTCGCATGTGACCTCGAGCGTCGCGCGCTGGTCGTCCGGCGCCGGAGCAGCCGCGATGGCCGGGCACTGGATCTGTCGCTCACGCCGGCCGGGCGGGCGATCG
Source organism: Burkholderia sp. MR1-5-21 (assembly GCF_053427715.1). Lineage (NCBI taxonomy): Bacteria > Pseudomonadati > Pseudomonadota > Betaproteobacteria > Burkholderiales > Burkholderiaceae > Burkholderia > Burkholderia sp. MR1-5-21. Next base: position 16,453 of record NZ_JBSAXD010000017.1, read on the forward strand.
CGGAGCGCGTCCCTGCCGTGCTCGCGGAAGCCGAGCGTGTCGTGCTGAGCCGCTTGTCGGCAGAGGAGCGGGTGTTCCTGAAGCGGTTTCTCCACCGGATTCTCGGAGCGATCGACGTGTAACCGTCGACGCGTAGCCCCCGACGTGTAGCCCGTCATTCACACATCGATCTCGCCAGTTTGCCCGAGCGCAGGGCGTTCGCTATCGACGAGCCACACCTTTCCGAAACACCCGAATCGAATTTCGTCACGTGTCACAACCCGTTCTGATTGCTTGCCACATTTGCGACACGCTGGTGCGCAAACCGCGACTCGCCGGAAAAATGACCGCGCGCTGCCCGCGCTGCAACGAGGTGCTCGTCCGCAGCAGCACGTCGCAGCTCGAGCGCATCTGTGCGCTGACGCTCGCCGCACTCGTCACGTTCGCGATCGCGCAGTGCTTCCCGATTCTCGAAATGGACGTGAACGGCATGCACGTGCAGACGACGCTCGTCGGCGCGCTCGAAGCGCTATGGAACCAGGACATGCGAATCGTCGCGGCAATGGTGTTCTGTTCGACGCTGCTGTTCCCGCTCGTCGAGATGGCGGCGCTCCTCTACGTGACGCTTCCGCTACGCGCAGGCTGCGTGCCGCCAGCCTTCGACGCGGTGCTGCGGGCTATCGGGCAGGTTCGGCCGTGGGGGATGATCGAGGTGTTCATGCTGGGCATCCTCGTCACGATCGTGAAGATGGTGAGCCTCGCGCAGGTGGTCCCCGGCGCAGCGCTGTTTGCGTTTGCCGCGCTCACGCCGATGCTGGCCGCGGTCGTGATGGTCGACCTGCGTGCGCTGTGGGACATGGCCGACGAACTCCGCGGCCACCCGGACGACGAGGCGGCAGCCCGATGAATGCGTTGAATCCGCTGACCGCCGCTCGTGCGGGCATGGCGAGCTGCCACGCGTGCGGTCATGTGCAGAAGCGCGCGCAGCCGCACGCTGCGACGGAACGCTGCGCGCGCTGCGGCGCCGCGTTGCACCTGCGCTTCCCGAACAGCGTCGCGCGCACGTGGGCGTTCCTGATCGCGGCAATGATCCTGTACATCCCGGCCAACCTGTTGCCGATGATGCGCACCGCGTCGATCGTCGGTTCCCAGGAGGACACGATCATGAGCGGGGTCGTCTATTTCTGGGTGTCGGGCGACTGGCCGCTTGCGGTCGTCGTGTTCGTCGCGAGCATCCTCGTGCCGATGCTCAAGCTCTGCGTGCTGCTGATCCTCGTGATCAGCGCACAGCGGCGTTCCACATGGCGGCCGATGCAGCGCACGAAGCTATTCCGGATCGTCGAGCGCATCGGCCGCTGGTCGATGCTCGACATCTTCGTCGTGACGTTGACCGTCGCACTCGTCCACTTCCGTTCGCTCGCCACCATCACGGCCGGCCCCGGCGCGCTCGCATTCGGCTCGGTGGTGGTCCTGACGATGCTCGCGTCGTTGCAGTTCGATCCCCGTCTGATCTGGGATCCCGTCGAAACCTCAGGGAAACACGATGAATAGTCCGCAAGGCCCGCAGCATGATTCGAGTCAGGGGGCCGGCCATCCGGGGGCCGGCCATCCGGGCGCCGGCCGGCCACCGTCCATACCGGATCCGGTGCTCACGAAGCGCGCGGGCTGGCTGCCGTCGCTCGTCTGGCTCGTGCCGCTGATCGCGGCGCTGATCGGCATCGGGCTCGTCGTCAAGTCGGTGCGTGAACGCGGTCCCGAGATCACGATCGGTTTTCGCAGCGCGGAAGGGCTCGAACCCGGGAAGACGCAGGTGAAGTACAAGGACGTCGAGATCGGCATGGTCAAGACGATCACGCTCGCGAAGGACCTGTCGCACGTGCTGGTCGACGTCCAGCTCAAGAAGGAGGCGGAGGATTTCGCGGTGAAGGGCTCGCGGTTCTGGGTGGTGAGGCCGCGCGTTGGCGCAAGCGGCGTATCGGGGCTGAGCACGCTGCTGTCGGGCGCGTACATCGGCGTCGACGCCGGCCATTCGAAGGATGCCGAACGAACCTTCATCGGACTCGAAACGCCGCCGGCCGTAGCGGGCGACCAGCGAGGCACGCAGTACACGCTGCGCGGCGATTCGCTCGGCTCCGTCGACATCGGCTCGCCCGTTTACTACCGGCGCGTGCAGGTCGGCCAGGTGGTCGGCTTCGCGCTCGACCCGCTCGGCACGGGCGTCACGTTCACCGTGTTCGTCAACGCGCCTTACGACCAGTATGTCCACACCAATTCGCGCTGGTGGCAGGCGAGCGGTGTCGACCTGCGGCTCGATTCGAGCGGCCTGAAGCTCAACACGCAGTCGCTCGCGACCGTGATTCTCGGCGGCATCGCGTTCCAGGCGCCGGACGATCAGCCGGCCGGGGACGTCGCCGCGCATGACACGGTGTTTCAGCTCGGCTCGGACGAAGCGCAGGCGATGCGCGATCCGGACGGCGAGCGCGTGCCGGTCGTGATGAACTTCAACCAGTCGCTGCGCGGGCTCGCGGTCGGCGCGCCGGTCGACTTCCGCGGGATCGTGCTCGGCGAAGTCACGAACATCGGCATCGACTACGACGCGAAGGCGAAGAGCTTCACGATGCCGGTGACGATGAACCTTTACCCCGAGCGGCTTGGCAAAAGCTTCCGGAACGCGATCCGGACCAAGGGGGAGACCGAGCGCCGCGAGATTCTGCAGCGGCTCGTCGAGCACGGGCTGCGCGGCCAGTTGCGCACCGGCAATCTGCTGACGAGCCAGCTGTACGTCGCGCTCGACTTCTTCCCGACCGCGCCCGCCGTGAAGCTCGACATCAGCCATGAGACGGTCGAGGTGCCGACCGTGCCGAACACGCTCGATGAACTGCAGTCGCAGGTCGCCGATATCGCGAAGAAGCTCGACAAGGTGCCGTTCGACCAGATTGGTGCGAACCTGAACAGCGCGCTCGGCAACGCCGACAAGCTGTTCAGGCAGCTCGACACGCAGGTGGCGCCCGAGGCCCGCGACACGCTTTCCGCCGCGAAGCAGACCTTCACGACCGCCGAGGCGACGCTGCAGCAGGATTCGCCGCTGCAGTCCGACGTGCGCGGCGCGCTGAAGGAGCTGACCCACACGCTTCAATCGCTGAACATGCTCGCCGACTATCTGGAGCGGCACCCCGAATCGCTGCTGCAAGGCAAACCTGGAGACAAGCCATGACCGCACGCCTGCAACGATTCGCCCGCTTGCTCGCGGGCGCCGGCGGGGCCGCAGCCGTGGCGGTGTCGCTGGTCGCCTGTTCGTCGCCGCCCGCGCGGTTCTATACGCTGGATGCGAACGGTTCCGGTACGTCGCAACCCGGGGCCGCCAATCCATCGTTCCTGATCCAGGTGCCTGCCGTCGATGTGCCCGAGCAGGTGGCGAAGAACCAGCTTGTCGTGCGGAAGGGCGCGGCGCAGGTCAGCGTGCTCGAGCAGGAGCGCTGGGCGTCGCCGCCGGCCGACGAGATTCGCCGCGCGTTGTCGACTGCGTTGACGCACGAGCTCGATACCATCGACGTCGCCGAATCCGCGTATCCGCCGGGCGTGCCCGTGTACCGCGTCAGCGTGAACGTGCAGCGCTTCGAATCGTGGCCGGGCGAGCGCGCGGTGCTCGACGCGGTCTGGAGCGTGCGCTCGCTCGCCAGCCAGGCGGTGACGACGTGCCGGACCCGCGTCGCCGTACCGGTGAAGCCCGGTTACGACGCGCTCGTGGATGGTCACCGTCAGGCGATCGGCCAGCTCGCCGCGCAAACGGCGACCGCTGTCCGTGCGATGGTTGCGGAGCGTCAGAGCGCGAAGAGGGCGGGGGCGCCGCCGGCCGCGACGAGTTGTCCTGTCGCGATGTCCGTGCTTACGCCGCAGTGACGTCGGGCCGACACGCGCGAGCGTGTCGCTGAAGCGATAGGTGGTGGCGCGAACGAGGACGAGGGGGAAGTCCTCGTGAGTTACGCATAACGCGCTTCCTGTCGTCGAGCGTCAGGTTTTAGTGCTCCGGAACTGCGCTCAGCGCAAGCTCGTCGGCGATCTTTTTCAACCTCTTGTCCCGCGTCCAGATCGCCACACCAGACTGTAGCTTCGCGGACGCGAGCAACGACGCATCGACGTAGCCGATCCCCCGGCTAAACAACTGCTGTTGCTCAATCAGATAGAAGACTTCGTCAGGTGTGGCAACGGGCACGCGAGGCAGATCGCTCAAAGCACGAAGCACGTTGGAGCGGTCGCGCAAACTGCCTAGCGATATTTCCCCGACTACATATGGATGAATTCGGACACGGCCATTGAGCAGAAGGTCGACCATAATCGGCTCTGAGTGATCGATGTGATCGATCCACACAGAGGTGTCGACGAGGATCATTCAACCTCCTGCCGACGGCGCGGCGCAGCTGTAATGCCCGGTTGACTGCCCCCGAGGGCGGCGAGCCTGCGCGCGGCTTCACGTTCGATAAGCGCTTTCAACGCTTCGCGCACAAGTGCGGACTTCTCGCTCAACCCTGTGTAGTCCTGGGCCCGAGAGACCAATTCATCGTCCAAAGCGATTGTGGTTCGCATGACAACCTCCATGACTAAGGCATGATTATGGCATCGTTTGATGCCTAAATGCGTGCCCTGAAATGGAGGGGGGCGAAAAAATAGTCGGGCCGCGCGCCGTCATGCCGCGCGGGCCCGGCTTCATTCAGCCGCCGATCGCGCCGGGAAGCGGATCGTTCGCGGGCGTCGCCGCGCCGAACGCGACGGGCGGCACCGTGATAGCCGGTGCCGGCGAACCCGTCGTCCGGTATCCGGGCGCCGGGTCCGGCAGGGGCGGCGGGCCGTCGTCGGCCACGAAGTGAAAGGCGAATGCCATGTCGTCGGACAGCGGGCGATCGTCGCGATAGGTCGGCAGCATGCCGCGCACGCGAGCGTAGAGCGCTTCAGTGTACGGCGCGCGCGCCGCCTTGAGCGGTTGCAGATCATACGACTGCGCAGCGGCGAGCAGCTCGATGCCGAGGATGCGATTGCTGTTCTCGATGATGGCGAGCGCCTTCAGCGCCGCGGGCGTCGCGTGGCACAGGTGATCTTCCTGAAGCCCCGAGGTCACGCCGCCGTCGAGGCTCGTGGGCGCCGCCTCGCGGCGGTTCTGCGCGACGAGCGACGCGGCCGTGTATTGCGCGATCATGAAGCCCGAACGCGTGCCGCCCGCATGCGCGAGAAACGCGGGCAGGCCGCTGACGAGCGGGTTCACGAGGCGGTCCAGACGGCGCTCGGCCATCGCGGCGACCTGTGCGATCGCAGTCGCGAGGCTGTCCATGGCGAGCGCAATCGACGCGCCGACGGCATGGGCCTGCGAGTACACCTGCGGCGACTCCGGCGTGCCGGCGACGATCGGGTTGTCGGTGATCGACGCGAGCTCGCGGTTCACGACGTCGGCGGTCGCGGCGAGCACATCGCGCGCGGCGCCGTGCACATGCGGAATCGTGCGAATACTGAGCGGATCCTGCGTGCGTCGCCCGAGCGACGTCGCGAGCAGCTCGCTGCCCGCCAGCGCCGCACGCAGGCGTTCGCCGACGCGCGAGAGCCCGGGCGACACGCGCAATGCCAGCGAGCGCGCATCGAAGGCCGCCATCTGGCCGCCGAGATTCTCGAAGCTCATCGCGGCGACGACATCGGCCCAGTCGAGCAGCCGCTCCGCGCGCCGGAGCGCGAGCGCGGCAAGCCCGGTCACGCATGGCGTGCCGTTCACGAGGCTCAGGCCTTCCTTCGCCTCGAGCGACAACGGCTCCAGGCCGAGCCGGCGCAGCGCTTCGGCCCCGCCGAGCCGCTCGCCGTTCCAGCGCACATGCCCCGCGCCGATACAGACCAGCGCAATGTGCGCCATATGGCTCAGGTAGCCGACGGAGCCGAACGCGGGCACCTCGGGCAGGCAGTTTGCATCCAGCAGCGCGACGAGCCGCTCGACGACCTCGACCCGCACGCCCGAATGTCCGTGCGCAAAGTTGTTGATCGCGGCGGCCATGATCGCGCGGGTCTCTTCGGCGCCGAGCGGCTCGCCGACCCCGACCGCGTGACTCATCAGGATGTTGTGCGACAGGTCATGCTGCTTGTCCTGCGACACGACCACGTCGCACAGCGCGCCGACGCCGGTATTCACGCCATATGCGCGGATACCTCGTATGACGATCTGTTCGACGAGCGCGCGCGCTGCGCGAATGTCCGACCGCGCGTCAGCGGCGAGTTGCAGTGCTTCGCCCGCGGCGATGGCGGCGATGTCTTGCCAGCCGAGCGGGCCCTGGGTGCGGATGACTGTCATGGAGGCGCCTGCCGATCGTCGGGATTCAATGAGCGTTGCGATCCTGGTGGCTCGACACGAACTGGCGGAAGCGTTCCGACTTCAGTTCGCCGAACACTTCGTCCGGCGTGCCGTCCGAATCCACCTGGCCCTGGTGCAGGAACATCACGCGATTGGACACGTGCCGCGCGAAGCCCATTTCGTGCGTCACGACGAGCATCGTGCGACCTTCGTCGGCAAGCGCGCGCATCACGCGCAGCACTTCGCCGACCAGCTCCGGATCGAGCGCCGACGTCGGCTCGTCGAACAGCATCACCTTCGGATGCATCGCGAGCGCGCGCGCGATCGCGACGCGCTGCTGCTGGCCGCCCGACAGATGCGCGGGATAGTGGCCGCGCTTGTCGGCGAGCCCGACCTTCGCGAGCAGCGCCTCGGCTTCCTCGACCGCTTCGGCGCGGCTGCGCTTCTGCACGCGCATCGGTCCTTCGATCAGGTTGTCGAGCACCGTCATGTGCGACCAGAGATTGAAGTTCTGGAACACCATGCCGAGCTGGGAGCGGATACGGTCGACCTGGCGGCGGTCGCTCGGATGCAGCTTGCCGTCGCGGCGGCGCTTCATCTTCAGCTCTTCTCCGCCGAGCGCGACCGAGCCGTCGTCCGGCGTTTCCAGCAGGTTCAGGCAGCGCAGGAACGTGCTCTTGCCCGAACCGCTCGCGCCGAGAATCGAAATCACGTCGCCCTCGTGTGCGTCGAGCGAAATGCCCTTCAGTACGTGATGGTCGCCGAAGGTCTTGTGGATATTGCGCACGGACAGCGCAACGGGTGCGGATGCGTTCATCAATCTCTCCAGGTGTGGCGGCCGGTCACGATGCGGCGCGATGGGTTTCGAGCGGTGCAACGGGGCGCCGTGCGACGGGTGGCGCCGCGCGCAGATGGCGCGACAGCCGTTGCTCGACGAAGCCGATCACGCGTACGACGACGAAGTTCAGGAACAGGTAGATCAGTGCGGCGCACGCAAATACCTCGGTCGTGCGATAGGTCTGCTGGATGATCTGCTGTGCAACGCCCGTCACTTCCCAGACGGTGACGAGGCTCGCAAGCGCGGTCGACTTCACGAGCAGCACGGCTTCGGTCGAATAAGCGGGCAGGCACTGGCGCAGCGCGATCGGCCCGATCACGCGACGCAGCAGCGCGAAGCCGGACAGGCCGATCGAATAGCCGGCCTCGATCTGCCCGACGGGCACGGCCATCAGCCCGCCGCGAATGATCTCGGCGGTGTAGCCGGCCGTGCACAACGCGAGCGACAGCACGGCGCAGACGTACGGTTCGCGCAGTACCGGCCACAGGAAGCTCTCGCGAATCACGCCGAACTGCCCGAGCCCGTAGTAGACGAGGAACATCTGGATCAACAGCGGCGAGCCGCGAAACACGAGGATGTACGCACGCGCGATGCGGTTCGGCAGCCAGTGCGGCGACACGCGCATCGTGACGATCACGAGCGACAGCAGGCCGCCCAGAACCAGCGACAGGAAGAACAGGCCCAGCGTCGTCGGCACGGCGCCGATCAGTTGGCGCACCGTGTCGAGCAGGAACGCGAAATCGATTTGCATGATTGAACGCTCCCGAATCAGTTGCGCGCGAAGTTGCGCTTGAATGAACGGCCGACGATGGCTTCGGCTCGACCGAAGACGCGGTTCGACACGCCCGTCATCGCGAGATACAGCACACCGCCCGCGACGAAGAACAGGAAGTACTGGTGCGTCGACCCGGCCGCGATCTGGCTCGCGCGCAGCAGTTCGGCGAGGCCCGTGACCGAAATCAGCGCGGAGTCCTTGAGGCTCAGTTGCCAGACATTGCCGATGCCGGGCAGTGCGAAGCGCAGCACCTGCGGGATCAGGATCCGGCGCGCCATCGTCAGCGTCGGCATGCCGATCGCGCGCGCGGCTTCGAGCTCGCCGCGCGCGACCGCGAGCACGGCGGCACGGTAGACCTCGGCCTGGTACGCGCCGGAAATCATGCCCACCGCGACCGCACCGATCGCGAAAGGCGGCACGCCGATGAAACCGTCTGCGCCGAACCACTGGCCGACGGTTGTGACGAGCGACGAGCCGCCGAAATAGAACAGATAGATGACGAGCAGTTCAGGCACGCCGCGAAACACGGTCGTGTAGCAGTCGCCGAGGATGCGCAGCACGCGGAAGCGCGAGAGTTTCGCGGCGGCGATGAGCGCGCCGAACACCGCGCCGATCGCGAGTGCCGCGAGCGTCAGCACGACCGTCATCAGCGCGCCGAGGAGCAGCACGCTGCCCCAGCCGTCCGGCCCGAGGCCGAGTATGTTGAAAAGCGACAAGAGAGACATGGCATTCACCCACGCTAGCCTGCAAACGAAAGCCGCGCGCCGTCAGCGGCGCACGGCGGGCCCGGACGCAATCGTTACGGCGTCACGTCGGTCTTGAACCACTTCAGCGCGAGCTTCTTCACGGTGCCGTCGGCAAGCGCGGCCGTGATCGCGGTGTCGAACTTCGCCTTCAGGTCGGCGTCCTGCTTGCGGAACGCGAGGCCTTCGCCCGGCCCCCAGATCGGCCCGGCGATCTTCGTGCCGGCAATCACGACGGGAGACTTGTCCGCGTTCGCGGTGTAGTAGGTCACGTCGTCGAACGTCGCGTCGATGCGGCCGTTCGCGAGGTCGAGGTCACGCTCGGGCGCGGTCTTGTAGACGCGGATCGATGCGACGTCCTTGAAGTTCGCGTTGATGAAGCCTGTATAGACGGTGCCCGACTGGATACCGATCGTCTTGCCCTTCAACGCCTTGCGCATCGCGTCGACCGCGGGCAGATTGCTCCGCGCGTCGTTGTCGAGCTTGACCCCAGGAACGGCGGGTGCCGACTTCGGAAGCACCTTCGTATCGGCCACGGCGAAGGTCGCCGGCGTGGACGCGTAGGGCTTCGAGAACGCGATGATCTTCTCGCGATCCGGCGTGATCGAGATCGCATCCATCAGGACATCGAATTTTCCGGCCTGCAGGCCGGGAATCATCCCGTCCCAATCCTGGGAGACGAGCTTGCACTGCAGTTGCGCGCGCACACACAGGTTTTCGACCAGCTCGGGTTCGAAGCCGCCGAGCTTGCCGCCCGGCAGCGTCAGGTTCCACGGTGCATAACTGCCGTCCAGCGCGATCGTGACGGTCTTCCAGTCCTTCGCTCCGGCGCTGCCGCTCCCGAGCAGCGTGGCGCCAAATGCTGCGCCGATCAGAACCTTAGCCAACCTGGTGTACTTCGCTTGCATGTCGATACTCCTCTTCCTCTGTCAGTGGATACGTCGAACCTGCGAGCGCGTCCTGTTGCCCGCGCAGCTTGTCTATACAACATTGATAGAAGAAAAAAAATTGCGCAAGTGAATTTCGAGAAAGCGATGCTAGGGAACACCCTGATCCGATTGAACGTTGTCGCAACGGTGCGGGTTTGCCGGGCGGATCGGGCTTGGCCAATCGCCGAAGGCCCTTGTCGAGCGCAAGCGCCGGACAGCTTGTCTAGCCAATCCGGCGGCGATTCGGGAAGGTGACCGTCCGCCGGAATCTGTCGCGCATGCCGACACATTCCCCGGCAACCATTGCGGGCCGGTCGCGCGATTCCTCGAGACGATCGCGATAACGCCGGCGATGGGTCAATGTTCACGTCGATAGAGGAGCGGACATCGACGATTGGGACTGCAGATGTCTTCTCGACTGGAAGCGGCGACAGCTTCAATTTTGCATTCCCCTGAACAATTGGCGCACGTTTTGCTTATCGGGCTCGTGCACGGCACTCCGTTCGCCTCCCGCACCTCCCGCTTGCTCCCGTGAAATTGTCGTGATAGTTTTTCATGAAATTCGCAGACGATAATTTCACGGGAGCCTTCATGTTCCTGCAGTCGGATCGCCACGTCGCAAGCTATTACGCCGGTACCCATCCGGTGCCGATCCCGCTTCGTCCGGCGCTGGACCAGCGCGTCGACGTCGACGTGCTGGTCGTCGGCGCGGGCTTCAGCGGGCTGCATACGGCGCTGCGCCTGGCGCTTGCCGGCAAGCGGGTCGCGGTGCTCGAGGCGAGCCGGGTCGCGTGGGCGGCGTCGGGCCGCAACGGCGGCCAGGCGCTGCTCGGCTGGTCGTGCGACATGCCGCCGATCGAGCATTCGCTCGGCCGCGACGGCGCGCGCGCGCTGTGGGACAGCATGCGCTGGGCCGCGGCCGAAGTGCGCGAACTGCCGGCGCGGCACGGCTTCGACATCGATTACCGGCCGGGCAGCCTGTGGGCGGCCGTGCGCCCGCGCCGCGTCGCGATGCTCGCGCAGGCGCGCGACGAGGCGGTCGAGCGCTGGGGCTACGACCGGCTGCGCGTGATCCCGCACGCGGAGATGCCCGAATGGATCGGCGGCGCGCGCTATCTCGCCGCGCTCTACGATCCCGAGGCCGGCCACCTGAATCCGCTGAAGCTCGCGCTCGGACTCGCGCAGACGATCGAGCGCGCGGGCGGCCGCATCTTCGAGCAGAGCCGCGTGCTCGACTACCGCGAGACGGCGGGCGGCTACGTCGCGCGCACGGCCGGCGGCGAGGTGCGCGCGGACGTGCTGGTGCTCGCGTGCAACGCGTATGTCGACCGGCTCGATCCCGACCTGTCGCGCCGGCTGCTGCCGGTCGGCACCTACCAGGTCGCGACCGCGCCGCTCGACCCCGAGGTCGCGCGTTCGCTGCTGCCGCGCAACAGCTGCGTGATCGACAACCAGTTCGTGCCCGACTACTTCCGCCTGAGCCCCGACAACCGGCTGCTGTTCGGCGGCGGCTGCACGTATCTGGGCGGCATTCCCGCGGACATCGCGGCGGCGACGCGCCCGCACCTCGAACGCGTGTTTCCGCAACTGCGCGGCGTGCCGATCGACTATGCGTGGGGCGGGCACATCGACATCAGCATGCGCCGCACGCCGGACGTCGGCCGCCTCGGGCAGCGCTACTGGCTGCAGGGCTTCTCGGGCCACGGCGTGCTGCCGACGCTCGCGGCCGCGCGCGCCGTGGCCGACGCGGTGCTCGGCGACGGCCGGCTGCTCGGACTGTACCAGCGGATCCGCAACCCGCGCTTTCCGGGCGGCGACCGGCTCGCCGCGCCGCTGGAAGCGATCGGCAAGGCCTGGTACCGTTTGCGCGATACTGTCTGACACGCACACGTCCTCTGGAAAACACCATGAACGAACAGGAAGAGATCGAGAGCCTGGCGATCCTGATCCGCGACCTGCGCAAGCACCGCAAGGTCACGCTGAACGAACTGGCGGACAGGATCGGCCGCTCCGTCGGCTTCCTGTCGCAGGTGGAGCGCGGACTGTCGCGGCCGACCGTCGCGGACCTGACCGCGATCGGCGAGGCGCTCGGCGTGCCGACCACGTATTTCTACAGCCTGAGCAAGCCGCGCGCGGTGCCGTGGGTCACGCGGCCCGACGAACGGCGTACCGTGTACTACGCGGCGGGCATCACCGACATCCTCGTGTCGCCGAACATGCGCGCGCGCTTCTCGATCCTCGAAAGCCATCTCGCGCCGGGCGCGAGCAGCGGCGAGCGGCCGGTCGACGACAGCGACGAGCAGGGCGGCTTCGTGCTCGAAGGCGAGCTGACGATCTGGCTCGACAACGACGACACGCCCGTGACGCTCGGCCCGAACGACGCATTCCAGCTGCCCGCGCACCGGCGCTTTCGCTACGCGAACCTGACCGACGCGCCCACCCGGGTCATCTGGGTGTTTACCTGAGCTTCGGCTGACGCGGGGAGGCGGGCACGACCCGCGTCCGCCGCACGTTGTTTGCAGTACTGATCGACAGGTTCGCATGGCGATGCGCGTGCCGTGCGACCCCGGTTCGCCGCGATGCGGCATCGTCACACACGAAAAGAAGGATCAAACATGGCTGACGTCGTTTCCGCGCTGGTCGATGAAGTCCGGGCATTTCGCCAGACGCACCCCGAAATCCGTTATGTCGACCTGATCTGCCTGGACCTGCCCGGGCATTTCTACGGCAAGCGCTATCCGATCGACGCGCTCGAGAAGGTCGCGTCCGGGTCGCTGCTGAAGCTGCCGCAGAACTGCGTGCTGCTCGGCACCCAAGGCGGCCTCTACAAGATCGGCGACTACTGCTTCAACGACGGCGATCCGGACGCGCCGCGCCGGCTGATTCCCGGCACGCTGAAACCGGTGCGCTGGGAAAACCAGCCGCTCGCGCAGATGCTGATCAGCTCGGACGGCACCGACGCGCCGATCGAGTTCGAGCCGCGCGAAGTGCTCGCGCGCGTGCTGCGGCGCTTCGCGCGGCGCGGCATCCGCCCGGTCGTCGCGTTCGAGCTCGAGTTCTACCTGTTCGCCGCGCAGCTCGCCGAAGGCCTACCGCAATATCCGCGCGACCGCCTGAGCGACGACCGCGACGACCAGCCGAACATGCATATCGAGCGCCTGTCGCGCTTCTCCGACGTGCTGCACGAAATGGTCGAGGCAACCTGCGAGCAGGGCGTCGATGCGACGGTGATCACCGCCGAGCTCGGGCCCGGCCAGTTCGAGATCAACTTCGGCCACACCGACGACGGGCTGCGCGCGGCGGACTGGTCGGCGCTGTTCTGCCGCAGCACGCGCGGCGTCGCGCTCCGGCACGGCTATCGCGCGAGCTTCATGGGCAAGCCGTACCTGCATGCGCCGGGCAGCGGGATGCACGTGCACGTGAGCCTGTACGACGACGCGGGGCGCAACCTGCTCGCGGCGGACGGGCAGCGTCCGCTGCGCCATGCGGTCGCCGGCTGTCTCGCGCTGCTGCCGCACTGCATGCCGGTGTTCGCGCCGAATTACAATGCGTTCCGGCGCTACGGGTCGATGGTGAACGCGGCGAGCCGCGCGAGCTGGGGGTTCGAGGATCGCGACGCGTGCATCCGGATTCCCGAATCGGACGCGCGCAACCTGCGGATCGAGCATCGCCTCGCGAGTGCGGACGCGAATCCGTATCTCGTGCTGGCTGCGATCCTGACCGGGATGGAATACGGGCTCGATGCGGGGCGTGAGCCGATCGCGCCGCTCAACGACGATCGCGGCAGCGGCATCGATTTCCCGAAGGACATGCTCGCGGCGGTGGCCGCGATGCAGGATCATCCGGCCGTGCGCGAAGGGCTCGGCAGCGAGTTCGTGATGGTCTACTGCGAGAACAAGCGGCAGGAGCAGCTCGATTTCATGAACGAGATCGGCGCGCGGGAGTATCGGTGGTTTCTGTGAGCGGCAGGCAGTTGCCGTTCACGGCTGAACCGGGACGGCCGACGGCGGCGCAAGCGCCGCGTCGGCGATGTGACGGATACGGACTTACTGACCGAGCTTCGACGTCACGCAACCCGTGCTCGAGCACTCGCGGTCGCGCTCGCGCAGGAACGACAGGCGCGACTGCGTCATGTCGATCGCGCACTCGAGGTTCACGTAATACCCGTCGTCGCGCGTCGTGCTGCACTTGTCGTCCCGCTCCTTCAGCCACGCGAGCTGGCCGGTTTTCAGCGACGCCTGCTGGTCGCCGCTCAGCTGCTTGCGCAGCCGGCCGTACTGATCGTTCAGCTCGCGGTCGAGCTGCGAGAACTGCGTGCTGCTGCAGTACACCTGGTCGAACGCGCTGCGCGGCTTCGCGCAGCCTGCCGCGTGCGCGGCAAACGGCGTGGCGAGCGCGAACAGCGCGCATGATGCGATGAGCAGTTTCTTCTTCATGTCGATGCTCCTGGCTGGGTAAAAACCGGTGACGCAAGCGCGCCGCGCCGTCATTGGGGTGCGGTGCACGCCTCGATGCCGCCCGCGATCGCGGCGGACAGATGCTGGATCGTGTCCGGCTGCGCGAGCCGCTTTTCTTCGTCGGGATTGACGATCACGCCGGCTTCGACGAGCACGGCCGGAATCGGCGCGGTGCGCAGCACGACGAGATCGTCGAAGCGATGGATGCCGAGGCGCTTGTCGATCAGCGGACGGTTTTCGCCGCGGATCGGCTGTGCGTGATAGAGCGACGGCGTCTCGCCTGCCGCAATCAGCTTCTCGGCAATCGCTTTCGCGCAGCGCAGGCTCTGCGCGTAGTGCGGATTGCGCTCGGACACGAACACCGCGAAGCCGCGGAACTCGCGCTGCCGGCCGGCATCGATGAACTGCTGCTGCATCGAGTCGTGATGGATCGACACGAACAGGTCCGCGTCGGGCGCCTGCGTCGAGCGCTGGTCCAGCGCGATCTCGCGGCCGTCTGCCGACGTGCGCAGCACGCGGTCGCCGTCGTCGGTGAGCCGCTTCGCGACTGCGGCCGACAGGTCGAGGTTGTACAGGTATTCGACGCGGCCGCTCGCACCGGTTGCGCCCGGGTGAGCGGGCGTGTGGCCGGTGTCGACGACGATGTACGGACTATGTGCGCCCGCTGTGTGCGTGTCGGCAGCCGGCACTGTGTCGGCAGCGCGCAGCGCGAGCGGCGCGCCGAGCAGGGCCGCGCAGGCGATCGCGCGCGCGGTGGCGCCTGCGAACGGACGAAGGTGTTGGACGATTCGGCTCATCTTTCTTGTTGTCGCTTGGATGCGGCGCCGCACGACGAGGCGGTGCGGTGCCGCCGGCCTGCACGATGCAGTCGGAATGTGGCGCGATTATAGCGGCTGCCGACTACACCGCAATGACAAGACGGTGGGTGTCGAGCGGCGTGAAAGCAAGTTGTAAATGCGGTGACGGCGCCCGTCAGGCGAGCATGCGCTGTGCGGCGCGCATGCCCCAGTACGACGCTTCCTCGAACAGCGACAATCCCGACAGATCCGCATGCGCGAACGTGACCGGACCGTCGGCGTCGCGCAGCGCGAGCAGTCCCGGCCGGCTCAGGAAGCCGACGTCGGGCGACGCCATCGCGTGGCCGCGCACGGTGATGTCGAGCGCGCTCGCGTGCTTCCACAGTGCGCGCCCGTACACCGCGCTCAGGTCGATCGCCGCCTGCTCGCGCAACTCGTCGGGCTTCGCGGCGGCGAGCCAGCGGCGCGTGTCGTCGGGCGTCCGCGTGCTGAGCGCCTGGTACGCGGAGAACACCGAGCGCGTCGGCGGCGACAGCCGGATCAGCTGGTGCGTCGACACGACATAGCCGAGCCCCGCGCCGTCATGCACGACGTTGTCCCACGCGAGCGGCACGCCGGACGCTTCGGCGGGCATTCCGTCCAGCAGGAAGTTCGACACGAGCCACGGCGCGCGCGGCGGCAGGTCGCGTGCGGGCTCGAAGCCATACGCGCGCATCTGCGGGAATACGCGCGCGGCGACGAACAGCGGCATTGCACTGACGACGCGCCGCGCCTTCAGCGTGAACGTGGCGAGCGCGCCGTTGTCGATGCGTGCGCACAGCACGTCGACGCCGCCCGCGCGCTCGGTCGCACGAACCGCGAAGCCGTCCCGCGACCAGGCGTTCGAGCCGGTGCGCGCGTTGATCGAGTCGGACAGCTTCGTCACCATCGTGTGCAGCCCGTCGGGCCAGGTCAGCACCGCGCCGTCGCTCGCGTTGCGCGCATGGCCGCCGCGCGACGAGAAATAATGCAGCCCGGCCCACGCCGACACGCGCTCGTAGCCCGCGCCGTAATCGTCGCGGCAGCAGTAGTTCAGGTACCAGTGCAGCGACGGTGCCGTGTAGCCCTCGTCGAGCAGCCATTGCCGGAACGTGCGCGTGTCGAGCGCGCGCCAGCGCGGGTCGCGCGACGATTCCGCGAGCGGGATGCAGAAGACCTTGCGGCCGTCGTTGCCGCGCGCGGTGCGCAGCGCGTCCGTGTACGCGAAGAAGCGCGTTTGCTGCGCGAGTTCGTCGTTGCCGATGCCGGTCGTCGGCACGAGCCCGTCCTGCCATTGGCCGTCGATGAATAGCCGCTCGTCGGGGGCATGGACGAGCACGCGCTCGTCGAAGACGGGCCGCGCGGACAGCGGCGCGGATTCGATCACGCCGAGATCGGCGAGCATGTCGCGCAGGTGCGTCGATTCGAGCGACGGCAGCGGCAGGTAGTGCGCGCCTTTCGGATAGCCGAGGTCGCCGAAGCGGCCGCCGGCCGCGTTGCCGCCGAACTCCGGGCCGGCAAGCACGACGAAATTCCTGTGGCCCGCGCGCGCGAGCTGCCACGCGCACGACAGGCCGGCCGCGCCGGCGCCGAGGATCGCGACGTCGGTCTCGAGCGTGCCGGACGGCGGCGGCAGCGCCGCGTGATCGCGCAGCGCATGGCCTTCGCGCATGCCCGGATAGTCGACGCGCGGCGTCGTCTCGATCCAGCCGCTGCGGCCGCACGCGGCGAGCGACGCGGCCGCCGACGCGACGAGGAACGTGCGGCGGTCCATCAGCGCAGCACGTGCTTCCAGTCGTCGTCGAAGCGGCGCACGAGCGGCTGGTCGTTGAGTTCGTTCGCCGACATCGGCAGCGCGGGCATGTCGGCGGGGAAGTGGAACATCTCGGCAGCCGTCTGTGCATCGAGCCAGCGCGTCGGCACCGAGTAGTGCGCCGGCACCGTGAAGTCGCGGCGCTTGCCGGCGATCACGAAGCCCCAGTCGCCGAACGACGGCACGTAGCAGTGGTACGGCCACGTATTGAGGCCCGCCTCGTGCAGCGTCGCGACGATCGTCCAGTACGCGTGCGGCGCGAAGTACGGCGACGTCGACTGGATCACCGCGTAGCCGTTCTCCGACAGATGCCGCGCGAGCAGCCGGAACACCGGCACCGAATACAGGCGGCCGAGGCCGAAGTTGGTCGGGTCGGGGAAGTCGACGACGATCGCGTCGTACACGTTGGCGTTCGATTCGAGCCAGCGCACCGCGTCGTCGTTGATCACGTGCACGCGCGGATCCTTCAGCGAACCCTGGTTCAGCTTCACGAGCGGCGCGGACGTCGAGAACAGCTTCGTCATCGCCGGATCGAGATCGACGAGCGTGATCTGCTCGATGTTCCGGTGCTTCAGCAGTTCGCGCACCGCGAGCCCGTCGCCGCCGCCGAGCACGAGCACGTGCTTCGCCCAAGGCAGCGCCTCGAGCGTCGGATGGATCAGCGCCTCGTGATAGCGGTGCTCGTCGCGCGACGAGAACTGCAGGTTGCCGTTCAGGTAGAGCCGCATGTCGTCGTGCCATTGCGTGAGCACGATCCGCTGGTACGGCGTGGTTTCCGAATAGATCGTCTCGTCGCCGTATACGCCGTGCTCGGCCCAGTGCGTAATGCGGCCCGACAGCGCGAAGCCGGCGACGAGCAACCCGATCACGAGCGACGCGCGCATCTGCTTCGTGCGCACGTGGCTGATCTCGTCGCGGAACAGGTGTGTCGTCCACAGCGCGACAAGCGCGTTCAGGATCCCGAACAGAAAGCTCGTGCGCAACAGGCCGAGGCGCGGCGCGAGCACGAGCGGAAAGATCAGCGACACGGCGAGCGAGCCGAGATAGTCGAAGCTGAGCACTTCGCTGACGGTGTGGCGGAACGCCTGGCGCCGCTGCTGGAACGCGCGCATCACGAGCGGGATCTCCATCCCGATCAGCACGCCGAGCGCGAACACGAGCGCGTAGAGTGCCGCGCGGAACGGCGCCGCGAGCCATGCGAACACTGCGAACAGCAGCGCGGCCGACACGCCGCCGAGCAGGCCGACGAGCAGCTCGATGTCGACGAAGCGGTCGAGCACGTGCTCGTCTTCGACGAATTTCGCGAGCCACGAGCCGACGCCCATCGCGAACAGGTAGCAGCCGATCACCGACGAGAACTGCAGGATCGAATCGCCGAGCAGGTAGCTCGACAACGCGCTGCTGATCAGTTCGTAGCCGAGCCCGCACGACGCGAGCACGAGAATCGACAGGACGAGCGCGCGCTTATGCAGCATGGGGCGTCCGTTGTATCGCAGTCGGCAAAGTGGATATACTGGCGCGGACTTGGGTGGGGCGGCCATCCGTGGGGCGGCTATTCGCGGTGGGGGGCATCGCGGGACGGCCGGCCTGAACCCGGCCGACCGGGCGCCGGCCGGCCGCGGGGCGGCGAACCGAGCACAAAATCCGAGGAAAAGAATGAATAGTGCCTTTTCTTATGCGGTTCATTTACTGTCGGCGTTCGTGCTGCTTCTGGCGTTCGCGGCAGTGTACCTGAAGGTCACCCCGTTCGACGAACTGGCCTTGATCCGCGACGGCAACGTCGCCGCGCTGCTGTCGTTCGCCGGCGCGCTGATCGGCTTCTGCCTCACGCTCGCGTCGAGCATCGCGCACAATTCCACTTTCGTCGAGGTCGTGCTGTGGGCGGTCGGCGCGATGGTCGTGCAGCTCGTGACCTATGCGGCGCTGACCCGGCTGATGCCCGGCATGAACCACGCGATCGAAGACCGCAACGCGGCGATGGGCGGCCTGATGGGCACCGCGTCGCTGGTCGTCGGCATCATCAACGCTGCCTGCCTGACCTGACGCCGCGCGCGTCCGAGGAGACTGTGATGAGTTTCGGTTCGTTCATCCGCAAGCAATTCGTCGACGTCCTGCAATGGACGGAAGACACCGACGGCGTGCTCGTGTGGCGCTACCCGATGCAGGACATGGAGATCCGCTATGGCGCGCAGCTGACCGTGCGCGAGTCGCAGGTCGCCGTGTTCGTCAACGAAGGGCAGATCGCCGACGTGTTCCAGCCGGGCCTGCATACGCTGACGACCCAGACGCTGCCGGTGCTTACCTACCTGCGCAACTGGGACAAGCTCTTTCAGTCGCCTTTCAAGTCCGATGTCTATTTCTTCAGCACGCGGCTGCAGCTCGGCCGCCGCTGGGGCACCGCGCAGCCGGTCACGATTCGCGACCGCGAGTTCGGCATCGTGCAGGTGCGCGCGTTCGGCATCTACTCGTACCGGATCGTCGACGTGCCCGCGTTCCACCGGCAGATCAGCGGTACGCGCGCGCAATACACGGTCGACGATCTCGAGCAGCAGATTCGCAATCTCGTCGTGACCGGGATGACCACCGCGTTCGGCTCGGCCGACGTCGCGTTCATCGACATGGCGGCGAACCTGACGCAGCTGTCGCACCGGATCGCCGAGGCGCTCGTGCCGGCGTTCACGCGCTATGGCCTCGCGCTCGACGCATTCGTGGTCGAGAGCGTGTCGCTGCCGGCCGAACTGCAGAAGGCGCTGGACCTGCGGATCGGCGCGAGCGTCGCGGGCGATCTCGGCCGCGTCACGCAATTCCAGACCGCGCAGGCGATTCCGCTGGCCGCACAGAACCCGGGCGGTGTCGCGGGCCTCGGCGCGGGCCTCGCGGCCGGCGCGGCGATCGGGCAGGCGATGGCCGGCCAGATTGCAGGTCAGATTGCCGGCCAGGTCGCGGGCGGCGCGCAGCCGGCCGCACCGCAACCGCCTGCCGCCGTACAACCGGCCGCGCAACCGGCCGCGCCCGCGGCGGGCACCGATTACGTGCAGCGCCTCGAGCAACTGAAGGCGCTGCTCGACAAGGGGCTCGTGACCGACGAAGAATATTCGCGCGCGAAGGCCGAGATTCTCGCGAAACTCACCCAATAAACGTCGCGCATGTTCAGTACTTCGTGCCCCCAGTGCGGCGCGCCGGTCACGTTCCGCTCGGCAGCGGCGGTGATGGCCGTCTGCGCGTTCTGCCGCAGCACATTGCTCAAGCGCGGCGAAGACGTCGAGCGGATCGGCGAACTGGCGACGGTGATCGACGATGCGTCGCCGATCCAGCTCGGCACCGCCGGCCGCTATGGCAAGCTCGCGTTCACCGTGCTCGGGCGGCTGCAGATGACCTACGACGCGGGCATGTGGAGCGAGTGGTACGTCGTGTTCGATGACGGCACGTTCGGCTGGCTGTCGGATGCGTCGGGCCAGTACGCGATCACGGTCCGCCAGCCCGACGACGCGCTGGGCTCCTGGCCCGCATTCAGTGCGCTGCAACCGGGCATGCAGATCGCGCACGGCGGCTTGCACTACCTGGTGTCGGACGTGCGCACCGCGCGCTGCACGGGCGGCGACGGCGAGCTGCCGTTCCGCGTCGATGCGGGCTGGGAAGCGCGCGTCGCTGATCTGCGCACCGGCAATGCGTTCGCGACGTTCGACTACTCCGATGCGGGCGACGGCGGCCGTCCGGTGCTGTACGCGGGCGAAGCGATGACGTTCGACGCGCTCGCATTCACCGGGCTGCGCGACGCGGAGGCGGACACGCGCGAAAAACGCGGCGCGGAGATGGTGCCGTTCGCATGCCCGAGTTGCGGCGCGCCGCTGTCGTATGCGCCGAACGTCGCCGACTACGTCGTGTGCGGCAGTTGTCATGCGGGCGTGCAATGCACGGCCGAGCAGCAGACCGTGTTTTCGAAGCAGCGCGAGCTCGACGCGGTGAAGGGGGCGCTGGAGCTCGGCGCGACCGGCACGTTCGACGGCGCGAAGTACACGGTGATCGGCATGATGCGCTGCAGGGTGCCGGGCGACAACGAAACGTGGGACGAGTACCTGCTGCTGCATCCGACGCGCGGCTTCCTGTGGCTCGTGCAGAGCGAAGGACGCTGGGAGCGCGTCAGCGTGCTCGACCACTGGCCGGCGATCGGCAGCGACACCGAAGTGACGGACGGCGGCAAGACCTATCGCAAGCGCGACGCATACGGCTCGGAAGTCGTATACGTGGTCGGCGCGTTCAACTGGCGCGTGCAGGTCGGCGATCGCACGTCGATCGTCGACTACGGCTGGCAGAACGACAAGCTGACGATGGAGCGCAGCGCGAACGAGATCGTCTGGTCGCGCGCGCAGCGGATCGCGAACGGCAAGCTCGCCGAGCGCTTCGGCGTGGCCGCGCTCGCGGCGGGCGGCGCGGCGGCCGCGGCTGCGGTTTCGGCGGGTGCTGCCGCTGTCGTAGCGGGCACAGGCGCGGGTGCGGAATCCGAAGCGGAGGACAAGAATCCGCATAGCTTCGCGCCGCTGCCGCTGCTGTTCAGCGTGGTGTATGTGTTCCTCAATTTCCCGGAGCTGTTCGCGTTCGACGGCCGCACGGTGTACGTGCTGATCGGCCTGCTCGTGCTGTGGCTGCCCGAGTGGGTGTGGAAGGGATTCGCATCGGACAGGGGTGAGTCGTGATCAGGCACATCCTCTACGGAATCTATGCGGCGATCGTCGTCGCGCTGTTCAGCTGCACGTCGCCGGGCAGCGGCAGCGGAAGCGGAAGCGGCGGAAGCGGATGGGGCAGCACGTCGGCCCGCAGCGGCTACTCGTCGTACGGGTCGCACAAATGACCGAGCACGACGCAGGCGTTGCGCCGCGCGCGACGCTCGGCTCGCACGTGCTGGCCGATCTTGCCGGCGTCGACGCGGCGCTGCTGTGCGACGCCGCGCGCCTGGAGGCCGTGCTCACCGACGCGGCGCGCCGCGCGGGCGCGCGCGTGATCGGCGCGCATTTCCATCATTTCGGCGGTGCGCATGGCGTGACGGGCGTCGTGCTGCTCGCCGAATCGCACATCACGATTCATACGTGGCCCGAGTATGGCTTCGCGGCGGTCGATGCGTTCATGTGCGGCGCGGCGCGCGCGGCCGACGCGGTCGATGCGATCGCCGCGGCGCTCGGCGCGCAGACGCAGGCTCGGCGGCAGGTGGCGCGCGGCGGGGTGTGAGCGTTCGTCAGACATCGTCAACTGGAAACTGCGCTCGAGTGTGCTCGATTGACGCATCTCGAAATTTCTCCTACGATTCGTTCCATGCCTTCGGGACAGACCCGAAGCGTTTCAATCTCTTGAGGGAGCCTCATGAGTACGCAACACACCAGGCGCTTCGACGCGCTTGTCTTCATTGGTCGTTTCCAGCCTCCGCATCGTGGCCACCTGAACGTGCTGAAGTCGGCACTGAGCCGGGCCGAGCGCGTCTGCGTGCTGATCGGGTCGACCGGCAAGCCCCGCACCATCAAGGATCCGTTCTCGTTCGACGAGCGCAGCCAGATGCTGGCGTCGCTGCTCGACGCATCCGAGCGCGAGCGCGTGACCGTCGCACCCGTGGAGGATTCGACGTACAACGACGGCGACTGGGTGCGCTGGGTGCAGGACGCCGTCTCGTCCGCGCTGGGCGACGTCGCGCAGAAGAAGGTCGGGCTGATCGGCCACGAGAAGGATGCATCGTCGTATTACCTGCGGATGTTCCCGCAGTGGGAGCTGGTCGACGTCGACGCGACGGAAGACATCTCCGCCACCGAAATCCGCGACCAGTATTTCTCGGAACGCACGAACAGCTTCGTGCAGTGGGCCGTGCCCGAACCCGTGTTCGGCTGGCTCGAGCGCTTCCGCACGCAGCCGGAATTCGCGCAGCTGAAGGCCGAGGCCGAGTTCATCGCCGCGTATCGCAAGGCGTGGGCCGCCGCGCCGTATCCGGTCACGTTCGTGACCGTCGACGCGGTCGTCGTGCACTCGGGGCACATCCTGCTCGTGCGCCGCCGCAGCGAACCGGGCCGCGGCCTGTGGGCGCTGCCGGGCGGCTTCGTGAACCAGGACGAACGGCTCGATACCGCATGCATCCGCGAGCTGCGCGAGGAAACCGGCCTGAAGCTGCCGGAGCCCGTGCTGCGCGGCTCGCTCAAGGATCGCCAGGTGTTCGATCACC
This sequence comes from Burkholderia sp. MR1-5-21, assembly GCF_053427715.1. Lineage (NCBI taxonomy): Bacteria > Pseudomonadati > Pseudomonadota > Betaproteobacteria > Burkholderiales > Burkholderiaceae > Burkholderia > Burkholderia sp. MR1-5-21. The sequence goes on from NZ_JBSAXD010000017.1 coordinate 39,323, forward strand.
CGACCCGTTCGCTGCGCGGCCGCACGATCACGCACGCATGCCTGTTCAATTTCCCGACCGGCGAACTGCCGCGCGTGAAGGGCAGCGACGATGCCGACAAGGCGCGCTGGGTGCCGCTGAACGAATTCGCGCAGATGCGCGGCGTGATGTTCGAGGATCACTTCGACATCGCCTATCACTTCCTGGGGAAACTCTGATCCGCTGATTCCCCGCATTCCGCCGTCGCGACAGACGCGACGGTTTTCCAACGGCCTAGAGGAGCTCTAGCCATGCAAAACGATCTCGGCGGCCTTGCCGCGGTACTCGCCAACCCGATCCTCAACACGGATTCGTACAAGGCATCCCACTTCCTGCAATATCCGGCCGACGCGAGCGCGATGTTCTCGTACGTCGAATCGCGCGGCGGCCGCTACGACCGCACGGTGTTCTTCGGCCTGCAAATGCTGCTGAAGGAATATCTGTGCAAGCCGGTCACGCACGCGATGATCGACGATGCGCGCGACTTCTTCACGGTGCACGGCGAGCCGTTCAACGAAGCGGGCTGGCGCACCATCGTCGAACGCTACGACGGCTACCTGCCGGTGAAGATCCGCGCGGTGCCCGAAGGCGCGGTCGTGCCGACGCACAATGTGCTGATGACTGTCGAATGCGACGATCCACAGGTGTTCTGGCTCGCGTCGTATCTGGAGACGATGCTGCTGCGCGTGTGGTATCCGGTGACGGTCGCGACGCAGAGCTGGCACCTGCGGCAGACGATCCGCCGCTTTCTCGAGAAGACCGACGACGATGTGACGCAACTGCCGTTCAAGCTGCACGACTTCGGCGCGCGTGGCGTGTCGAGTGCGGAATCGGCGGCGATCGGCGGCGCCGCGCACCTCGTCAGCTTCATGGGTTCGGACACGGTGCTGGGCGTGCTCGCCGCGAACCGCTTCTACCGCGAGCCGATGGCCGCGTATTCGGTGCCGGCCGCCGAGCACAGCACGATCACGTCATGGGGGCGCGAAGGCGAAGCCGATGCGTACCGCAACATGCTGCGCCGCTTCGGCCTGCCGGGCGCGATCGTGTCGGTCGTGTCGGACTCCTACGATCTGTTCGCCGCGCTCGATCTGTGGGGTGGCGAGCTGAAGCAGGCCGTGATCGACTCCGGCGCGACGCTCGTCGTGCGGCCCGATTCCGGCGATCCCGTGACGATCGTGCTGCAGACCGTGCGCGCGCTCGATGCATCGTTCGGTTCGACGTTGAACGGCAAGGGGCGGCGCGTGCTGAACCACGTGCGCGTGATCCAGGGCGACGGCGTCGACGAGGTGTCGATCGAGGCGATCCTGTCCGCGCTCGACGACTCGGGCTATGCGGCCGGCAATGTCGTGTTCGGGATGGGCGGCGCGCTGCTGCAGCGGGTGAACCGCGACACGCAGCGCTTCGCGATGAAGTGCTCGGCGATCCGCCGCGCCGGCGTGTGGCACGACGTCTGCAAGGATCCCGTCACCGATCAGGGCAAGCGCTCGAAGAAGGGCAGGCTCACGCTGCTGCGCAACCGCCGCACCGGCGAATACCGGACCGTGACGCTGCCGGTTGCGTGGGACGATCGTGCGATCGAAAGCGAATGGGACGACGCGCTCGAGACGGTGTTCGATACGGGGCGGCTGCTGGTCGATGTGTCGTTGGCCGACGTGCGGGCGAGGGCGCACGCGGGGGAGGCGTGAGGTGAAGGGCGGGGTGACGCGGGCGGGATCGCGCCGTACCGTCCCGCCCGTCCTACGCTGGCATCGCGATTGGCCGGAGCATGCAGATCACCGATCCGTTCGGCGACCGCCTGCGCTTCTGCGAACCGTCATGAGCCGCTCGCCGTCGCGCGCTTGTCCGCCGGCGACGCCGTCGCACGTTCGTCGCGCCGCGCCGCGTCCATCGCTCGCGCGAGCGTATCGAAGACCGCCGGCCCCTTGCAGCGCGACACGTTGAAACGCAGGAACGACGTCGCACTGTGCGATGCGCTGAACACGTTGCCGGGCGCGAGTACGACGCCTTCGTCGAGTGCGTGACGCGCGACCCGCGCGGCATCGAGCCCGTCCGGCAATTCCGCCCACACGAACAGTCCGCCGCGCGGCTCCGTCCAGATCCCGAGCCCGGTGCGCGCGAGCCGCCGGATCGTCTCGCCCATCGCGTCGGCGAGCCGCGCGCGCAAGCCGTCCATGTGCCGCCGGTACGTGCCGTCGACGAGCAGCCGATGCACGACGTTCGCCGTGAGCTGCGCATTGCCGAACGATGTCGCGAGCTTCAGGTCGACGAGCGGCTCGATCCATTCGGTGCGCGCGGCGATGAAGCCGCAACGCATCGCCGCCGACAGCGTCTTCGAGAAACTGCCGATCGACACCACGCGCGCGAGCCCGTCGAACGCGGCAAGGCGCGGCGCGGGCGTGCTCTCGAAGTCCGCGAAGATCTCGTCCTCGACGATCAGCAGGTCGTGCTCGGTCGCGAGCGTCAGCAACCGGTGCGCGACGGGCGGCGCGAGCGTCGCGCCGGTCGGATTATGCAGCGCCGCGTTCGTGATGTAGAGGCGCGGCCGATGCTCGATCAGCGTCTGTTCGAAGCGTGCGAGGTCCGGGCCGTTCGGCGTGTACGGCACGCTGACGATCTGCGCGCGGTGCGCGCGCAGCAGCGCCTGGAAGTTGAAGTAGCACGGATCGTCGAGCACGACGGTGTCGCCCGGCTCCAGCAGCATGCGGCACACGAGATCGAGCGCGTGCGTGCCGCCGTCGGTCAGCACGATCTGCGTGGGGTCCGCCTGCACGCCATGCTGCGCGAGCCGCCATGCAAGCTGCTGGCGCAGCGCGGGCAGGCCGAGCGGCGTCGCATAGTCGGTGAGCGCATCGGACTCGTCGCGCGACACGGCGCGCAGCGCGCGGCGCAGGCTGTCGTCGGGCAGCCACGACGACGGCAGCCAGCCGCAACCCGGTTTCACGGCGGCTGCGCCGGCTTCGAGCGATTGCCGCGACAGCCACAGCGGATCGAGTGCGCGATCGAGGCTCGGGCCGAGATCCGCGAGCACGAGCGGCGGCGCGTGCCCCGACACGTAGAAGCCCGACCCGCGCCGCGCGACGAGCACGCCTTCGCTCGCGAGCCGTTCGTAGGCGTCGACGACGGTCGACTTCGAGACGCCGAGCGTGTCGGCCATCATCCGGATCGACGGCACCCGCGCACCGGGCATCAGCGCGCGGCTCGCGATCCGCGCGCGCAGCGTGTCCATCACGGTTTCCACGCGCGTGCGCGACGGCGCGGGCGGAGCAAGGTCCTGATCGATGCGGTTCATGGCGGGTGCTCTGAACTGTACGGATGTTTGTCCGGTACAGTTTGTCGGAATTGTATTGCGCTGTAGCTTACGCGCTTTTGGCCGGCGGCGGATCATCGGATATCCCCTTTCAATCCGGAATTCCGATGCAAAAGACCACCGACGGATGGCTCAGCGGCCTGCTGGGCGTTATCATCTTCAGCGGCTCGCTGCCCGCGACGCGGGTTGCCGTGCAGGGCCTCGATCCGATGTTCCTGACGTTCGCGCGCGCGACGATCGCCGGCGCGCTCGCGCTGCTCCTGCTCGTCGCGCTGAAGCAGAAGCGGCCGACGCGTGCCGAAGTCGTATCGCTGGTGGTCGTCGCGCTCGGGGTCGTGGTGGGTTTTCCGTTGCTGACGGCGCTGGCGCTCAGGCACGTGACGTCCGCGCACGCGATCGTGTTCGTCGGGCTGCTGCCGCTCGCGACCGCGCTGTTCGGCGTGTGGCGCGGCGGCGAGCGGCCGCGGCTGCCGTTCTGGATCTTCTCGCTGATCGGCAGCGGCGCCGTTGCCGCGTTCGCGCTGCGCAATGGCGGCGAAGCGTCGCCGGTCGGTGATGCGCTGATGCTGGCCGCAATCGTCGCGTGCGGCCTCGGCTATGCGGAAGGCGCGCGCCTGTCGCGCCACCTCGGCGGCTGGCAGGTGATTTCATGGGCGCTCGTGCTGTCGCTGCCGGTGATGGTGCCGCTCGCATGGGTCACGGCGCCCGCGTCATTCGACGGCGTCGACGCCGCCGCACTGTGGGGGCTCGCTTATGTGTCGCTGTTCAGCATGCTGATCGGCTTCGTGTTCTGGTATCGCGGGCTCGCGCTGGGCGGCATCGCGGGCGTCGGCCAGCTGCAGTTGCTGCAGCCGTTCTTCGGCTTCGTGCTCGCTGCCTGGCTGCTGCACGAGACGGTGCCCACGTCGATGATCGCGGTGACCGCGATCGTCGTCGGGTGCGTGGCCGGGGCGAAGTATTTCTCGCGGGGGATGCCGGTGCGCAGGGTGGGGTGACGCGAGCGGAAGTCAGTCGTCCGGCGTACAGACATGCAACCGGTTCTATCGGGACATTGCGTCGCTGCAGGCCCAGGGGGCGGACATTCAGGGCGAGCCGGGGATCGGCTAGGTCCTTCGCCCCGGGTTCATGCTGCCGCCGCTGATGTTCTCGCAATCGGAGCTGGAAGCGTTGATGCTCGGTTTCCGCTGGGTCGCGAAGTGCGCCGATGTGCAATTGACTTCGGCGGCGTCCGACGCGCTCGCGAAGATTTCCGCCGTGCTTCCCGGCGAATTGCGTCGCGAACTGGAAAGCACCACGCTGCTCGTCGGTCCGCGCGCGATCGACGACCGCGAAACGATCGACATGGAAAATCGAACAAGCGAAGGGTACCCAAAACTGGTGAATCACTTGGTAACGGTCGGAGCGGTGTCAGTCGTCGGCATTGCCTGGACCTGCGCCTGAGTGCTCCGAGCAGCATCGGTGTTTGCTCCTTGCGGCTCCGTGTCCTTGGAGAATGAAACCAAGATGTTATCGGGATACGCATAGGCTGAGCCGTTTGCTCTGTCGACCCCGTCGAGGACCAAGGCACCTACACCCAGTAATAGGACATTTCCAACCACCGTTCCCGTGCGAGTCGACGACTTGACTGTCGTGGCGACATCGGCTTCGCCATCCTTAGTGCACTTGATGCTCAAATCGTCCTTTGCACGATGCACGCTTACTGCGCCTGGAGTCGTGACCGTGTAAGTGCCCCTCGAGTTGGCGAGCACGCAGTCCGCTCCAACAACGTCGGCCGTGTCCTTTTGTGTCTTCACCGACACCGTTTGTGTGGTTCCGCCCGTTACTGTCGCGCAGCCCGTGGCCAGCACCGCGAAGCATGCGGAGGCGGTCAGCGCAGCAATTCGCCAATGTTTCATATGTTTTTATCCTTTTTGTAGAAGATTTGTATTAAGTATTTTCGTTACGGTTTGTTAAATGCTGATATAGGCGGTGCGTCAACCGGAGAATAGCTACTGCGGAATAGATATCCCCGGAAATTTTTTCCATCCGTGTCGGAGTACTTTGAGAAGGTCAAACCACTCATATCCGGCACCGGGTCATCCGTTTCACCAAGCGGAGTGCTCCAGCTGTCAGATTCTTTCAACAGCTTTCTTTGATTTCGTGTAGGTTCAGACACGCTTCAGCATGGCCTTGTCCAGATTGAGGCCAGCAAAAGAAAAAATCTGGTCGAAACCATGCGTGAGCGCGCAGAATCGAACCAGATTTTTCTGTCTGTGGGAACGTAGCGAAATGCGTCAGTGGACGGAGAGCTTGTCCACCCAAGGCAGTTGGTCACCAGCAATTTTCGGCTGGCCCTCGATTTGCACGACCCGGGCCTGCGAAGCCGACGCAATGTTGCGGACCGTATCCATAATGGTCTTGTTCACCCACTGGTCCGGGGTGCCGACCAGGCTACCGGCGAGGCCTTGCTCAAGTCCGGCCAGGCCGCCGGAATTTTTCTGGAATACGCCATAGACGTCCAGCTGGTAGCCCCCCTTGTAGGCGTAGAGGCAGCTGTAGAGGTTGAGATTGTTGTATCCCGGAATGGCTCGCGTTGCCTTCGACGTCCAGACGGCACCGTCGCATTTTGCGATACGCATTGTGGTCGCGCCGGCTTGGGACTGTGCGGCTTGCAGAAATGCGCCCATGCCGGTTCCGGCGAGCGCGGAGGATACATCGACCAACTGGAATCTTCCGGGTTTTGCCGGGATGTCTGTGGACATCATGAGCGGCCGGTTCTGCTGAATCCTGTTCGTGTTCTGGGCGAGCCCATCGGCAGCGGCAGTAGCCACCGTGTCGATATCGGCGGTCGTTTTGATGTCGAAGATGTGGTATAGCTCAGTCGTCTCGCTGCGGTCCGCAAGATACTGATTGACGCCGCCGCATGCGGTCAATGCGAGCACGGGCGCAATGCCGGCAATCACAAGTCTCGTTCGCTTCAATTCTTTCCCCGTCTAGTGAAAAGCTTTCAAATTATTTTCATCCGCCCATGCGCGTTGAAATTAGGGCGGCATATGGAATATCGGCAGCTTGCTTGTCAGTCTTTAGGCATTTGGGCCGCGATGCTTTGAGATTTGTCGCTAGGTCCGGCTTGCGAGCTCTCCCATATTCCTGGCTTTCTTTTCTGTGCTGGAGGACGGTATATGCGCAGATTGTCTTGTTGCGTCATTCTTTGACGTTCCGCCCCGGGCGCGCTAGCACCACACTGCGTGTCGTTTTGCGACAACAGAAGTGGACATGGCGACACAGGCGGCGGGCGTGGCTAAGAAGATTGAGAAGACGATTGCGCGGGAGCGGGGCGCCCGGGAGCTGACCCAGGAACAGCTCGCGGAGATGCTTGGGGTCGAGCAAGAAACGATCAGCCGCTTCGAACGCGGGCTTACGCTGCCGCCACTACCTCGGCTGATTCAGCTCGCAGACGTGTTCGAACTGCCACTCGAGGTGCTGCTGCGTGGAACGACCAATCGCGCGGCGGACGAAGCCGCAGACATTGCGGACATGCTTGCAGAGCTGGGCGATAGCGACCGAGACCTTGTCCGGCGCTGGGTAGCGGAGATGTGCGAGCGTCTGTCGCGGAAGCGGTAGGGAAGGGCATGGCCAGTCCGGTAGAGGACGACATGGTTCGACTGTCCGGCCCGCATCACATCACGGGCGGAAGGTCCTTGTTGCCATGAAAGAAAGCCGCTTCTGCGAAGAGAAGCGGCGCGAGAAATCATTTCTCTGGTGCGCGCGCGATGTCGAGCGGTTCGCGTCCGACCGGTTCCTCTCTGGAGCCCTTGGTGTAGTCGGGGACGTCGTCCAGTCAGGCACTTGCGTGGGAAATCTGATGTTGACTCTCTGGAGCGTCAAGCCCAGCGATGACAAGGGTTTGCGGTAATTGGTACCCAGGGCCGGAACGCAGCGCGACGCGGCACGCACGCCGGTCCGGCCGTCACGGAATCAACGAACCTTGCGGTCCGCTAATTCCGTGACGGCGTGTCGCTTTCAGTCAGTGTGGCGCGACCTCACGCAACTTGCGCGACCCCGTACTGCGACGACAAATACCGCCGGATATCCGCCGGCGCATCGATGAAGCGCCGGCCGTTGTGCTCGCGAATCCCGATCGCGTCGTCCTTCGGCGTCTGCCCCTGGCCGAGCACGAGCACCGGCGCCGACTGGTTGTCCTCGCCGATCAGCGCGACGATCGGCTGACGCGGCCGCGGAGCATCGATGTATTCGACGTCGACCGCGTCGCGCAATTGCGGATAAAAGCTCAGCAAGCCTTCGACGGAAACGGAGTCGCCGCAGTAGAACGGTCCTTCGGTATCCTTAAAAAAGCCCGGGCGAAGGATGAACAGGGTGTCCTTCATGGTTGTTTCTCCAGTGGTTGAAAATGAACGTCGAGAAAAAGAGCGGAGGCGACGCGCACGACGCCTCGTTGCATGTCAGGCGTCCGCTTGCGCGAGCGCGGCGGCGCGCATTCTCGCGAAGCCCGCATCGAGGTCGGCGATCATGTCGTCGGGATGCTCGAGGCCCGCGTGGATCCGCAGCAGCGGGCCTTGCGACGCCCAGCGCGTCGCCGTGCGGTCGCGCGTCGGATTGGACGGAATGATCAGGCTCTCGAAGCCGCCCCAGCTGTAGCCCATGCCGAAGCACGTCATCCCGTCGAGCATCGCGCGCACCGCGTCGTCGGGCTGCGGACGCAGCACCACGCCGAACAGCCCGCACGCGCCCGTGAAATCCCGCTGCCAGAGCGCATGGCCGGCATCGCCCGGCCGCGCCGGATACAGGATCTGCGCGACTTCCGGCTGCTTCGCGAGCCATTCCGTCAGCGCGTGCGCATTGCGCTGGTGCCGCTCGAGCCGCACCGACAGCGTGCGCAGTCCGCGCAGCGCGAGATACGCGTCGTCGCCGCTGACGGTCATCCCGAGCTGCCGGTAGAAGCGCGTGACCTTCGGGGCCAGCGCTTCGGTCGTCAGGATCGCGCCCATCAGCACATCCGAATGCCCGGCGATGTACTTCGTCGCCGCGTGGATCGACACGTCGACGCCATGCGCGAACGAACGGAAATTCAGCGGCGTGCCCCACGTGTTGTCGAGCAGCACGACCGCGCCGTGCCGGTGCGCGACGCGGCTGATCGCCGGGATGTCCTGCACCTCGAAGGTCAGCGAGCCCGGCGATTCGGTGAACACCGCACGCGTGTTCGGCCGCATCAGCGACGCGATGTCCGCGCCGATCTCCGGATCGTAGTACGTCGTCTCGATGCCGAGACGCGCAAGCGTCTCTTCGCAGAACGAACGGGTCGGATCGTAAGCGGAATCGGTCATCAGCAGATGGTCGCCGGGGTTCAGCACCGCGAGCAGCGCAGTCGTGATCGCGCTGAGTCCGCTCGGCGTCAACAGCGCGGCATGTGCGCCTTCGAGGCGGGCGAGCGCTTTCTCGAGCGCGCGCGTGGTGGGGCTGCCGTGGCGGCCATACGCGAGCGGCGTGCCGCGCACGGCGTCGAGCGCGTCGGTGCCGTGAAAGAGCAGCGTCGATTGCCGGTACACGGGCGGGTTCACGGGCGAGCCTGGCTGGCCGTGCGAGCGGCCTTCGTGGGCGAGAACAGTGTCGGTCGAATGCAGCAGAGTCAAGATGTCGTCCTTGGGTCGTCGGTCAATCGGTGCGAAGCGGTTCGGAAGCGGTCCAAAGCGGGTCCAAAGCGGGTCCAAAGCGGGTCCAAAGCGGCGGCACGCGGCCGCCGCACTGAGTCAGTGCAGGATCTTGTCGAGGAAGTCGCGCGCGCGGTCGGAGCGCGGCGCGGCGAAGAACGCGTCGCTGGCCGCATCTTCGACCACCGCGCCCTGGTCCATGAAGATCACGCGGTGCGCGACCTTGCGTGCGAAGCCCATCTCGTGCGTTACGCACACCATCGTCATGCCGTCGCGCGCGAGCTCGACCATCACGTCGAGCACTTCGTTGATCATCTCGGGATCGAGCGCAGAGGTCGGTTCGTCGAACAGCATCGCGACCGGATTCATCGACAGCGCGCGTGCGATCGCGACGCGCTGCTGCTGCCCACCGGACAGTTGCCCCGGAAATTTGTGCGCGTGCGCCTTCAGGCCGACGCGGTCGAGCAGCTTCAGGCCATTCTCGATCGCCTCGTCCTTGCGACGGCCGAGCACCTTAATCTGCGCGAGCGTCAGGTTCTCGGTGATCGACAGGTGTGGAAACAGCTCGAAGTGCTGGAACACCATGCCGACGCGCGCGCGCAATTGCGCGAGCTTCACGGCCGGATCGCCGAGCCGCGCGCCGTCGACGGTGATGCTGCCTTTCTGGAACGGCTCGAGGCCGTTGATCGTCTTGATCAGCGTCGACTTGCCGGAGCCCGACGGCCCGCACACGACGACCACTTCGCCTTTCGACACCGCCGCGCTGCAATTCGCGAGGACCTGATGCTTGCCATACCATTTGGACACGTTGTCGAGCGTAATCATCAGTTTCTCCGAGAAACCCCGCCATTTCCCCCAAGGGGACTTCCTTCGGGGCGCATGGCGAGGAGGAAAGGAGCGCCGTCGACAGACGGCATTCCAACGTTAGAATGACCGGCATGATCCTTGTCTACCGCTACCGGGTGAAGTCGCTCCACGGACTCCTTAACAAGCAGAGCCGTGCGGTGAACTATGTGTGGAACTTCTGCAATGACGCGCAGAAGCACGCGCTCAAGTGGGGCAAGAAGTGGCCGACGGGTTTCGACCTGAACGTGCTGACGACCGGCAGCAGCAAGGAACTCGGCATCCACTCCGGCGCGGTCAATGCCACGTGCGAGCAATACGCGAAATCGCGCAGCCAGCACCGGCGCCCTTACCTGCGCTATCGCGGCAGGAATTCGCTGGGCTGGGTGCCGCTGAAGGGCCGCGACCTGAAGCGCGAGGGCGATGCGTTTCGCTTCGCCGGCAACACATTCCGCGTGTTCAGCAGCCGGCCGCTTCCCGACGGCAAGATCAAGGACGGCACCAATTTTGCGCAGGATGCGCGCGGCAACTGGTTTCTCAACATCGTGATTGAATTGCCCGATGTTCAGGCGCGCCCGATCCGTTCCGGCGTCGGTATCGATCTCGGTCTGAAAGACTTCGCAACACTTTCGACCGGCGAGAAGCTGCCCAACGACCAGTTCGGCCGGCGAGCTGCTGACAAGCTCGCGAAGGCGCAACGGGCGCGCAAACACAAGCGGCATATCGCAAAGCTGCACGCCAAGGTGGCGAATGCCCGCGCCGATTTCCAGCATAAGCTCGCACGCGATCTGGTGCGGCGCTTCGATTACATCGCGGTCGGCAACGTGTCGGCCGCCAGACTCGCCAGAACCAGGATGGCGAAGAGCGTCTACGACGCATCCTGGTCGTCCTTCCGAAACAAGCTCCGTTACAAGGCGATGGCGCACGGAGCCACGTTCGAGGAAGTGGACGAAAGCGGTTCTACCCAGTCCTGTTCGGCGTGCGGATCGAAAGACAGCACGACGCGGCCGAAAGGTATCGCGGGACTGAGAATAAGGGCGTGGACCTGCAGTGGCTGTGGTGTCGTGCATGATCGTGATACCAACGCTGCGTTGAACATTCTCCGATGCGGACGTGCATCGCCAGTTGTGGGAATCGTCCGCCTTTAGGCGGGCGAGGACGTCAAGTGTTGTCCTTCATCCATGTCGTGTTGTTCGAACGGCATGCGTTCAATGCGCGGACGGCAGCGCCAGGCGGGTCTCGACGCGGCCCTGCAGCCGCGTGAGCAGCGTGCTCAGCACCCAGTAGATCGCGGCGGCCGCGAGATAGAGCGGCAGCGGCTGGAACGTCGCGGCGATCACTTCCTGCGTCGAGCGCAGCAGTTCCGTCACGGTGATCACGGAGACGAGCGACGTGTCCTTGATCAGGCTGATCAGCGTATTGCCGAGGCTTGGCACCGCGAGGCGCAGCGCCTGCGGGCAGACGACGTAGCGCAGCGTCTGCACGTGCGTGAGGCCGAGGCTGTGCGCGGCCGCCCATTGACCGCGGCCGATGCCGAGGATTGCGCCGCGCATGCTCTCCGACAGATACGCGGCCGCGTTGAGCGTCAGCGTGAAGATGCCGGCCGTCGTCGGATCGAGCGTGATGCCGAGATCGGGCAGCCCGTAATAGACGACGAACATCTGCACGAGCAGCGGCGTGCCGCGCATCACGCTGACGTAGCCCTGCGCGAGCCCCGATGCGAGCCGGTTGCTGCCGATGCGCATGATCGCGATCACGAGCCCGACGACGAGGCCGAGCACCATCGACGCCACCGCGAACTTCAGCGTGAGGACCGCGCCTTTCACCATCACGGGGAGGGTGTGAACGACCAGATCGAATGCTTCCATCACGTGTCTCCTGATTGTGTGCCGGACGGGCCGCGCGATCGTGCGCGCGGCCCCGGGGCGGATTGCGTTATTGCGTGACCGGCTTCGACGTGTCCGTGCCGAACCATTGCATCGAGATCTTCTTCAGCGTGCCGTCCTGCTGCAGCGACGCGATCGCGTCGTCGATCGCTTTCGCGAACTTCGGATTGCCCTTGCGGAACGGAATGCCCATCTGGTCCTCGCCGCCCGGCAGCACGGAGCCGGGGCGCAGCGGCAGGTGCGAGTTCTTGATCAGGTAGCTGAGCATCAGCCGATCGTTGACCGCCGCGTCGATGCGGCCGGCCGCGAGGTCGCGCAGGTTCTCCGGCGTGCCGGGATACACCTGCAGGTCGATCGCGGGCACGGTCTTCACGAGGTCGACGTAGTTGCTGCCCATCGTTACGCCGACCTTCTTGCCCTTCAGTTCGTCGAGCGACTTGAACGCGCGCGTGTCGTTCTGCCGTTGCAGCAACTGCGCGGACGAATACACGTACGGCTGGCTGAAGTCGAGCGCCTGTTTGCGCGACGGCGTGATCGCGACCTGGTTGACGATCACGTCGAACTTGCCGGCCTGCAGACCGGCGAGGATCCCGCTCCATTCGGTCGTGACGAATTGCGGCTTCACGCCGAGACGCGCGGCGACGGCCTTCGCGACGTCGACATCGAAGCCTTCGAGCTGGCCTTCGGCATTGCGGTAGTCGAACGGCGGATACGTGCCTTCGAGCGCGATCTTCAGCACGCCGGCCTGCTTGACGGTGTCGAGCAGGTCCGCCGCGTGCGACGTGGCGGCTGCCATGCAGAGCAGTGCGGCGGCGAATCCTTGCTTGAGCGTCGGGGTGAAGCGTTTCATGGTTGTCTCCGGGGTGCTTGTTGAAAAATGCAGGTCGAAAAATCAAGTCGAAAAAACTCAGGGTGTGCGCGTCCGCGGCGACGGGCGGCGTCGCCGTGGGCGGGATTCATGCCGCGCAATGCGCGGCGCAGGAAACGAAGGCGGCAAGCGGCGGCACGGGCCGCTTGCGCTGAGCGTTACGGCGTGCGGTCGCGCGCGGGTGTGGAACGGCGCAGGTGCCGGCGCGTGGTGTCGAATGGCGGGACAGGTGTGACGGCCGAGAGCAGCGATGCGTGGCGACGGCAAACCGCGATGCGCGTCGCGAAGCGATCGTGCGCGGCGAACCGCGCGACAGGCCGCGCACCGTTCGTGTCGAACGTGTTTCGGTGCGCGGCGAAGAGTTCAAGCATGGTGTTCATGATTGCCCGTGCGGCTTGTGAGTGTTGTAGACCGGACGCATCGTCGATGCGTGTCCGGCGGCCACAAATGCTGAACGACTGAGGGCAATCTTAGTTTTGTCAAAAGGGAAAGTGTTTCCAAAAACGCGCGGACTTTCTGCGTTTCGTGGAAAGTTTTTCTCTCGTGATCAAAGGTGACACAACCGATCTGCTGCGGTTGCACGTGATGAGAAGCATCAGGTGCTACGGGATGACCCGGATGGTTACCCGCTTTGGCGGCGCGGCATCACGCCGGAATGCAAAACGGCCAGGCTTGCCGCGATCGGCAAGCCTGGCCGTTTCCTGTATCGCGCGAGTGCGCGAACGGGTGAGCGGACGGGCGGGCGTTATGCGAACGTTTCGAGCGCGAGCAATTCGTCGATCGTCTGCCGGCGGCGGATCAGCCGCGGCTCGCCGCGATCGACGAGCACTTCCGGCGCGAGCGGCCGGCTGTTGTAGTTCGATGACATCGACGAGCCGTACGCGCCCGCGTCGTGCACGAACAGCAGGTCGCCGATCTGCGGCTGCGGCAGGTGGCGGTGCGTGACCACGCCGCCCGCATCCTGCGTGAACACGTCGCCGGATTCGCACAGCGGCCCCGCAATCGCCATGTCCACGCGCGGCCGGCCCTCGGGCGCCGCGCCGTCGTGCGTGTGCACCGTGACGCCGTGATAGCTGCCGTACATCGCCGGGCGCATCAGGTCGTTGAAGCCCGCGTCGATCAGCACGAAGTCGTGCTTCGGCCGGCGGTTCACCGCCTGCACCTCGGTGACGAGCGTGCCGGCTTCGGCGACGAGGAAGCGGCCCGGTTCGATCTCGATGCGCACCGCGTGGCCGAGATGCTGTTCGATCCGCTTGCGCGCGGCGTCCCACTGGCGGAAGTAGTGATCGACGTCGACGCGCGGCTCGTCCTTCCGGTAAGGAATCGACAACCCGCCGCCCGCCGAGATCGCCTCGATGTCGTGGCCGAGCGACGTGACGAGATCGACCATCGCGTCGCAGACCTGCGACAGGTGGCCGTAGTCGACGCCCGAGCCGATGTGCATGTGGATGCCGACCAGCTCGAGCCCGTACTGGCGCACGATCTCGATCGCGCGCGGCACGTCGCCGATCCAGATCCCGTGCTTGCTCTGCGGACCGCCGGTGTTGGTCTTGTTGCTGTGGCCGTGGCCGAAGCCGGGGTTGATGCGCAGCCATACGCGATGGCCGGGCGATGCTTCGCCGACGCGCGCGAGCATGTCGAGCGAGCCTGCGTTCACGGTCACGCCGTGCTTCAGCACCGTCGCAAGCGTCGGCCGGTCGATCAGGTCCGCAGTGAACACGACGCCTTCCGGGTCGCCGTCGGGCCGGAAGCCCGCCGCGAGGCTGCGCTCGATCTCGCCGAGCGACACCGCGTCGACGAGCGCGCCTTCGTCGCGCATCAGCTTCAGGATGTGGATGTTCGAACACGCTTTCTGCGCGTAGCGGATCACGTCGAACTGGCGCAGTTGCGCGATGCGGTCGCGGATGACGTCGGCGTCGTACACCCACAGCGGGGTGGCGTATTGCTGCGCGAGCGCCGCGAGTTGGCGGGGATCGAGGGACATGATGAACGGATCGGGTCGAAGCAATGGATAGTCCGCATGATGCGCCCGATCGGCCATCCAGTAAAATGCTGGTTTATCGACATTCCATTTATTTTGGATATACATGGCTACGCTGACCCACCGCCACATCGAAGTGTTCCGCGCGCTGATGGTCACGGGCAGCGCGACCCGCGCGGCCGAGATGCTCTATACGTCGCAGCCGACCGTCAGCCGCGAGCTCGCGCGGATGGAGCAGATCGTCGGCTTCGCACTGTTCGAGCGCGCGCACGGGCGGCTGCGGCCGACGATGGCCGCGCTCACGCTGTTCGACGACGTGCGGCTCGCATATGTGGGGCTCGAGCGCATCGCGGCGACCGCCGCGCGGCTGCGCGAGTTTCGCGACGGCCAGCTGTCGGTGATCGCGCTGCCCGCGTTCTCGCACGCGATCCTGCCGGGCGCATGCCGGCGCTTTCATGCGGCGCACGCGGGCGTCAGCGTGTCGGTCGCGACGCAGGAATCGCCGGTGCTCGAGGAGTGGCTCACCGCGCAGCGCTACGACATCGGCCTGACCGAGCACGACGTCGCGCCGGCCGGCACCGTGCTCACGCCGCTGTTCGAGGCCGACGAGGTGTGCGTGCTGCCGGACGGCCATCCGCTGCTGGCGAAGGACGCGCTCGATCTCGAGGATCTCGCGGATCGCCCGTTCGTCAGCCTGTCGCTGAACGACCCGTACCGGATCATGATCGACGAAGCGTTCGCGCAGCTCGGCGTCGCGCCGCGCTCGGTGGTCGAGACGCCGTCGGCCGTGTCGGTGTGTGCATTCGTGCGGCAGGGGCTCGGCGCGGCGATCGTCAATCCGCTGACCGCGCTCGATTTCGCGGGACGCGACCTGCATGTCCGGCCGCTCACGCGCTCGTTTCCGTACCGGGTCAGCGTGATCGTGCCCGAGCACCGGCCGAAGAGCCTGCTCGTCGATGCATTCGCCGATGCGCTGCAGGATGAGGCGCAGGCGATCCGGCGCAAGCTCGCCGCGCACCTCGGCTGACGCGTGGCCCGTATGATGGCGGCTTGGCCATCGTCAACGGATTTCATCATGTCATCTTCCGCCGCGTCGCCCGAGCAGCCGACCCTGACCGGCCCGCATGTCGAACTGCTGCCGCTGCAGGCGTCGCACGCGCAGGCGCTGCTCGATGCCGCCGCCGACGGGCGGCTCTGGAACCTCAAGGTCACCGTCGTGCCGGGACCCGACACGATCGACGCGTATGTGGCCGCCGCATTGCAGGGGTGTGCGACGGGCACGGTGATGCCGTACGTGATCGTCGAGCGCGCGACGGGCCGGATCGTCGGCAGCACGCGCTTCTGGAAAATCGACCGCGCGAATCGCAAGCTCGAGATCGGCCATACGTGGCTGAGCGCATCGGTGCAGCGCTCGCGCGTGAACACGGAAGCGAAATGGCTGATGCTGACCTACGCGTTCGACACGCTGCAATGCGTGCGCGTGCAGTTCACGACCGACGAGCTCAACGAGAAGTCGCGCGACGCGATTCTGCGGCTCGGCGCGAAGGAGGAGGGGACCGTGCGTCACGAACGGATCATGCCGGACGGGCGCAAGCGGAATTCGGTGCGCTTCAGCATCATCGACGACGAGTGGCCCGACGTGAAGGCGAGGTTGCTGGAGAAGCTGGCGAGGTAAGCGGGCGTGATGGACGCGGCGGAACTCGGCGGGTTAGGGCGCGCGCCCGACTGGCTGACTGGCTGACTGGCTGACTGGCTGACACGCCGCGCGGCCGGAGAGGGGGGCGGCGGCGCGGCGGGAAGACCGTAACGGCGCTGCGTCGCGCGCGATGCGCGACACGGCAGCGCGGATTACTGCGCCGATGCGAGGTGATGACGCTGCGCGAGCTTCTGTGCTTCCGCGTAATGCGCCTGCAGGATCGGCAGCGACTGGCGTGCGACTTCCTTCAGCTTCTTGTCGCGGCCCGACGCGATTTCAGCCTGGAACACCGAGATCGCCTTCTGTTCGCCGCTCAGTGCGACCTGCTCGATATATGCGTTGTCGAATTCGGCGCCGCGCAGGTTCTTGATGCTGTCGAGCGTAGCGGTGTCCGGATCGTTGTGCGGCACGTCGACGCCGCGCGGGCTTGCGGCGCGCATCGCCTGGATGATCTTCTCGTCGTCGGTGACGACGCGTTGCGCGAACGCCTTGACCTGGCTGTCCGACGTGCGCGAGTCGGCAATTCTTGCCGCGTCGTGCTGCGTCGACACGACTTTCGTACCGTCCGTGATGAAGGCCTGGTCAGCCTCGTGGATGCGCGTTTCGCCGGCGGCCGGCTTGGCCGGCTCCATCGGTTGCGCGCTCTGCGCGTTGGCGGTCACGGCGACCAGCAGAAGGCCGGCGGCAGACAGGGCGAGGCGGGTAGCTTTGGGAAAGCGGCTCATGGAACCTCCTTTCGATCGGGTTCGTTGAGGAAACGGATGACGTGATCCGTAGCTGTGCGAGAGACCGGGCGCAGGCCCGGGCCGGTTCGGCTGCCGCTCTGCCGCGGCGGCAATCGCAGGGGTAACCGGCCCGATCGATTCTAGGAGAGGGGTTGGCGTGCAGGTGATACGACGCTGTCGCTTGTGTAACGTTTGGTAAGACGTTTGGGCGCGCGATGGCGGGTGTCATCGTTTGTGCGGCTGGCGTTTGCGCAACAGCGCGGCAGTACGAAGGTCGAAGCTCGCAGCACTCGGCACTCGGCACTCGGCACTCAGCACTCAGCACGTCACGCGTCACGCGTCACGCGTACGGCGCGAGTGCGTCACACGATGCCGGGCAACGCATCGATGCGCGTCAACAGTGGCGTCGCGCAGTGCTTCTGCAACGTGTCGGGCGCGGTATAGCCCCAAGCAACGCCCTGGAACGCGACGTTCGCGCGACGCGCGGCATCCGCATCGCGGATCTCGTCGCCGACGTACAGCATCTCGTCGCCGCGCAGGCCCGCGTCGCGTGCGAGCGTGCGCAGCCGGCGCGCCTTGCCGAACAGCGAGATGCCGCACGCGAAATGGTCGACGTGACGGCAGGCTTGCGCGCCGAGCCGGTCGCGCACGACTGCCTCGGTGTTGGATGTCGCAACGGCGATCCGCACACCGCGCACGGCGAGCGACGAGAAGGTCTCCACGACGCCAGGAAACAGCGTCACCTGCGCGATGCGCTGCTGCATCAGGCGGCGCATGTCGATCGTCACATGCGGCACTTTCCACATCGGGACGTCGAGCGTGCGGAGGATGTCGCGCGCGGACAGCGTGCGCATCACGGCGAGCATGGTGTCGTCGGCGTTGCGGAAGCCGTGCATGCGCGATGCCTCCGACAGCGCCGCGCGAAAGCAGTCGAAGGAATCGGCGAGCGTGCCGTCGAAATCGAATGCAATGAGTCGGTAGGTCATGAGTGTGGTGCCCGTGTGGCCGCGATTGTAATCGCTTCGTCAGCTTGCGTGCCGCCATATCGCGGGGGGCGTGCGCGATCCGGCGCGCGCATTTGCAGCGCCTGCGCACAGGCCCCAGAATAGCCGCACCAATCGGCAATCAGACCAGCATACGGGCAGCGTGTGGGCATCAACTTCGATCTCACCGACTTGCAGGCTTTCCGGGCCGTGGTCGAACTCGGCAGCTTTCGCAAGGCGGCGGACGCCATTCATATTTCCCAGCCGGCGTTGAGCCGGCGCATCGAGAAGCTCGAGGAGGCGCTCGGCGTGCGGCTGTTCGAGCGTACGACGCGCAGCGTCACGCTGACGACGGTCGGGCGCACGTTCGCGCCGAGCGCCGGGCAGGTGCTCGACGATCTCGACGTCGCGCTGCTCGGCATCCGCGACGTGTCGTCGAGCCGGCTCGGCCACGTGACGATCGCGTGCGTGCCGTCGGTTGCGTATTACTTCCTGCCGAACGTGATCGCGCGCTTTCGCGCCCGTTATCCGAAGATCCGCATCAAGCTGATCGACGCGAGCGCGAACGAGGTGCTCGACGCGGTGGTGAGCGGCGAGGCCGATTTCGGCGTCAGCTTCATGGGCAGCCAGGAACCGGGCGTCGAGTTCCGCACGCTGCTGCAGGAACGCTTCGTCGCCGCGTGCCGGCGCGACCATCCGCTCGCCGCGAAAAAGCGCGTGACGTGGAGCGAGCTGTACGAATACGACTACGTGTCGGTCGACAAGACGTCCGGCAACCGGCTGCTGCTCGACCAGGCGCTGGCGGGCATCGCGCCGCGCACGCCGAGCGTGTGCGAGACGCGGCATGTCACGACGATGCTCGGGCTCGTCGAGGCCGGGCTCGGTGTCGCGGCTGTGCCGTCGATGGCGATGCCGCTGCCCACGCATCCGATCCTGACGAGCGTGCCACTCGTCGATCCGGTCGTCACGCGGCGCGTCGGCATCGTGCGGCGGCGCGCTCGCGCGCTGACCCCCGCCGCGCAGGAATTCCTCAACGCGGTCGTCGCGGACCGCAAGCCGGCCGCGCCCGCCAGGCGAAAGGCCGGAGGCCGTACGTGACGCTGCCGCGGCCGTTGCGGCTGCTGTACGTGCAGGTGTTGATCGGGATGGGGCTCGGCGTCGCGGTCGGGCATCTGTTCCCGGCGGCCGGCGTCGCGCTGAAGCCGCTCGGCGACGCGTTCGTCGCGCTCGTGCGGATGATGGTCGCGCCGGTCGTGTTCTGCACGATCGTGACCGGAATCAACGCGGCCGGCGACGGCGCGCGCGTCGGGCGCACGATCGTCGGCGCGCTCGTGCTGTTCTATGCGCTGACCGCGGCCGCGCTCGGCGCGGGCCTCGCCATCGCGTATGCGGTGCGGCCGGGCGACGGGCTGCATGTCGTCGCGAGCCGGCTCGGCCAGCCCGACGCGTCGGCGCTCGTCGCGCACGCGCAGGCGCCCGCGCACGGCCTCGCGGCGTTCCTGTTGCGGATCGTTCCCGATACGCTCGTCGGCGCGTTCGCGGCGGGCGAGGTGCTGCCCGTGCTGCTGGTCGGGCTGCTGTTCGGTTTCGCGCTCGCGGCGACGGAAGGGCGTGACGGTGCCGTGCATGCGTTCGTCGAAGGGTTCGCGCGCGTGCTGTTCGGGATCCTCGCGCTCGTGATGCGGCTCGCGCCGCTCGGCGCGTTTGGCGCGATCGCGTTTGCGGTCGGGCGCTTCGGCGTCGAATCGCTCGGCACGCTCGGCAAGCTGATCGTGTCGATGTATGTCGCGTGCGCGCTGTTCGTCGCGTTCGTGCTCGCGCCGCTCGCGCGGCTGCACGGCTTTTCGCTGTGGCGGCTGCTGCGCTATCTGCGCGAGGAGCTGCTGATCGTGCTCGCGACGTCGTCGACGGAACCCGTGCTGCCGCGCCTGCTCGTCAAGCTCGAAGCGCTCGGTTGCGACAAGGGCGTGGTCGGGCTCGTGCTGCCGGCCGGCTATTCGTTCAATCTCGACGGCACCGCGATCTACCTGACGCTCGCGACGCTGTTCATCGCGCAGGCGTTCGACGTGCCGCTGTCCGCCGCGCAGGTCGCGACGCTGCTCGCGGTGATGCTGGTCACGTCGAAGGGCGCGGCCGGCGTGTCGGGCAGCGGGCTCGTCGCGCTGATCGCGACGCTCGCCGTGGTGCCCGATCTGCCGGTCGCGGGCGTCGCGCTGCTGGTGGGCATCGACCGCTTCATGTCGGAGGCGCGCGCGCTGACGAGCGTGATCAGCAATGCGTGCGCGGTGGTCGTCGTCGCGATCTGGCAGCAGGGCTGCGATCGTGCGCGGCTGCGCGAGGTGCTGGGCGACGCTCGTCGGGCGCCGATCGTCGATTCGCGGTGAGCGGGGCGGGCGAACCGATGCGCGACGGCAAGCGGCCCCGCGATCGGAATCCGCAGGCGCGCCGCCGGGTCCGTATCGCGATCCCGGCTTCCGGTCAGCGCGTGCCGCGAACCGAATCGAGCCCCGTCGCCTGCACGACCGGCTGCGCCTGCGGCGACGCGAGATAGTCGAGCAGTTGCCTGGCCGCTTCCGGATGCTCGGCGCCGACCGGAATGCCGCCCGCGAAGCGCGTGACGGACTGCACCGACTCGGGCACCTTGCCGACATACGTGACGCCCGGCACGGGCAGCAGCTCGCTGACTTGCTGGAAGCCGATCTCGTAGTCGCCGGTCGCGACGACCGACGCGACCGGGATCTTCGGCACCATCGACGCCTTCGGCCTGACCGCGTCCTCGATGCCGAGCTTCCTGAACATCTCCTTCTCGATGTAGACGCCGCTCGCGCTGTCGGAGTACGCGACCGACTTCGCGCGCAGCAGCGCATCCTTCAGCCCGTCGACCGTGCCGATGTCGGGCGTCGGCGCGCCCGCGCGCACGACCATGCCGATCCGCGAATCGGCGAGCTCGACGCGTGACGCCGGCACCACCTTGCCTTCGCGGATCAGCCGGTCGAGCGCGTAGCCGACCATGATCAGCACGTCGGCCTTCTCGCCGCGGGCGAGGCGGTTCGGAATCGCTTCCTTCGACTGACCCATCGACGGGCCGGAAATCGTGTCGAGCGTGTCACCGGTCGCGGCCGTGAAGTCGGGGCCGAGCTGCCGGTACGCGGCGGTGAAGCCGCCGGAGATCATCACGCGCAGTTCGTCTGCGTGGGCGGGGAGCGCGGCGGAGGCGAGCGTCGCGGCGGCGAGCCAGCTTGCCGCGCGGCGGAGGAGCAGTCGGGCGTGCATCGTGCGGGAGTCCATAAGCGGGAGCGGGCGCGGCACGCACGGGGCGCGCCGCGGGGAACGTGCGTCAGGCGGCACGCAGCGTGTCGCGGCGGCGGCCGTACAGCATCACCGTCGCGCCGAACGCGCACGCGGCGGCGAAGCCCATCCAGTAGCCGGGCGCGGCCTTGTCGCCGGTCGAATGGATCAGCGCGGTCGAGATCGCGGGCGTGAAGCCGCCGAACACGGCGGTCGCGAGGCTGTACGCGAGCGAGAAGCCGGCGACGCGCACGTCGGCGGGCATCACCTCGGTCAGCGCGGCGACCATCGCGCCGTTGTAGAGGCCGTACATGAACGACAGCCACAGCAGCACGAGCAGCATGTTGACGAAGCTCGGCGCATGCGCGAGCAGCGACAGCGCGGGATACGCGGTCAGCACGTTCAGCGCGGTCATCGCGAGCAGCACCGGGCGGCGGCCGAAACGGTCCGACAGCGTGCCGCCGATCGGCAGCCACACGAAGTTCGACACGGCGACGCACAGCGTGACGAGCAGGCTGTCCGCGGTGCTCAGGTGCAGCACCGTCTTGCCGAACGTCGGCGCGTAGACGGTGATCAGGTAGAAGCTCGTCGTCGTCATCGCGACGAGCAGCATGCCGCCGATCACGACCGCCCAGTTGCGTGCGAGCGTCGCGAACACCTCGCGCGTCCCCGGGCGATGGCGCCGTTGCGTGTATTCCTCGGTTTCCTGCAGGTTACGGCGCAGCATGAAGATCATCGGCACGATCAGGCAGCCGACGAGGAACGGCACGCGCCAGCCCCACGCGGCGATCTGCGCGGCGCTCAGCCATTGGTTCAGCGCGAAGCCGAGCGCGGCCGCGACGACGATCGACACCTGCTGGCTCGCCGATTGCCAGCTCGTATAGAAACCCTTTCTGCCGGGCGTCGCCATTTCCGCGAGATAGACGGACACGCCGCCCAGCTCCGCGCCGGCCGAGAAGCCCTGCAGCAGGCGTCCTGCGAGCACGGCTGCCGGCGCGAGCAGGCCGATCGATGCGTAGCCGGGCACGAACGCGATCAGGATCGTGCCGCTCGCCATGATCGACAGCGTGACGATCAGCCCCTTGCGGCGGCCGACCTCGTCGATATACGCGCCGAGCACGATCGCGCCGAGCGGACGCATCAGGAAACCGGCGCCGAACACCGCGAAGGTCATCATCAGCGACGCGAACTCGCTGCCCGACGGAAAGAACACCGACGCGATCTGCGTCGCATAGAAACCGAACAGGAAAAAGTCGAACTGCTCGAGGAAGTTGCCGGCGGTGACGCGGAATACGGCCGCGGCCTTCGAGCCGGACGGGGTGGCCACGGGATGTGACATCGGGTTGTCTCCGGATATTTCATTGGGCGACGTCCGGGCGAGCCGGAACGAAGCGCACATGTTCGTCCCGATCGGCGGCCGCGATAAGTGCATTTTTCCGAACGATTGATGCACGGAGGTTATCAATCGGCGCGCGCGGGTCGGCTCGTCCGCCACGGCGCGAGTGGCGGAGCATTTGGTCTGGTCAGACCGGTAGGATCGATTTGGTGCATCGGCGCGCGCCGCGAACGGGCAACGCCGGCGGCCGGCGCCCAATCATGCACCGCAATAAGGAATGCGGATTGGTGCAACAGCCGGCGGTTGCTTGCGGGGCAAGGCTTGCGCGGCGATGGCCCGGTTATTGCTGAAGAGGGCGTGGCCGCGCAACGGTTGCGCGCAGCCCGACGACAGACGAGACAAGGAAGACTCACCGTGAACCACCCGACGACGACCCGACCGTTCCCCCGACGCGCATGGCTGGCAGCGCTGATCGCCGCGCCCGTGATGGCGCTCTTCGCCGCCGCGCCCGCGCATGCCGACGCGCTCGACACGATCACGAAAAGCGGCGCGCTCCGCGTCGCGGTGCCGGAGGACTACCCGCCGTTCGGCTCGGTCGGCACGGACATGCAACCGCAGGGCTACGACATCGACATGGCCGACCTGCTCGCGAAATCGCTCGGCGTGAAGCTGAAGCTCGTGCCCGTGAACAGCGCGAACCGGATTCCGTATCTGACGACCAACAAGGTCGACATGGTGATCTCGTCGCTCGGCAAGACGCCGGAGCGCGAGAAGGTGATCGATTTCTCGAGCGCGTACGCGCCGTATTTCCAGGGCGTGTTCGGGCCGGCCGACGTGAAGGTGGGCGCGCCCGCCGACCTGAACGGCAAGACGGTCGGCGCGACGCGCGGCGCGCTCGAGGAGATCGCGCTGTCGCAGCTCGCGCCGAACGCGACGATCAAGCGCTTCGAGGACAACAACGCGACGATCCAGGCGTTCCTGTCCGGACAGGTGCAACTGATCGCGGCCGGCAACATCGTCGCGGCGGCGATCCTCGCGAAGAACCCGCCGCGCCGGCCGGAGGTGAAGTTCGTGATCAAGAATTCGCCGTGCTTCGTCGGCGTGAACAAGAACGAGCCGCGTCTGCTCGCGAAGATCGACGACGCGATCGCGCATGCGAAGCAGGACGGCACGCTGAGCGCGATATCGAAGAAGTGGCTCGGCCAGCCGTTGCCGGCCGGGCTGTAAGCGATCGCCGTCGCGCCCGCGACGGCGCGGCGGCGGCCGGCATCGCCGGCGCCGCTGCCGCCGTCATCGTCTGAACCGGACTTTTCCCACCTGTCATGAGCTATCAGCTTCAATTCGGCGAGCTGGCCGACTACGCCGGCATGTTCGCGAGCGGCGCGGCCACCACGCTCGCGCTCACGGCTGTCGCGACCGTGCTCGGCATCGCGATCGGCGTGCTCGGCGCGGCCGCGTACAGCGCCGACGCGCGTGCAGCCGTGCGGCTGCGCCCGCTGATCGGCGCGTACGTCGAGGCGATCCGCAATACGCCGTTCGTCGTCCAGCTGTTCTTCATCTTTTTCGGGCTGCCCGCGCTCGGCGTGCACATCGGCGAATACACGGCCGCGATTGTCGCGATGACGCTGAACCTCGGCGCGTATTCGGTCGAGATCGTGCGCGCGGGCGTCGCGGCCGTGCCGAACGGGCATCTCGAGGCGGCCGCCGCGCTCGCGATGTCGCGCGCGCAGATGCTGCGCCACGTGGTGCTGCCGCAGGCGCTCGCGAAGGTGTTTCCCGCGCTCGCGAGCCAGATCGTGATCACGATGCTCGGCTCGGCCGTCGTATCGCAGATCTCGGTGGCCGATCTCACCTATGCGGCGAGCTACATCCAGTCGCGCAACTTTCGCGCGTTCGAGACGTATTTCGTGATCACGCTCGGGTATCTGGCGATGGCGCTGCTGTTGCGCGCGGCGCTCGGCTCGATGGGGCGCCGCCTGTTCTCCCGCCGTGTGCGAGGTGCGCGATGACCGATTTCACGTTCGGGCAGATTCTTGCGAACCTGCTGCTCGCCGCGCGCTGGACGGTCGTGCTGTCGATCGTATCGTTCGTGTCGGGCGGCCTCGTCGGCCTCGGGCTGCTCGTGATGCGCGTGTCGAGCTCGCGGGTACTGCGCGGCTGCGCGAAGCTGTACATCGAGGTGTTCCAGGGCACGCCGCTGCTGATGCAGCTGTTCGTCGTGTTCTTCGGCCTGCCGCTCGTCGGCCTCGACGTGCCGCCGTGGGTCGCGGCCACGGCCGGCCTCACGTTCTTCACGAGCGCGTATCTCGCGGAAATCTGGCGCGGCTGCGTCGAGGCGGTGCCGAAAGGGCAGTGGGAAGCATCGGCGAGCCTCGCGATGAGCTACGTCGAGCAGCTGCGCCGCGTGATCCTGCCGCAGGCCGCGCGCATCGCGATCGCGCCGACGGTCGGCTTCGGCGTGCAGGCCGTGAAGGACACGGCGCTCGTGTCGATCATCGGCTTCACCGAACTGACCAAGGTCGGCACCATGATCTCGAACGCGACGTTCCGTCCGTTCATCGTGTACGGGCTCGTCGCGCTGATCTATTTCGCACTCTGTTATCCGCTCACCCGTTACGCGCGCACGTTGCAAAGGAGATGGCATGCCGCTCGTTGAAACCCGTGGTCTCGAAAAGAACTTCGGCACCCATCATGTGCTCAAGGGCATCGATTTTTCCGTCGAGCGCGGGCAGGTTGTATCGATCATCGGCCGCAGCGGCTCGGGCAAGAGCACGCTGCTGCGTACGCTCAACGGGCTCGAGAGCATCGACGCGGGCACGATCGCGATCGATGGCGAACGCGTCGATGCGCGGCACGCGGACCTGCGCGCGCTGCGGCTCAAGGTCGGGATGGTGTTCCAGCAGTACAACCTGTTCCCGCACCTGAGCGCGGGGCAGAACGTGATGCTCGCGCAGTCCGTCGTGAAGAAGATGCATCGCCAGCAGGCGCGCGCGATCGCGGAGCTGATGCTCGAGCGCGTCGGCCTCGGCGACAAGTTCGACGCGTATCCGGAACAGCTGTCGGGCGGGCAGCAACAGCGCGTCGCGATTGCGCGTGCGCTCGCGATGAAGCCGAGCGTGCTGTTGTGCGACGAGATCACGTCGGCGCTCGATCCCGAGCTCGTCGGCGAGGTTCTGGGCGTCGTCGAGCAGCTCGCTCGCGACGACATGACGCTGATCATGGTCACGCACGAGATGCGCTTCGCGCGTGCCGTGAGCGACAAGATCGTGTTCATGCATCAGGGCAGGGTGTGGGAGAGCGGCACGCCGGAGGAGATCTTCGAGCGGCCGGAGACGGTGGAGTTGAAGCGGTTCCTGCAGTAGTGGAGTGGGGAGGCGCGACGACGCGTGATGAGCATGACGTCGGCATCGTCGACGACCTGATCGATGACGGTGTTCGGATTGCCGCGTGCGTGGGTGCAACGATCTCCTGCCGGCCGCCGCAATGCGCTTGTGGCCCGGTGCGTACCGCGGTATCGTCCCGAGGGCCGTTGCCCGATCCACCCTCCCGGAGAACCCACGTGTCCGCCCCCGCTCCCGCCGTGCTGCGCTTCTCGACCGATCACCGCGACCTCGACATCGACGCGGTCTACGACTTCCTGCATCGCGACGCGTACTGGTCGAAGGGCATCCCGCGCGACGTGTTCGACCGGTCGATCGCGCATTCGTTGTGCTTCGGCGCATACGTCGCGGATAAACAAGTCGGGTTCGCGCGGCTGGTCACCGATCACGCGACGTTCGCGTATCTATGCGACGTGTTCGTCTTTCCGGGCGAACGCGGCAACGGCTACGGCCGCGCGCTGATCGACCATGTGTTCGCGCAGGAGATGGTTCAGGGCCTGCGCCGCATCATGCTGGTGACGAGCGACGCGCACGAACTGTATCGCCCGGTCGGCTTCGAACCGCCGGCCAACCCCGAGCGCTTGATGGAGATCCGCCGCCCGGACATCTATTCGCAACGCTGACACGCGCAACGCTGACGCGCGCGGCGCGACCGCGACGCGGCGCTTACAATACACGCTCTTTGAATCGCCGAAGGAGCGCATCATGACCGAACAGGAAGCCGAACAACTCGCGACCCACCGCCATTACAAGGGCGGCTTGTATCGCGTGATCGGCGTCGCCCGTCATTCCGAAACGGAAGAATCGCTCGTCGTGTACGAGCATCTGTGGCCGCATGCGCGCGGGCTGTGGGTGCGGCCGGAAACGATGTTCAACGAAACCCTCGAAGACGGCACGCCGCGTTTCCGCAAGCTGCGCGACTGAACGCTTGCGCCGGCTGGCCGACGTCGCCGGTCGCCCCCGGCCGATCACACGTCGCCGGCAGCACCTCGCCGGCCGCAACGCGCCAGCCGCACTTAGGCGGCCACAATTCGCCGGCCACACCTTGCCGGCCGCAACGCGCCAGCCGCACTTGGCCAGCCACACCTCGCCAGCCGCACGTAGCCGGTCATACGTGGCCAGCTCCACCTCGCGGGCTGCACTTAGCCAGTCGCGTCTCGCCAGCCGCACCTAACCGGCACCGCCCGGCTCCCGGCCGGATGGGCGTTTCTGCATCGCCAGCGCGAAGAAGCGCCGGATCTCGTCCATCAGCTCCGCGCGCGCCGACGCAAAGTCGAACGCGCGCCGGCTTTCCTGCGCGTAGCGCTGCCGCCAGTCGTCCGCCGCGTGCCGCGCCTCGCGGGCGCGCAGCGCATCCAGCTCCGGCGTGCGCAGCGCGTGATCGGCGATCAGCGTGACGCCGTCGCGGCTCACTTCCAGCACGCCGCCCGCCACGAGGATGCGGCGATGCTCGCCGGTCGGCGCGTCGACGAGCGTCACGACGCCGGGCCGGATGCGCGTGAACAGCGGCGCGTGATGCGGATAGATGCCGAGCTCGCCGCTCTCGCCGGGGACGCTGACGAAGTGCGCGTCGCCGGCGTACAGCACCTGCTCGACGCTGAGGATGTCGAGTTTCATCGAAGTGCTCAACGTGAATCTCCTTCAGACGGCCGCCGCGCCTGCGACGATTTCGCACAGCTCGGTGGTGATCTGCGCCTGCCGGGTCTTCTGATACAGATGCCGAAGGTCGCGCAGCATGCGGTCGGCGTTCTCCGTCGCAGTCTGCATGCTGAACATCCGTGCGCATTGCTCGCATGCATAGTTCTCGGCAACGGCCTGATAGAACGTCGCCTCCACATAGCGCAGCAGGAGCGTATCCACCACCGGCTTCGGCCCCGGTTCGTACAGATAGTCGGATAACACGCCGCCGTCGGCCGGCTCGTCGCCGTCGAAGCCCGTGACGGGCAGCATCCTGTCGATCCGCGGTTCGTAGGTCAGCGGGCTCGTCAACCGGTTGTAGGCGACGTGCACCTCGTCGAGCTCACCGTTGACGAAAGCGGTCAGCGGAACGAGCAATGCACCGAGCAGCGCATCGAAGTGCGGCTCGCCGGCGACGCTGCCGGCGCGTGCCGTGATGTTCGCGCCGTAGCGCGCCAGCGGCGCGATGCCGCGCGCGCCAATCACGCTCAACTCGCATGCGACGCCGGCCGCGTCCCATCGTTCGAGCGCATCGACGCACCGGACGAGAAGCCGCGCGTTGAGCGGGCCGCACAGCCCGCGATCCGTGCTGACGACAATCAGGCCGACGCGGCGTACCGTAGGGTCCACCGTTGCGCGCCGCGCCATCAACGCCGACACATGATCGGGGCGGTCGCGGATCATGCGCTCGACCATCTCCTTGATCCTTGCCGCGTACGGCCGGAAATCGCGCGCACGCTTCTGCGCGCTCGCCATCTTGGTGCGCGCCATCATTTCCATCGCCCGCGTGATCTTGCGCGTGGACGACGTGCTGGCGATCTTCGAGCGGATTTCACGAATGTGCATGGCTTCCCGGCGGAGAGGGGCGCCGGGTTGCGCCGGCGCGCGGTTGCGGTGCGGCGCACGGGGCGTCGCCGAAAATACATCGCGGTGGCCGGCCGTCGTGCCGTCATCGCGAAATTGATGCTATCGGGACTTCACCTGAAATGATTGACGAGAATCAAACGACCATCCGACGTCTGCCGCAAGAATCCATTGCGTGTGCAACGTCCGGCGAGCGCGGTTCGTCGTCGTCGCGGCTGTCCTTCGCTGGTCGAAAGCCGGGCGTTGTCACGCATGCGTCACATTCTGTCGCGCATCCTGATCCCTTGTACACGTGACCACGGAGGTCTGCCCGATGTCGGAAACCCGCCAGCATCAGAAATACGAAGCATTGATTGCACGCTGCCGCACGCTTCGTCCGGTGACGGTCGCGGTTGCGCATCCGTGCGACGAGGTGTCGTTGCGCGCGGCCGTCGACGCAGCGCACGCCGGCATCATCGTCCCCGTGCTGGTCGGCCCGATCGCACGCATGACGGCGCTTGCCGCGACGCTCGGCATCGACTTGTCCGGCTATCGGCTGGTCGATGCGCCGCACAGCCACGCGGCGGCGGCATTGGCCGTCGAGCAGGTGCGCACCGGCAACGCGGACGCGCTGATGAAGGGCAGCCTGCATACCGACGAACTCCTCGCGGAAGTCGTGCGCGCCGACACGGGCATCCGTACGGAGCGCCGTCTGAGCCACGTGTTCATCATGGACGTGCCGACCTATCGCAAGCCGCTGTTCATTACCGACGCGGCGGTCAACATCCGTCCGACGCTCGAGCAGAAAGCGGACATCGCGCAGAACGCGATCGATCTGGCGCGCGCGCTCGGCATCGACCGACCGAAGGTCGCGATCCTGTCGGCCGTCGAGACGGTCAGCTCGAAGCTGCCGTCGACGCTCGACGCGGCGGCGCTCTGCAAGATGGCCGAGCGCGGCCAGATCACGGGCGCGACGCTCGACGGTCCGCTCGCGCTCGACAACGCGATCAGCCCCGAGGCCGCGCGCGCCAAGCATCTCGGCTCGGACGTCGCGGGCGATGCGGATATCCTGCTCGCGCCCGACCTGGAGGCCGGCAACATGCTGGCGAAGGAGCTGACGTTCCTCGCGAATGCCGATGCGGCCGGCATCGTGCTCGGCGCGCGCGTGCCGGTCATCCTGACGAGCCGCGCCGACAGCGAGCGCACGCGGATGGCGAGCTGCGCGGTCGCGGCGCTTTATGCGCATGCGACGCGCCCGCCGGGAGACCGCGCGAGCGCCGCGCAACCCGTCGAGGAACCTGTCGAGGAACCTGTCGAGGAACCTGTCGAGCGAGCCGTCGAGCAGGTCGTCGAGCAGCCCGCCGTGCAACCGATCACACAGTGAGGACGCCGCGATGCGACATCCCGTTCTCGTGCTGAATGCCGGCTCGTCGAGCCTCAAGTTCTCGGTCTACGACACGCTCGAAGACGGTTCGCTCGACGCGGGCGCCCACGGGCAGGTCGACGGCCTGCACACCGCGCCGCACCTCGTCGTCAAGGATGCACACGGCGTCAAGCTGGCCGACTGTCCGGTCGCGCAGCCGGGCCACCACGGCGCAATTGAAGCGCTGCATGCATGGTTTGCGGCGCACGTCGGCCGTGAAGACGCGTTCGACGGCGTCGGACATCGGGTCGTGCACGGCGGCGCGCGCTTCTCCGCGCCGGTGCGAATCGACGACGACGTGCTCGCGGCGATCGCGGCACTGTCGCCGCTGGCACCGCTGCACCAGCCGCATCATGTCGACGCGATCCGCGCAGTCAGCGCGGTCGCGCCGGACCTGCCGCAGGTCGCATGCTTCGATACTGCGTTCCATACGACGGTCCCGGCGATCGAGCGCGAATTCGCGCTGCCGCGCGCGCTGACTGCGCAAGGGATCGTCCGCTACGGATTTCACGGCCTGTCGTACGAATTCATCACGACGGCACTCGCCGGGATCGACGCGTCATGGGCGCAGCGGCTGACGATCGTCGCGCATCTCGGCAACGGTGCGAGCCTGTGCGCACTCAAGCATGGCAAGAGCGTCGCGACGACGATGGGATTCACGGCGGTCGACGGTCTGCCGATGGGAACGCGTACCGGCTCGCTGGACCCGGGCGCGATCCTGTATCTGCTGCGCCACGAAGGAATGTCGATCGACGACGTCGAACACCTGATCTACGAGAAGTCCGGCCTGCTCGGCGTGTCGGGCATCTCGAGCGACATGCGCGAACTGCTCGCGAGCGACGTGCCGTCGGCCGCGCATGCGATCGACCTGTTCGCCTATCGCGCCGCGCGCGAAATCGGCGCGCTGGCCGGCGTGCTCGGCGGCCTCGATACGCTCGTGTTCACCGCCGGCATCGGCGAGAACGCGCCGCGCGTGCGCGAACGCATCTGCCACGCGGCCGCGTGGCTCGGCGTGACGCTCGACGACGCGGCGAACGATGGCAACCACCCGGTGATCTCGAGCGCCGCGTCGCGCGTGACGGTGCGCGTGATCGGGACCGACGAAAACCTGATGATTGCGCGGCACACGCGCCGCGTGCTGGACCGCGCGTCCGTTCCCACCCTGCAGTCCGCTACCTGAGAGAGCCATGAAATCCAGCGAATCCACTGCATCTGCGAATCTCGCTCCCGCATTGCCGATTTTCTGGCCGATGGCCGCCGCCGCGACGATGTTCAAGGTCGGCTCGGAAATGACCGCGCGCAATCTCCGCTTCCTCGCGGAGGAGGAGAAGCTGCATTTCGAGCTGCATCCCGCGCTCGCCACCGCGAACCGGCCGCTGCTCGAACTGCGCACGATGACGTTTCGCGACTATTCGATCGCGCCCGGGAACGGGCACGGGCACGGGCGAAACGGGCTGCATGGCCTGCCGACGATTGTCGATGCGCCGTATGCCGGCCATAGCGCGATGATCGCCGACTACCAGCCGGGCCAGAGCCTGATGGAGACGCTGCGCGACCATGGCGTCACGCGGCTGTACCTGACCGACTGGCGCTCGGCGACCGAGGACATGAAGGATCTCGAGATCGACCAGTATCTGGCCGAGCTGAACGTGTGCGTCGACGAGCTCGGCGGCCGGGTCAACCTCGTCGGGCTGTGCCAGGGCGGCTGGATGTCGGCGATGTACGCGGCGCGCTTTCCGCACAAGGTCGCCAGCCTCGTGCTCGCGGGCTCGCCGATCGACACGGACGCGGGCGACGGCCCGATCAAGCAGATGGTGCACACGTATCCGACGTCGTTCTACGAGGAGCTCGTCGAGATGGGCGGCGGGCTGATGTGCGGCCGCTTCATGCTGCGCGGCTGGAAGAACATGCATCCCGACCAGCACTATCTCGCCGAGCACGTCGATCTGTACGAACACCTCGACGATCCCGACTATCTGCGCAAGCGCGAGGCGTTCGCGAGCTGGTACGAGAGCCCGATCAACCTGCCGGGCCGTTGGTACCTGCAGGCGATCGTGCAGCTCTTCAAGGAGAACCGGCTCGCGAAGGGCACGTTCGTCGCGCTCGGCCGCACGCTCGACCTGAAAGCGATCACGTGTCCCGTCTACCTGCTCGCCGGCGAGGCCGACGACATCACGACGCCGGAGCAGGTGTTCAACGCACGCGACCATGTCGGCACGCCCGCGTCGCAGGTGACGAGCCAGCTCGTGCCCGGCGGCCACATCGGGCTGTTCATGGGCTCGCGCACGCTGAAGGATGCGTGGCCCGGGATCGCCGCGTGGATTGCGGCGCAGAAGTAGACGGCGAACGGAGCGCTATGTGCGTTTCTCGCGAGCGACGCGGCGCGCGCGATCACGGGCGGCACGCACTATGTCGACGCGGGGATGCACGTGCTCGGGTAGGGACTGTTCACGCCGATAACGGGCCTGTGACGGCGCGCCGGCGCACCTCGCTGCCTTGCGGGAGCCGGCGCAGCCGACGGATTCACGCGCCGGCCAGCGCCGCCGCCAGCGCCGCCGGCGCATCCCCGACCGTAACCTCCGGCGTGCCGTGCCATGCCGCGAGTTTCTTCACCGCCTTCGCGACGTCGTTCGCGAGCCCCGAGCCGATCCGCACGGCCGGTTCCATGTGCACGGCTTTCAGTTCGAACGTGCCGAGCGCACGATGCGCTTTCGCGTCGACGCGGCCGACCAGCCGTCCGCGATGCAGCACCGGCAGGCAGAAGTAGCCGTAGCGCCGCTTGTGCGACGGCGTGTAGCACTCGATCGTGTAGTCGAAGTCGAACAGCGTGGACGCGCGCCGCCGGTCCCATACGACCGGATCGAACGGCGACAGCAGCGTCGTGACGGTCGAGCGCAGCGTGTCCGCCTGCGCGTCGGGCAGCAGCGCGTCGAGCGAGCGGTGCACCCAGGCCGGCTCCTTCCAGCCGTCGACGGCGACCGGAATCAGCTCGCCCGCATCGGCGAGCGCGTCCAGCTCCGCGCGGTACGAGCGGCGCGGCAGCCGGTAGTAATCGGCGACCCAGTCGGCGCGCACGATGCCGAGCACGCGGCACGTGGTGTCGAGCAGCGCCGGCAGCACCGCTTCGCGCGGCGGCAGGTCGCGCGCATCGTCCCAGCCGGGCAGGATGCGTTCGCGCACGTCGTACACGCGCTGGAAATTGCGGCGCTCGGCCACCATCAGGTCGCCGGTCGTAAACAGCACCTCGAGATGGCGCTTCTCGGGCTTCCGGTCCCACCAGCCATTGCCTTTCACGCCGTCCTCGCGCACGAAGTCGGCCGAGCGCACGGGGCCGTCCGCGCGGATCCGCGCGAGCAATTGCTCGATGTCCGCGCGGTGCCGGTCGTGCCAGTCGGCCGCGTATTTCCACCCCATGCCCGACGGGTCGAGCATCTTGTAGCGCATCAGGCCGAATTGCTCGATCGGCAGGAAGCACGCCTCGTGCGACCAGTACTCGAACAGCTGCGCGTCCGCGAGATGCTCGTCGAGCCACTGCGGCGCGAACGCGCCGAGCCGGCTGTACAGCACGAGGTAAGGGCTGCGCGCGACGACATGAATCGTATCGATTTGTAACTGCGCCATCCGGCGGATCGTGTCGAGCACGTCGGCCTTGGTGGCCTTGCGGCGCGGCGGAGTCAGCAGGCCCTGCGCGGCGAGATGCAGCGCGCGGGCGGCAGCGGGCGAGAGCGTGAGCATCGGCATGGAGGGATCGGGTGTGGGTCGGGCACCACTTTAGCGCGATTGCGGCGCGTGCGCTCGACGTGCGCTCAACGTGCCATTGCGCGGCATCTGACAATCGTTGACAGACGCATTGTTCAAGATTCCCTATAGTTCGTTCCAGAGCGCGCGGCAACGTGCGCACCCATTCCGCTTCCGACGCACGATATGTCCATGGCACGCAGGAAGCGAATCCGGGATTCTCAACCCCCAACGCGAGACCCGGTGCCCTGAGCGGACATCCATGCGGCTGAGCACCGGCCCCGTGTGGATGTCCGCTGATTTTTTTCTCTTCCCGCTTTCCGGCTTTCCCGCTTGCGCTACGCGATCAGCGCCTGCCGCGCGCGACCTCGTCGCCGGCATTCGGCGGCAGCCGGCGCGTGATCGGAATCGACGCGAACGAGCACAGCCCGACCACGACGAACGCGGGCCAGAAATCCGACCACACCATCTTCTGGTGCCCCTGCGCCCAGTGCGACACGTGCAGCACGAGCCCCGCGACCGTCACGCCGAGCCCGAGCGACATCTGCTGGACGACGCTGCCGAGGCTCGTCGCGCGGCCGGCGTCGCGCGGCGAGATGTCCGCGTAGATCACCGAATTGAGGCTCGTGAACTGCAGCGCGGGGAAGATCCCGCCGACCAGCACGATCAGCCAGATCGCCCACGTCGCCATTCCCGGATGGAACACGCCGTACGCGGCGATCGCGAGACCCGCGAATGCCGCGTTGTACATCAGCACCGTGCGGAACCCGAAGCGGCGCAGCGTGCGGGTGGCCGTCGTGCGGCTCAGTGCGCCGCCGAGCGCGGATGCGCAGGTGATCAGCCCCGAATGGAACGCGGTCATCCCGAGGCCTTCCTGCAGCGCGAGCGGCAGCAGGAACGGCACCGCGCCGAGGCCGATGCGGAACAGCGAGCCGCCGACGACGCTCGCGTGATAGGTCGGGATGCGCAGGAACGTGAGGTCGAGCACCGGCCGCTCCTTGCGGCGCGCGTACGGCACGTAGAGCGCGAGCATGGCGCCGCCCGCGACGCACATCGTCAGCGCGTTGCTTCGCGTGGTCAGCGCGCCGTCGATCAGCGTGAGGCCCATCAGCAGCAGCGCAGCGCCGCTCGCGGACAGCAGGAAGCCGAACCAGTCGAGCGGGCCCGGATCCGGCTCGTGCGTGTTCGCGATGTGCTTGCTGGCGAGGTAGATGCCGTACAGGCCGATCGGCACGTTGATGAAGAAGATCATCCGCCAGTGCAGGTACGTCGTGATGAAGCCGCCGAGCAGTGGCCCGACCGTCGGGCCGAACAGCGCGGGAATCGCGAGGTAGTTCATCGCACGCACGAGATCCGCGCGCGGCACCGCGCGGAAGATGATGATGCGGCCGACCGGCACCATCATCGCGCCGCCGACGCCCTGTACGAAGCGCGCGAACGTCAGCAGGCCGAGCGAATTGGACGCGGCGCACAGCAGTGAGCCGGCGACGAAGATGCCGATCGCGGTGCGGAAGACGGAACGTGCGCTGAAGCGGTCGGCGAGCCAGCCGCAGATCGGGATGAACACGCCGAGCCCGACGACGTAGGCGGTGATCGCGATGTTCAGTGTGACGGGGCTATGCCCGAAGTCGCGCGCCATCGCGGGCAGGGCCGTGACGATGATGTTCCCGTCTACGCTTTCCATGAACAACGCACAGGCAACGATGAGCGGTGCAAGAAAGACGGGCGACATGAGCGGGGCGCGCGTAAAGACGCCATTATGCATGGATTGTTGCTGGCGCGCCACGCGCGGCAACGCTTGTTCCGCATGTTGGGACAGTCGTTCTTTTTGCGTCGCCGTGAAAAAAGACGACTGCCGTCCGCGCGCCACGTGACGTGAAGCCGGCGCGACACATGCCGCGAAACTTGCATGCCGCGCACGTTTCGTGCCACAGTCGGCCTCACTTGCGGAACATAACGACGCGCACCGGTCGACGGCCATCGACACGCGCGCACCGCGCGAACGGAGACCTCGTGCCGATCCACTCACCACCGAAAGGAGGGGATACGTCATGACGTCACGTCGTGCCGCATCGACCGCATCGCCATTCGCGCCGCCTTTGCGGCGCATCCGCCGGGCCGCCGCGCTGGCTGTCACGTATCTCGCCATCGCAGGCTGCGCCGCGCAGGCCGACAACGCGAGCCAGGCGAGAAACCAGGCTGCCGCCGCAGCCGTCACGTCCGCCGCGATTCCTGCCGCGACGCCCGCCGCGACCGCCGTACTGCCTCCCCCGAGCGAGCTCTACGGCGACCTGTTCGTCGCGGTGCAGACCGCACGGCGCTATCCCGACCAGAAGACCTTCGTCGACGCGATGCCGGACACCGATCCCGCGACGATCATGCAGTTGTATCAGCAACAGAAATCGCAGCCGGGCTTTTCGCTGAAGATGTTCGTCGACCGGCACTTCACGCCGCCCGTCGACCAGGGCGTGACGCCGCCGCCGAACCAGACGCTGCGCGAGCACATCGACTGGCTGTGGCCGAAGCTCACGCGCACGAGCGCGACGGTGCCGCCGTACAGTTCGCTGATCCCGCTGCCGAAGCCGTACGTCGTGCCGGGCGGACGGTTCCGCGAAGGCTACTACTGGGATACGTACTTCACGATGCTCGGCCTGCAGGTGTCGGGCCGCGAGGATCTCGTCGACGGCATGCTCGACAACTTCGCACATCTGATCGATACGGTCGGGCACGTGCCGAACGGCAACCGCACGTACTACGCGAGCCGTTCGCAGCCGCCGTTCTTCGCGTACATGGTCGCGCTCGCCGCGCAGGTCGAGGGCGACAAGGTCTACCAGAAGTACCTGCCGGCGCTGCGCAGCGAATACGCGTACTGGATGCAGGGCGAAAGCACGACACCGCGCGGCGGCGCGACGCGTCACGTGGTCGCGATGCCCGACGGCGCGATCCTGAACCGCTATTGGGACGCGAGCGACACGCCGCGCGACGAGTCGTATCTCGAGGACGTGCAGACCGCGAGAGGCGCATCCGGGCGGCCCGCGAACGATGTGTGGCGCGACCTGCGCGCGGGCGCCGAAAGCGGCTGGGACTACAGCTCGCGCTGGCTCGGCGACGGCAGGACGCTCGCGACGATCCGCACGACGTCGATCGTGCCGGTCGACCTGAACAGCCTGATGTTCCATCTCGAGACGACGATCCGCAAGGGCTGCACGATCGCGCGCGACACGGCGTGCGCCGCGGATTTCACTGCGCGCGCGCAGCGGCGCGCGGCGGCGATCAACCGTTATCTGTGGAACCGCCGCGGCTATTACGGCGATTACGACTGGCAGCGGCGTGAGCCGTGCGATGCGGTTACGGCGGCGGCGTTGTACCCGCTGTTCGCGGGCGTCACGTGGCCGGAGCGCGCGAAGGCGACCGCCCGCGAGGTGCGCAACACGCTGCTGCAGCCGGGCGGCCTCGCGACGACGACCGCAACGACAGGCCAGCAATGGGACGCGCCGAACGGCTGGGCGCCGCTGCAGTGGATCGCGATCGACGGCCTGCGCCGCTACGGCGAGCCCGCGCTCGCGAAGGAGATCGGCACGCGCTTCCTGGCGAGCGTGAAGCACGTGTATGCGACCGAGGGCAAGCTCGTCGAGAAATACGTGGTCGAAGGCGCCGGCGCGGGCGGCGGGGGCGGCGGCGAGTATCCGCTGCAGGACGGCTTCGGCTGGACCAACGGCGTCACGCTGAAGCTGCTCGCGCTGTACGGCGGGTGACGGGCACGGGCTGCCGTCGTGAACGACGGGCGGCGATCAAGGTCCGGCGGCGAAGCGCCGCCGGACCTTCCCGCGTCAGAACGTGATCGTCGTCCGCACGCCGACGACCGTTTCGTCGCCGATGCGCGCGCCCGGCGCGTTCGGGTTGGGGATGCCGCCCGACGGACGGAAGAAGTGCTGCAGGTCGGCCTGCAGCTGCCACCACGGCGTGACCTGGTACTGATAGGTCGCCTCGACGACCGTCTCCGAGCTGCGCACCGGATAGC
This sequence comes from Burkholderia sp. MR1-5-21, assembly GCF_053427715.1. Taxonomy (NCBI): domain Bacteria; kingdom Pseudomonadati; phylum Pseudomonadota; class Betaproteobacteria; order Burkholderiales; family Burkholderiaceae; genus Burkholderia; species Burkholderia sp. MR1-5-21. Next base: position 76,984 of record NZ_JBSAXD010000017.1, read on the forward strand.
CGGGCGTCGTGTACGTGCCGACGGCGCTGTCGAACGCGCTCGCGTGCGAGCCGATCTTCGCGTAGCCGACCGCGAGGCCCGCGACGTCGTTGTCGCGGCCCGCGAACGGCGCCTTCAGCGTGACGCCCGCGTTGATCGCGAGGTCGACGACGTTGCGGTCGCCGGGCGCGCCCATCACGCGTGCGAACACGCCGACCGAGCGCGGGCTGTCCGTCGCCGGACGCCACACCATCTGGTCCGCGACCGCGTAGAACCCGTAGTTGCCGCGATGGCTCACCGGCACGCCGTTGCTGGCCGGATTCGCGAGCGACAGGCCGTCCGTGCCGTCGCTCAGGTCGTCGAAGTGTTGCGACTGGTACCAGACGCCGAGCTTGTACGTGCCCGGCAGGCCGGCCGGCTGCGGCGCCTTCGGGTCCGTCGGCGGCGCGTTCAGCGCGTACTGGACTTCGCCGATCACGAGCGCACCACTGCGCAGGTTGAAGTTCGTGCCGTGCGCGTTGAGCTGCTGCGGATCGCCGTTCAGGCGGCCCGCCGGGTTGCCGTCGAACACGCCGGCCAGCACCGTCCACGAATCGGACGGCTTCACGCGCAGCCGCACGCCGAGCGACGACAGCGGGTACGCGGGGCCGCCCGCGGGCAGGTCGGCCGATGGCAGCACGGGCCAGCCGAACGTCGCGTTCATGAACGACGCCGCGTACTGGCTCACCATGAATTCCTGGTCGAGACTTTGCTGGCCGACCTTCACGTCGACCTTGCCGTCGAGGAACGCCTGCTGGTACCAGAGCTCCCACAGGCGCGTGGTCGAATTCGCCTCGATGCCGGTGCCGGTCTGCAGCGTCTGCAGATAGCGCTGCGTGAGGTTGGTGCCGTGGATCTGCAGCCCCGACACGTTGAACGTGCCGCCCGGCAAGCCGATCGCCTTGCTCGTGTCGACGTTCAGGCCGAACTGCGTGAGGCCCTGGTACGCGCCGCCGCGCTTCGTGCCGCCCGACGTGTTGTACAGGTACTCGCTGGTTTCCGTCAGGTTCAGCGTGACGCCGTGATCGCCGAGCACGTCGCGCAGGCCGCCCATGTTGCCGAGCAGGTTCGAGCGCTCCCAGAAACCGGTGGGCGCCGGCGCGGCAGCATCGGCGGCCGGCGCTTGTGCGGCGGCGGCATCGCTCGCGCCGGCAGCCGGCTCGGCGGCGGGCGCAGCGGATTGCGCGAACGCGGGCGCGGCTGCAAGTGACAGCAGCAGCGTCGCGCACGCGTGGAGACGGGGCTTGCGCAGTGTGGGTTCGATATTTTTCTTCATACGAGTTCCGTTGACGGATTGGTTAGTGAGGCTAACGAAGCAAACCGGTGATGCGAGGATGAAAGGGGGCTGCAAGACGATATGCGCGGGCGGTACGTGGCACACGGCCCGTCCGTGCTGCGCCGTCCGCGATGCCGACGACGCTGACGATGCGATTACGACAGCCAGCCGCCGACGCGCCAGACCTGCGTGAATCCGAGGCGCGACGCAGCCGCGCACAGCAGCGCAACGAGCGCCACGGCGGCGGCCATGATGCCGAGCATCGCGCAATCGAGCGCGCGGGTCGGGATCAGCGCGTGCGCAAGCGTGGCGCCGCGCCAGTTGCTGACGGCGTGCGCAAGCGGCGAGACCACCGAGACGAGCGAGCGGTCGCACGCGACATGCACCACGCGCTTGAGTTTGACCGCGAACGATTGAAAGAACATGACGTTGCCTCCGTCCGGTCCGGCGGCGAAGCCGGACGACGTGATGGACCCCGGGCGCGCGCGGTGCGGCCTGAGATCGGCGTTTGAAACGTGACGGAGCGTGCGACGGACGAACCGGCGATGGCCGGCCCGGATGGAAGCGCGCTAACCCGACAAATGCGAGCTAGCGGCGAAGGACATGCCTAGGGCTGCTGCTATCTCGCGATGGCTTGGCCGGCCTGGACCGGCGTCGAACTGCAACTAGAGCATGTGTCCACGGAGGGACTCCTGTGTTGAATTGCGGCGGATTGTAGTCGGGGCGTTTGCTGCGGCGCAAGTAAAAATCGCACAAAAATTTTCGGATGTCGTGTGAGCGTGTCGTACGCACATCGCGGCGGCTGGCTGTGACGGGTTTCGACCCGCGCGATCGGTCAGCGGTGTCGTCCGGAGCGTTGCACACGCACACCGGCCGTCGGCCGCAGAAGCCCGCACTGTAAGGTTAAGGCTTGTATTGGCAGGGGCGAATCTTTCAGTGCCGCAACGGCCCGAAATTTTTTTGAGAAATGGGGATTCAAGGGGTTGACTTGCGTTTCGAGCCGTCCCTAGAATCCGCCATCTTCATTTTGGGGCGAACGCCTTGGACGCTTGCAGTAGTCGACCTTCGAACGAGTTTTCCGCCTGAGCGACCGACGTCCGCGCCTTTCCAACGCCGCCGTTTGTCTCCCAGGCAAACGGTGCGCGCAGCAGTAAATCGCAGTAACTCCCTACGTGCACCCTGATTCGCGCCAGAAACGCGTGATGCGATCGCGCATGCGCCATCTGGTTTCGCCGCCGCCCGGCATGCGGCCGCGTTCGCGCACGCCTATCGAAGGCCTGCGCACGCGGTATCCCGCATGCCAGACGGCGGTCAACCGTGTTCCTCCGGAACACCGAACAGGAGCCGCCATGAACGACAGTGACAGTTGTCCCTTATGCCGCCAGACCCTTTCAAACCCGGGTCGCAGGGACAATCCGGCCAACTAGCCTGAATCCGCTCAGGCGCCGGACTGGCCCCGCGCCCACGACGCGGCGGGCACGCCATGTGCTGCCGCACGGAGCCAGATCATGAACTTCGGCCTTCTGCTGTCGCAACTCCCGCAAGTGACGGAATCGCGTCCCCACTACGACGCGATGCTGTCCCTCGATTCCCGTCAGCCGGCAATCGTCCGCCTGCTGAACCAGCTGAAATCGTTAGTCCGATAAACGCCGAGCGCGCCTCGGCATGCGCATGCGCGGCCGCCGTCATGCGGCTGTGCACGCTTATGCCAAGGTTACACGCTTGTCAGATAACCATTAGCCGTACGGAACACATCATGTCCACACCATCCAACGTTTCTCCACCGATCGCCGCTGAACGCAGCGCCGTGCTCGACGAAGCCCATCTGGGCGACATCCGCGGCGCATTCGGCACCATCGCGCACCACGACACCGCCGCGCGCGGCACGTGGTGGGCGCGCCTGCGCACGCTGCTCGCCATTCTCGGCCCGGGCCTCATCGTGATGGTCGGCGACAACGATGCCGGCGCATTCGGCACCTACACGCAGGCGGGCCAGAACTACGGCACGACGCTGCTGTGGACGCTGCTGCTGCTCGTGCCCGTGCTGTTCGTGAACCAGGAAATGGTGCTGCGCCTCGGTGCGGTCACGGGCGTCGGCCATGCGCGACTGATCTTCGAACGTTTCGGCAAGTTCTGGGGCGCGTTCAGCGTGATCGACCTGTTCCTGCTCAACGCGCTGACGATCGTCACCGAGTTCATCGGCATCACGTTCGTGCTCGATTTCTTCGGGCTGCCGAAGGTCGCGGGCGTGTGCGTGGCCGCGGCGCTGACGATGGCGGCGGTCAGTACCGGAGACTTCAGGCGCTTCGAGCGGTTCGCGGTGGTGCTCTGCGTGCTCAGCCTGATTCTCGTGCCGGTGCTCGTGACGATCCATCCGCCTGTCGCACAGATGACGCGCGACTTCTTCGTGCCGAACTGGCCCGCGCATTCGAAGCTTTCCGACGTGATGCTGCTCGTGATCGGCATCGTCGGCACGACGGTCGCGCCGTGGCAGCTGTTCTTCCAGCAGAGCTACGTGATCGACAAGCGCATCACGCCGCGCTTCATGAAGTATGAAAAGGCGGACCTGTGGATCGGCATCGCGTTCGTGCTGATCGGCGCGGTCGCGATGATCGGCTTCAGCGCCGCGCTGTTCCAGGGTCATCCGGAATTCGGCAACTTCACCGACGCGGGCGGCATCATCGCCGGCCTCGAGAAATACGCGGGCCGCACGAGCGCGACGCTGTTCGCAGTCGCGCTGCTCGACGCGTGCATCATCGGCGCGGCGGCCGTGTCGCTGTCGACCGCTTATGCGATCGGCGACGTGTTCAAGATCCGCCACTCGCTGCATCGCAACGTGTCGGACGCAAAGGGCTTCTATCTCGTGTATTTCGGCATCGTGGCTGCCGCCGCGGCGATCGTGCTGATTCCGGGCAGCCCGCTCGGCCTGCTGACGGAAGCGGTGCAGACGCTCGCGGGTGTGCTGCTGCCGAGCGCGACGGTGTTCCTGCTGCTGCTCTGCAACGACAAGCAGGTGCTTGGGCCGTGGGTCAACTCGACGAAGCTCAACATCTTCACGGGCGCGGTGATCTGGGTGCTCGTGATGCTGTCGATCATCCTGACCGCGTCGGTCATGTATCCGGACATCAGCGGCGACGCGATCCTCGACGTGCTGATCGGCGGCAGCGTGTTCGCGATCGTCGGCTACCTCGCGACGGTGCTGATCCGCCGCAACAAGCGCGTGATCGAGCCGGGCGTCGACCGTTCGCTGCGCGACACGTGGCGCATGCCGCCGCTCGACACGCTCCGGCCGCAGGTGATGACGCTGTCGACGCGGATCTGGATGGGCGTGCTGCGCGGCTACCTCGTGATCGCGGTCGGTCTCGTGATCGTCAAGGTCGTGCAGATGATGCTGGGCAAATAAGCTTTGGCAAGGAGGCGGCGCTGGACCCGGCACCGCGCGCCGCTTCCCGTGCATGCCGGCCCTTCGAGGCCGGCATGTGCGTTTACGGCGTGCCGATCCGCGTGCGCCGTGCCCGGCGCGGCCCGATTCGGATGGGTCGAGATCGGTTCAGATCAGTTCGAGCTTCGACGTCAGGTAAGTGAGCTGGATCCGGTTCGCGACGCCGAAGCGCTTGCGCAGCTTGCGAAGGTGATAGTCGACGTTGTGCGCGCTGGTGTCGAGGCGCCGGCCGATTTCCTTGTCCGATGCGCCTTCCGCGATCCCGAGCAGCAGCTCCTGCTCGAACGGCGTGAGGCCGTTCACCGCGCGTTCGCGCGACGTCGCGATCAGTTGCGGCGACGCGAACTTGTGCACCGACAGGCCGATCGACAGCGCCTGCTCGACCGTCGCCTGCGTGATCCATTCGCGCGTGCGGCGCGGTGCGGTGAAGCTCATGAACGCATGCAGCCGCGTGCCGGGCACCGCCATCGCATACATGATCCCGCTGCACATGCCGTCGTCCTGCATCGTCTGCAGGAACCCGTCGAGCGCGGCGGGCGTGTCCTGGGTCTCGTATACGCCGCCGTCGCGCGGTGAGTGGTGCCTGCGCAGCTGCTGCAGGTCCCAGACGATCGGCATGTTGCACACGCGCGCGCCGAGCGTGCGCGGATCGATGTCGTGATGGCTGTGGCGCACATAGTCGCCGCGATAGGTCGACGGCGTGAACGCTTCGTGCAGATAGAGACTCTCGACACGCTCGTGCGCGAACTCGAGCGCGAAGTACGCGAACGTCGAGAAACCCGTCAGGTGCAGCAGGCTCGTGACGATGCGGTTGCGCTCGGCGGTGCTCTGCGCGAGCGCGAGCGTGTCCGCGACGCCGAGCCGCGGCGCGTGCGGCTGCGCAGGCTCGCGGCGCTGCACGTCGTCGCACCAGACGACCTGCACCGGGCGCGCGCGCAGCGCGTCGGCGCGGCTCGTTACTTCGCGCGAAGGCATTTGAAAGCTGCGGGCGACTGCTTCTTGATGCAAGGCAATATCGGACATGAGCCATCCCTCGGAACCGACGCGCATCGCCGTGCGTGCGCCGTCGCGTGAACGGCGGGTCGCGGCGATGCGATCGAGCATCGTTATTGATATGCGCGGATCGTCATCCTGACGAAACGCGGGGGCATTGTACAAAAAATGCCTGTGTGCGCGTAATATGCCGTAATACTAATCGCGCTGAAAGGGTTATCCGTCAGCGCGAATCCCATTCGAATAAAAAACCATAAAGAAAAGACCAGATCGTGACGGGGCTGCGGTATTCACATATTGGGAAAGGGGCAGGCTCCTCATGACACATGCTGACGGCACACCACTCGTCGAGTGGTTCTCGCAGGCCGATATCGCGGCCGCTGCCGCTTATTCGGCCGACTATCGCGAAGCCAATAAGGACGTTTTTACCTTGATTCAAAATGCGCCAGGTAAATCCGACCTGGGCGCACTCGACTTTTCGCAATGCCATGCGCGTTTGCGGCAAATCGGTTTCAGCACGCTCGGTTATGGCGCTTATGAAATGATCGGGCGGCGCGTGCTGTGCGCGCATCTGCTGCGCGATCTCGCGCCGCCGACGTTCATGCAGCCGTATATCGAAGGGATGCTCTACGAAAACGACCCGCGTTTCGCGCAGGTGCGGCAAAGCGGCTTTCCGGTTGCATGGCGGCTCGACGAGATCGACGCGGCCGCGCAGCGCAGCGGCGATCGCAAGGTGCTCGCGCTCGCGGGCCATCTGCGCGCACATGCGATGAACAGCGGCGTGATCTTCAGCCTGTCGGCGCCGCGCCTCGAATTGCGGGTCGCGGTGACCCTGACGTCCGAGACGCACGGCACCGACTGGATCGACGATCGCGTGATCGGCGGCGCGCTGTCGGTGAGCCTCGCCGTGCATCGCGCCGCGCTGCCGTTCCTCGAGGCGCGCATCGCGCGCACGCGCGGCTTCGCGCTCGGCGACGAGCAGCAGCAGGTCCTCGAGCGGCTCGTGCACGGGCTGTCCGACCAGGAGATCGCGAGCGCGCTGCGCACGTCGCTGCACAAGGTCGGCCATCACATCCGCTCGCTCGAGAGACTCTTCAACGTGCAGAACCGCGCGCAGCTCGCATATCTCGCCGCGCGGCGGCTGTCGTCGTGATGGGAGCGGTTCCTGCGGTGCGCGCCGAACCGCGTCGCCGGGCGCGCCGCCCGGTTTCGTAGTCGGATTCGTTTGACCCTGACCGTCCCGCTTTCGCGCTACGAGGCGGGTCCGTTTTTCCTCCGTTTCGCGTCGCTACACTCGTCGCATTCAACGCATCGTGCGGGGTCGGGACTGCTGTTGTCCGTGCCCGTGCGCGACAACGAGAGGGCGACGACACGATGGCAGAACCGAAGGCGCTTCCCCGCGGCTGGCAGCAGATGTTCTCCGCCGGCCGGGGTGTGACCGGACGCCGCCTCGGGGCGTCGCCGCGCGCCGACCTGTTCCTCGCCGCGTTCATCGTCGCGGTCGTCGCGCTGTTCATCCTGCCGCTGCCGCAGGCCGCGCTCGACGGGATGATCTCGCTGAACCTCGCGGCGAGCGTCGTGCTGCTGACGGTGTCGACCTACGTGCCGTCCGCGGTCAGCTTCTCGTCGTTTCCGGCGCTGCTGCTGTTTACGACGCTGTTCCGCCTCGCGCTGAACATCGCGTCGTGCAAGCTGATCCTGCTGCATGCGAACGCGGGCCACGTGATCGACGCGTTCGGGCGGCTCGTGGTCGGCAACAACGTCGTCGTCGGCGGTGTCGTGTTCCTCGTGATCGCCGTGGTGCAGTTCATCGTGATCGCGAAAGGCTCCGAGCGCGTGGCCGAAGTCGGCGCGCGCTTCTCGCTCGACGCAATGCCCGGCAAGCAGATGAGCATCGACGCGGACCTGCGCGCGGGCATCATCAGCGCCGACGAGGCCCGCGAACGCCGCGAGAAGCTCGAGCAGGAATCGCAGATGCACGGCGCGATGGACGGCGCGATGAAGTTCGTGAAGGGCGACGCGATCGCGGGGCTCGTGATCGCGTTCATCAACATCGTCGCGGGGATCGCGGTCGGCACGCTGATGCACGGGATGAGCATCGGCGACGCGCTGCAGCGCTACGCGATCCTGACCGTCGGCGACGGGATGGCGTCGCAGATTCCGTCGCTGCTCGTGTCGATCGCCGCGGGCATCGTGACGACGCGGGTCGCCACGCGCGACGCGCGGCAGCGCCAGCTCGGCGAGCAACTCGGCGAACAGCTCGGCGCGCATCCGCGCGCGCTGCTGATCGCCGCGCTCGTGCTGGCCGGTTTTCTCGTCGTGCCCGGTTTCCCGAAATGGTCGTTCGCGCTGATCGCGATCGGGCTCGGCGCGTTCGCGATCACGCAACTGAAGCGCAAGACCGACGCGCCGAGCTTCAACCTGATCCAGGTCGCGGGGCGCGTCGGCGCGGCCGACGACGGCCAGCCGGCGAAGGTGTCGAATGCGGCGGGCGTCACGTCGCTGATCGCGGTGTCGCTCGCGAACGACCTGCGCACGAGCCTGAACCTCGCGCAGCTGCAGTCGGCGCTGTCGAGTGCGAAAGCGCGCGTCGATGCGGACATCGGCACGGTGTTTCCGCGCATCACGCTGAACGACGACGACGGCGCGGCCGGCGGCACTTACCGGATCTATCTGCAGGACGTGCTGGCCGCGCACGGCGCGCTGAAGCCCGGCTGGCTGCTGTGGGACGGCGTCGCGCCGCTGCCCGAGCGCGCGGAGCGGCAGCCGGCCGAGGCGTTCGGGCCGTTCGCGACCGCATTGTGGATCAAGCCCGACGGCGCCGCGCCGGACGGCAGGTGGCTCGCGAGCGAGGCCGCGCTCGCCGCGCACGTCGAGCAGGTCGTGCGCCAGCACGCGGACGAGCTGCTCGGCATCCAGGAAACGCAGGCGCTCGTGCATCTCGTGCGGCGCGACCACCCCGAACTCGTCGGCGAGCTGACGCGGCTCGTGCCGCTGCAGCGCGTGACCGACGTGCTGCGCCGGCTGCTCGCCGAACAGGTGCCGATCCGCAACCTGCGCGTGATCTTCGAGAGCCTGATCACGTGGGCGCCGAACGAGCCCGACGACGTGATCGCGCTCGTCGAGCTCGTGCGCGTCGATTTGCGCCGGATGATCACCGACCGCCACGCGGGCGCCGCGCGCCAGCTGCGCGTCGTGCTGTTCGAGCAGAACCTGCAGGAGCGGATCGAGAGCGCGGTGATGCGCACGAAGCAGGGCAATTTCCTCGCGCTGTCGAGCGCGGTGAAGCAGGACATCTGTGAACAGGTGCGCGCGGTCGTGCAGGCCGCACACGCCGCACACGCCGCCGGCGCCGGCGGTCATGGCACCACGCACGGCGCTGCGCGCCTCGCGGTGATGGTCGCGCTCGGCGCGCGCCGCTACGTGAAGACGATCCTGCAGCCCGTGCTGCCCGAGCTCGCGGTGCTGTCGTACCAGGAGATCGAGGAAGACGTGCAGTTGCACACGATCGGCTGGGTCAAGAACCCGCCGGACGACGGCACGGTCGGCGCGGGCGCCGACGTGCGCGCGCCGGGAGCCGCGCGATGACCAGCTCGACGATCCTCGATCTCACCCGGCAGGCGCTGATGCTCGTGCTGCTGCTGTCGCTGCCGATTGTCGCGATCGCGGCCGTCACGGGCCTCGTCGTCGCGATCCTGCAGGCGGTCACGCAGGTGCAGGATGCCAACATCGGCGTCGCGGTGCGGCTGATCGCGGTCATGGTCGCGCTCGTGCTGCTGTCCGGCTGGCTCGGCGGCGAAGTGCTGCGCTTCGCGCAGCAGGCGCTGGAACGCATGTTCGTTTCTTCCACAGGAGTCCTTTGATGCGCCGACGCGTCGCCTCGGTCCGGTTTTCCACCCGCAGCCTGCAACGGGCCGCATTCGCGCTGTGCGCGACCACGCTGCTGTCGGCGTCGCTTGCGATGTCGGTCGCGCAGCCCGCGCGCGCCGCGGAACTGCGCTGGCGCAACAAGGCGTTCACGATCGTCGCGAACGGCAAGAAGATCGGCGACTTCATCCGCGAGCTCGCGTCGTCGCAGGACGTGACGGCGATCGTCGACCCGAAGGTCGACGGCGTGATCAGCGGCCGCTTTTCGGGCACGCCGCAGCAGACGCTCGACACGATCTGCGCGACCTACGGGCTCACCTGGTACTACGACGGCTCGTTCCTGTACGTCGATCCGGCCGACCAGTCGCAGACGCAGATGATCCCGATCCCGCCGAACTCGGCGGGCGAGATCGGCCGCGCGCTGCAGGCGATGCAGATCGCCGACAAGCGCTTCACGCTCGTGATCAACGACCGCGCGAACAGCGTGTACGTGTCGGGGCCGCGCCGCTATGTCGAGCTCGTGCGGCAGGCGGTCGGCACGGTCGGCGATCCGGCCGCGAACGGCCAGCATGCGGACATCCGCGCGTTCCGGCTCAAGTACGGCTGGGCGTCCGATTTCACGATCAACCGCTCGGGCAAGGAAGTGGTCGTGCCCGGCGTCGCGACGATTCTGCGCCGGCTGTTCGGCAAGGGCGGCGGCGGCCCGAACTACGCGCCGACGAGCGCATCGCTCGGCCAGGCCGCGCGACAGGTGAAGCTCGGCTCGGGGCTGACGATCGCGGTGCCGCGCCTCGATTTTCCGGACATCTCGGGCGGCCCGCGCTCGGGCGGCTACGGCGCTGCCGGCGGCGATCCGTCGGGCGGGTTCTCGCCGCTGGCGAGCGGAGGCGGGGACACGCTGCCGCAGATCGAGGCCGATCCGGCACTCAACGCGGTGATCGTGCGCGACCTGCCGGAAAACATGTACCGCTACCAGTCGCTGATCGGCCAGCTCGACGAGCGGCCACGCATCGTCGAGATCAACGTGACGATCATCGACATCAACGAGAATTCGCTCGACAGCCTCGGCATCGACTGGCGGCTGCACACGACGCACGGCGACGTGCAGATCGGCAATGGCCAGAACCCGCTGAACGGCAACACGCAGTACAACGGCGCGGGCAATCCGCCGCTGACGTTCGGCATCGGTACCAGCGAGAGCGGGCAGACCGGCACCTTCATGCCGACCGGCATCGCGCTGACCGCGTCGATCGGCGGTTCGCTGCGCAATTACCTGCTGACGCGCGTGAACGCGCTCGCGCAGAAGGGGCAGGCGCAGCTCCGTTCGAAGCCGAAGGTACTCGCGCTCGACAACACCGAGGCGATTCTCGAGAACCTCACGCAGTTCTACGTGCAGGTGCAGGGCTACCAGGATTCGTCGCTGTACAGCGTGACGACCGGCACGAGCATCAAGGTCACGCCGATGATCGTCGACGACGCCGCGCAGGCCGCCGCGGCCGCGGGCAACCCGCAGAGCGTGATGATGTCGATCGACATCCAGGACGGCAACATCGTGCCGGGTCAGTCCGTGTCGAACGTGCCGGTGATCCAGCAGCGCAACCTCGTCACGAAGACGATGATCGACGAAGGCAAGAGCCTGCTGATCGCGGGCTTCAACGACGACGACGTGCAGGTCAACAAGAGCGGCGTGCCGTGGCTGCAGGACATTCCGCTGATCGGCAACCTGTTCAAGTACACCGACAAGACCGGCAACCACATGGAGCGGTTCTACCTGCTGACGCCGCGCGTCGTGACGACCGCGTCGATGTATGCGCCGGACGGCTCGCCGGTGAACCCGGGCATCGATACGCCGCCCGGCACGAACGGCACGTCGATGTATCGCCCGCCGGACAACGACATCGCGGTGCCGTTGACGCCGAAGCCGCTGCCCGGCACGAAGTTCGGCCCGCCCGCGCTGCCGCCGCCGCCAAAGGATGTGGCGGTGCAGCCGGTGGCGACGACCGCAGGAGCGTCCGTCCATGTCGACGACCACCATTGATCCGCATGGCGACGGCGCGATGCCCGGCGGCGCGCCTGGCGGCGCGGCTGCGCTCGCGTCGCCGTGGAACCTGTGCTTCCTGAGCGGGCCGATGTACGGCCGCACGATGTCGCTCGCGCGCGGCGCGAACTGGATCGGCACGGCCGCCGATTGCGAGGTGATCCTGCCCGACCGCGAGATCGGCGCGAAGCAGGTGTGCCTGCAGGTCGGCGCGCTCGCGGTGACCGTGCAGAACCACGGCGGCGACACGGGCGCGCCGGTGCTGTTCAACGACGCGCCGCTCGGCGCGGGCCGCCGCTCGATGACGCCGCAGGACGTCGTGACCGTCGGGTCGATCCGGCTCGGCATCGTGCGCCACGCGCAGGCGAGCGTCGCGGTGCCCGATGAAACCGGCACGGCGGATGCCGCGCGCGAGCCGCGCTGGCTCGGCTGGCTGTCGATCGGGCTGCGCCGGCTCGGCAGCCGGCGGCTCGTGATCGCGGTCGTCGCGCTGTGGGTCGGCGTGCTGCTCGGCGCGCTCGGCTACGGGTTCGTCGCATGGTCGGGCCGGCTGCCGTGGCAGCACGAATCGGTGCTTGCGCGCACGCACCGGCTGCAGCAGCGGCTGCACGCGTACCCGGAGCTGGCCGTGGCGCCGCGCGACGACGGCGTGATCGTGTCCGGCTACGTGAGCGATGCGGCCGCGCGCGAGCGCGTCGCGCAGATCGTCGCGGGCGTCGACAACGCGGCGCTCGGCAACGTGTACGTCGTCAGCGATCTCGTCGCGACCGCGCAGACCTATTTCAGCGACACGGCGCTCGCGGTGTCGTATCTCGGCCGCGGCCGGATCGAGCTGACCGGCGTGGCCGCGCGCGCGCAGATCGAGCCGCGGATCCGCAACTACATGAAGGATGCGCGCCCGGCGCTCGAAGTCGTCGACCGCGTGCGCGACGCCGAAGCGGACGCGCCGCGCACGACGACGACGCTCGGCGGCATGGCCGGGATTCCGGAAATCACGACGGTGTTCGCGGGCGACGGCGACCAGCGCTACATCGAGACCGTCGACGGCAGCCGCTATTTCGAAGGCGCGAAGCTCAAGGACGGGGCGACCGTCGTGGCGATCGGCGCGGACGAGGTGGTGTTCGAGCGCAACGGCCAGCGCATCACGATGCCGCTCGGCGGTGTGGCGGCATCGGCATCGGCATCGGCATCGGCATCGGCGCCAGCGTCAGCATCGGCATCGGCATCGGCATCAGCGTCCGAAGCCGGGCGCGCTGCGGCGCCGCGCGTGCCGCCGCTTGCGAGCGGCGCGGCCGCCGGGGTCGCACAACCGGTGCCGGGGCCCGCGTTGCTGCCGGGCGCGCCGGTGGCGGCTGCGATAGTGAGCGAGGGCAACGCGGCGCATTAGCGCCGCAAAGCATCAGGCGCAACGCGCGGCGCGCGGTGCGCGACATACGCGGGACGTCGCCTTTCAGGCGGCGTTTCACGTCGCCGGCGGGGCATGGGGCCGCCGCCGGAAGGTGGATGAACTTCACGTAAAGGAGCGAAGCATGGGTACCTCGACAGGTGGCGTGACCAATACGAACGACGTCCAGCAGCAGGCGGACGATCTCGCCAAGACGCAGCTCGAGCTGACCAAGATCAACTTCCAGGTGCAGCAATCGACGGCGACGTTCGAAACCAGCAACGCAGTGACCGCGCAAGAGGGGACGGCGAACGCCCAGGTTGCGCAACACCTGAGTTCCGCCGGCCGCGCATGACGCCGGCTGCCGGTTGCGCCGTGCCGCGCAGGGCGCCGGGGCCGCACGCGATGCGGGCCCGGCGGGGCGTGTGCACGTGCCAGCCGGCGTGTTTGGGCTCGAGCGGCTCGAACGGCCCGAGCGGGCCGACATGCAGCAAGGAGGACAGACCATGTCAGTGACAGGCGTAGGCGCCGCGCCGGGCGCGGCCGCGCTCGCGAGCGGTATGCAGCAGGCGGGCGCGGCGTCCGATCCGGCGCAGGTCCGCCAGTTCGATGCGCTGATGCAGCCGGGTGCGTCGTCAGCCGATACGGCATCGACCGCGCCGGCTGCCGCCGCGCGCGTCGAGCCCGACGCAGCGCCGGCGGTGCGGATGACGCCCGCGCAGGCGAACGCGTCGTCGCTCGTCGAGCGCTTGCGCGCGTACGGCAACGACCTCGACACACGGTACGCGAACATCGACCGGCATCGCACCGAGATGCTGACGTCGATGGCGGACAACCGCAACGATCCGTTGATGACGATGGCGAAGGCGATGGATTTCCAGTGGACGGCGACCACCACGATTTCCGAATACCAGTTGAGCCTGTCGGTCGCACAGGCGGCGAACGGCTTCACGCACACGGTGCTGAAGACGCAGGAGTGACGCACAGTGGCGCGCGCGGCGCAAGCGCGGCGCGCGCCGGAAACGCGGACTAACGATGACGACGATCAATTCGACGCCGCGCGCTGCCGCGTGGCGCAGCCGGGCGGCGCGTGCGCTGCTCGCGGGCCTGCTCGTGCTGCTCGCCGGCTGCCAGAAGGAGCTGTACTCGGGCCTGTCGGAGGCCGACGCGAACCAGATGATCGCGGTGCTCGGCGACGCAGGCATCGGCGCGTCGAAGGACAACGACGCGCGCGACACGTCGGACCGTAACGCATGGCAGGTCAGCGTCGCGGACGGCGACCTGCATTCGGCGCTCACCGTGCTGCAGGCGAACGGGCTGCCGAAGCCGAGCTATGCGAGCCTCGGCGAGCTGTTCCAGAAGCAGGGGCTCGTGTCGACGCCGGCCGAGGAGCGCGTGCGCTACCTGTACGGCGTGTCGCAGGACCTGTCGCGCACGCTGCAGGACATCGAGGGCGTCGTCGTCGCGCGCGTGCAGGTCGTGATTCCCGAGAACGATCCGCTCGCGGACAAGATCAAGCCGTCGTCGGCCGCGGTCTACATCCGCTACCGGCCGGGCGTCGACCTGCGTGCGATGGCGCCGATGGTCAAGGATCTCGTCGCGCACAGCATCGAGGGGCTGCAGTACGACAACGTATCGCTGTTCCTGCAGCCGGCCGCCGAGCGCACGACGCGCGTCGACGGGATCGGCAGCGCGCTGGCCGACATCGTGCGGCTGCGCTCGCCGCTCGGCTGGCTGGTGTTCGCGCTGATCCTGCTGACTGGCGCGGTGATCGCGCTGTCGGCCGCGCGGCGCGGGATGTTCGGCGCACGGCTCGCGGGTGTGCTCGGCGCGGCGCGCGGCGCGGGCACGAACGGGGCGGGCGGCATCAGCGGCATGAGCGGCGGCGCGTCGCTGCGCACGCCGGACGGCGCGCGCGACGGCGCATGAGTGATCCGCGCGCGATCGCGCCGGCCGGCGAGCCGATGCCGGACACCGTGCCGCTGCCGTGGCTGCAGCCGCTCGCGCCGCCGCCCGATGCGCGGCGCGCGGCGTTCTACCGGCTCGTCTGCGAATTCAACCTGCGCCCCGACCGCTACCTGCACGTGACGCGCGTGCCGGCCGACTGGCCCGCGCGCTACCGGTCGCCGGACGCGTTCGGCGCGGCAGGGCAGAAGCTGATCGCGCGCCATCTGCTCGACGCGAACGAGGTGGCCGACCGGCACGACTTCGATGCGTTGAACCCGTGCGCGCGGCTCGCGCTGCTGCCCGGCGCGGCACTCGAACAGCTTGCTTCCTATGTGGGGCTGCTGCTGCATCGTGCGTGGTTGCGCGACGCGCTCGCGGCGCGGCGCATTCGCGCGGAAGTCGCGGCGAAGCTCGGCGGCGATGCGCTCGACCTCGCGCTCGAACGCGCGCCCGAGTTCGGCGCGCTCGCGGAGACGCTCGAACCGTGGCGCGCCGCCCCGGCGGCATTGCCCGCGATGATCCGGGCGCGCGGCGCCCGGCTGCTTGCGGACTTCATCGGCGCGTCGGGCGATGCGGTCGCGCGGCGCGTGCGGCTGAAGTTCAACCGCGCGATCGACGATGAGGCGCGTTACTGGCTGAATCGCACGCAGCGCGACCAGTTCGGCGAACTGCTGTTCCTGTTTCTGATTCCCGAGAGGCTTGCGTCATGGGACTGGCTTTTCTGATCACGAGCGACAACCTGCAGCTGCTGTCGGAGCGCAAGGTGCTCAAGGAGTGCGAGTACGCGGCGCTGCTCGATGCGTCCGCGGTGATCGCGACCGCACGCGACGAGGCCGCGCGGATCGTCGCCGACGCGCAGCGCGAATTCGACACGCGGCAGGCGGCCGGCTATGACGAAGGGATGCGGCGCGCGCAGCGCGACCATGCGGCGCACGCGTACACGCAGGCGCTTGCCGCAGCGCGGACGATGGAGTCGATGAAGGATGCGATGGCCGAGATCGTCGTGAAGGCCGTGCGCGCGATCGTCGGCGAGATGAGCACGCGGGCGCTGTACGAAGCCGCGCTCGCGCGGATCGCGCCGCTCGTGCGCGACGAGCCGTTCCTCACGGTGCGCGTCGCGCCGGGCCGCCGCGACGAGATGACGGACGCGCTCGCGGGCGCGTTCGCCGCGCAGTCGAACCGGCAGACGATCCGCGTCGTCGAGGATGCGCGGCTCGAGCGGCACGCGTGCACGGTCGAGACGCCGTCGGGTCGCATCGACGCGAGCCTCGACCTGCAGATCGACGCGCTGCGCCAGGCGATCCGCCGCGACGCGCTGAAGGGCGCCGCGCAATGAACGCGCCGCTCGACGAAGCCGGCGCATTCGCCGACGACGGTGACGGCCGCGATAACCGGGACAACGCCGACAACGGCGACATGGCGCCGTTCGATCGCGGCCGTCTTGTCGGCGAGCTCGACGCGGGGCTCGCGTTCTTCTCGCCGGTGTCGGTGCAGGGCCGCGTGAACCACGCGGTCGGGCAGATCCTGAACGCGACCGGAATCCGCGCGCGGCTCGGCGAGATCTGCGAGCTGCGCACGCCGGGCCAGCCGACTCGGCTCGCCGAAGTGGTCGGCTTCTCGCGGCAGACGACGCTGCTCACGCCGCTCGGCGACGTCGCCGGGCTGTCGCCGGAGACGACCGTCGTGCCGTCCGGGCGCGAGCACGTGTTTCCGGTCGGCGACGGGCTGTTCGGCCGCGTGCTCGACGGGCTCGGCCGGCCGCTCGACGACCGCGGGCCGGTGACGGGCGCCGCCTGGGTGTCGACGCAGCAGGATCCGCCGAATCCGCTCGCGCGGCAGATGATCGACACGCCGTTTCCGACCGGCGTGCGCGTGATCGACGCGCTGATGACGCTCGGCGTCGGGCAGCGGGTCGGCATCTTCGCGCCGTCGGGCGTCGGCAAGAGCACGCTGCTCGGGATGATCGCGCGCGGCGCGCAGGCCGACGTCAACGTGATCGCGCTCGTCGGCGAGCGCGGCCGCGAAGTGCGCGAATTCATCGAGCACAGCCTGTCGCCGGAAGTCCGTGCGCGCTCGATCGTCGTCGTGTCGACGTCGGATCGCCCCGCGATGGAGCGCGTGAAATCCGCGCTCGTCGCGACCGCGATCGCCGAGCATTTCCGCGACGCGGGCAAGCGCGTGCTGCTGCTCGTCGATTCGCTGACGCGGTTTGCGCGCGCGCAGCGCGAGGTCGGGCTCGCGAGCGGCGAGCCGCCGACGCGCCGCAGCTTCCCGCCGTCGACGTTCGCGGTGCTGCCGCGCCTGCTCGAACGCGCGGGGCAGGGCGCGCACGGGTCGATCACTGCGCTCTATACGGTGCTCGTCGAAGGCGATGAGGAATCCGATCCGATTGCCGAGGAGGTGCGTTCGATCCTCGACGGTCACATCGTGCTGTCGCGCAAGATCGCGCTAGCGAACCGCTATCCGGCGATCGACGTGCTCGCGAGCCTGTCGCGCGTGATGCCGCTCGTCGCGGCCCGCACGCATCAGCAGGCCGCCGCGCGTGTGCGCGAGCTGATCGCGAAGTACCAGGAGATCGAGCTGCTCGTGCAGATCGGCGAGTACCGCGAAGGCAGCGATCGGCTCGGCGATCTCGCGCTGCGCGCGCGCGACGCGATCGCCGCGTTCTGCGCGCAGCCATCGCACGAGGACGCGCGCTTCGATGCGATGCTCGCGCGGCTGGCGAAACTGGCGAACGATCATGTCTGAAGCCGACGATCGCGCGGTGCTCGCGACGCTGGCGCGCCTGAAGCGCGTACGGGAGATGCGCAGCCAGCTCGCGAAGGTCGCGGCCGTGCGGCAGCAGCGGATTGCCGCGGAGAGCCGCCGCGCGCTCGACGCGGCGAACGCGCGGCTCGCGCAGCAGGTCGCCGCGAAGGCGGCGATCCAGACGCGGCTCGCCGGCGACGTGCGCGAGGTGCACGACGTGCGCACGCTGCAGAACGCGGCGGCCGATACCCGCACGTTCGACCGGCAGATCGGCACCGCGAACCATTCGGTGATGCAGGCGGCCGACATGCATCGCGGCGATGCAGCGGCACTCGCGGCGCTGCAGCGCGCGGCGCGCCGCGCGAAGGCCGCCGAGGACAAGCTCGACAAGGCCGGTGAAAGGGCGTTGCACGCGCGCGCCGCGCGGGTCGAGCGCAACGCCGACGAGGTCGCGGACGATCATGCGATGCGGCGTTTCGCGGAGCGCCGATGCTAGATCACGCGACGGGCTTCAACGACATCGCCGGCGCGCTGCGGCCGTTGCTGTACGTGATGCCGCGCCTTCTGCCGATCATGTTCATCGTCCCCGTGTTCAACGAGCAGATCGTGACGGGGCTCGTGCGCAACGGAATCGCGGTCGTGATCGCCGCGTTCGTTGCGCCCGCGATCGACGCCGCGCAGGTCGCGGCGCTGCCGTTCCTGATGTGGTGCCTGCTGGTCGCGAAGGAAGCGATGGTCGGGATGCTGCTCGCGGGCGCGTTCAGCGCGGTGCTGTTCGCGATCCAGGGCGTCGGCTACCTGATCGATTTCCAGACCGGCAGCGGCAGCGCCGCGTTCTTCGATCCGATGGGCGGCCATGACGGCGGCCCGACGTCGGGCTTCCTGAATTTCGTCGCGATCGCGCTGTTCGTGACCGCCGGCGGCCTGCAGGTGCTCGTGCAGCTGTTCGCGCAGTCGTATGCATGGTGGCCGATCGGCGCGCTCGGCCCGGATTTTTCGTCGATGCTGCAGACCTTCGTGATACGGCAGACCGACACGATCTTCGACTGGATCGTGAAGCTCGCCGCGCCGGTCGTGATCGTGCTGGTGCTCGTCGAGCTCGGCATCGGCCTCGTCGGGCGCGCGGTGCCGCAACTGAACATCTTCGTGTTCTCGCAGCCGGTGAAGCGTGCGCTCGCGGTGCTGATGATGGTGCTGTTCCTGCCGGTCGTGTACGCGTCGCTGCAGGCGCTGCTGAGCCCCGACAGCGGGCTGATGGCGCTGCTGCGCGCGCTGTTCGCGCCGCACGGCGCCGCATAGCGCAGCGGGGAGCCGGAGCGCACATGGCCGAGAAGAACCAGCCGCCGACCGCGAAGCGCCTGCGCGACGCGCGCGAGAAAGGCGATGTGCCGAAGAGCGCGGAGACGATCTCGTCGGCGTTCTTCGTCGGTGTGTGCGCGGCGCTCGCGACGGGGCTCGGCGTCGCGTTCGCGCGTCTGCAGGGCCTGTTCCGGCTCGTGTTCGATGCGGTTGGCGCCGCCGATCCCGCCGCGCGGATCGCGGTGCTCGTCGACGCGGCCGCGCGCGACTGGGCGACGCTGTCGGCCGGCATCGTCGCGGCCGGCCTGCTGCTCGGCGTGCTGGCGGGTTTCGTGCAGGTCGGCGGCGTGATGGCGTGGAGCCGCCTCGTGCCGCAACTGTCGCGCCTCAACCCGGCCGAAGGGCTGAAGAACCTGTGGTCGACGCGCAACCTCGTCAATCTCGCGAAGATGCTGCTGAAGACGGTGCTGCTCGTCGCGACGCTCGGCTGGCTGATCGCCGAGTCGCTCGATCCGGCCGTGCAGTCCGGCTTCACGCGGCCGATGGCGATCCTCGCGCTGATCGTCAAGCTGCTGATGCTGCTGTTCGGCTGGGCCGCGCTCGTCTATATCGTGATGGCGATCGTCGACATCGTTCACCAGCGTCACGACTTCAACCGGAAGATGAAGATGTCGATCGACGAAGTGCGGCGCGAGCACAAGGAGGACGAAGGCGATCCGCATATCCAGGCGAAACGCCGGCAGCTCGCGCGCGAAGTGCAGTACGCGTCGCTGCCCGATCGGATCGGCTATGCGTCGGTGGTCGTCCATTCGCCGCGCGTCGCGGTCGCGCTGTACTACGGCGGGCCCGGCACGCTGCCATGGGTGCTCGCGCGCGGCGAAGGCGAGGCGGCCGAGCGGATCGTCCGGCTCGCGCGCGACCAGCTGCGGCCGACGCTCGCGAACACGGGGCTCGCGCAGGCGCTGTACGGCACGACGCCGGAGAACGCATCGATCCGGCCGGAGGATTTCAAGGCGGTCGCGCAACTGCTGAAGTGGGCGACCGGCGCGATCTGATTGGCGGCCAGATGCGGCATGGCCCGACGGAGGTGGAGCGGAAACGTTTCCGGGCTTGCGCCGGTCCGCCCAGTGCGCCCGATCGACAGCGCCCAATCGATATGGCCCTTTCTTGGTATATGCGGACTTGCCGCTTGACGCTCAATTTTTTCGCAGTCTGAAGGAATTCACTGATGAATTATTGCTGAATTATTTCTTCGTAATATGGCCCGACCGTCGCGCCGGACGGCGTGCTGCAAGGCGCCGTGCTCGACGGCATCGGTCAACGGACGGACAACAACATGTGCGGAATCGACGGCTTTTTGAATAGCGTCGCCTTCGATGAGGAGACAGCGCGCGGCACGCTCGCGCGGATGACGGCAAGCCTCGCGCATCGCGGCCCGGACGGGCAGGGCCTCTGGCTCGACCCCGACGCCGGCATCGCGCTCGGCCACCGGCGGCTCGCGATCGTCGACCTGTCGGTGCATGGCCGGCAGCCGATGGCATCCGCGTGCGGCCGCTACGTCATGGTCTTCAACGGCGAAATCTACAACCACCGCGAATTGCGCGCGGAACTCGAGCGCACCGGGCGCGCGCCTGCATGGCGCGGTCACTCGGACAGCGAAGTGCTGATCGCGGCGATCGTGGCCTGGGGTGTCGAGGCGGTGCTGCGGCGCGCGACCGGCATGTTCGCGATCGCGCTGTGGAACCGCGCGTCGCGCACGCTGACGCTCGCGCGCGACCGGATCGGCGAGAAGCCGCTCTATTACGGCCGGGTCGGCGACGCGCTCGTGTTCGCGTCCGAGCTGAAGGCGCTGCGCCACTATCCGGGCTTCGACGGCAGCATCGATCGCGATGCGCTGTGCCTGTATCTGCGCCAGTCGAGCGTGCCCGCGCCGTACACGATCTATCGCGGCATCCGCAAGCTTCCGCCCGGCACCTATGTCCAGTTCGAGCATGCGCGCGACACGCCGCGCGTGCGCGCGTACTGGACGCTCGAGCAGGCGATCGAGGCGGGGCGCGAACATCCGTTCGACGGTAGTGCGCAGGAAGCCGTCGGCCAGCTCGACACGATCCTGCGCCAGGCGGTCGCGCGGCAGATGGAGGCCGACGTGCCGCTCGGCGCGTTCCTGTCGGGCGGCATCGATTCGTCGGCGATCGTCGCGCTGATGCAGGCGCAGTCGGCGACGCCGGTCGACACGTTCACGATCGGCTTCCACGAGGCCGGCTACGACGAAGCCGGTTATGCGAAAGCCGTCGCGCGCCATCTCGGCACGCGGCACACCGAACTGTACGTGACCGCCGACCATGCGCTCGAGGTCGTGCCGAAGCTGCCGTCGATCTACGACGAGCCGTTTTCCGACGCGTCGCAGATCCCGACTTTCCTCGTCGCCGAGCTGACGCGCCGGCACGTGAAGGTGAGCCTGTCCGGCGACGGCGGCGACGAGCTGTTCGGCGGCTATACGCGCTATTTCCTGACGCCGCGCCTGTGGCGCAAGCTGCACCGCGTGCCCGGGGCCGTGCGCGCGCGGATTGCCGCCGCGCTGCATGCGCTGCGGCCCGATCATGCCGACCAGCTCGCGGCGATCGCGCAAGGCGCGTGGGGCGGCGCGGACGCGCGCGAGTCCGGGACGCGCATCGGCGACAGGCTGCACAAGCTCGGCCACGTGATGACTGCCGAAAGCCGCATCGGCCTGTACCGGCTGCTGATGTCGTCGGTACATCATCCGGAACGCATCGCGCTGACGGGGCAGGAGCCGCCGACGCCGCTCGACACGGCATCCGCCTGGCCCGCGCACCTGAGCTTCGCCGAACAGGCGATGGCGATCGACACGCTCACGTACCTGCCGACCGACATCCTCGCGAAGGTCGACCGCGCGGCGATGGCGGTCAGCCTCGAGACGCGGACGCCGTTCCTCGATCACCACGTCGTCGAGTTCGCGTGGCGGCTGCCGGCGTCGGTGCGCTTGCCCGAGGGCGGCCAGCCGAAGGTGCTGCTGCGCCGGCTGCTCGACCGGTACGTGCCGACCGAGCTGATCGACCGGCCGAAGCAGGGTTTCTGCGCGCCCGTCGATCACTGGCTGCGCGGGTCGTTGCGCGACTGGGCGCAGGAACTGCTGCGTCCCGCGCGGCTGCGGGCCGAGGGCTTTTTCGATGCGGGTGCGGTCGACCGGCTGTGGCAGCAGCATCAGACCGGGCGGCTGAACTGCCAGCATCAGCTGTGGACGGTGCTGATGTTCCAGGCATGGCTCGAGACGCAGCGGGCGGGCAGCGCGGCGGGGGTGGCGCAGGAGCGGTTGTCGATAGCCTGAGGGGGGCTGAGCGGTGCGGCGGGCGTTCGTCGTCCGCATCCGCTTTCGGTCATGGGGATGAATTCAGGCCGTGACACGATTTGCCGCAGCGCCGCGATTTCGCAGCATCGGCGAGCGAGTCATCGTGAGGACGACCAATGCGCCCCCGAGCAGGAGAAAGCCGGCAATACCGAACGCCCAGTCGTAGCTGCCCGTGGCATTGATCACGTAGCCTGTTGCGATCGGCGCGACCATCCCGAAGAGATTGCCGCCGACGACCACGAATGCCATTGCTTTGGCGATGTCGCGCGAACTCGGCAGGAGGTCGTTCAGCAGCGCGAAGTTGAGCGACGTGGTCGACGCGATGCCGGTCAGCGTGATCGAGAAGACGACGAACAGCGTGGCGAGGTTCGATGTAAACGGCACCGCGAGAATCGCCGCGCCGGTGAGCATCGCAAGTGCGACGGCATTGCGGCGGCGCCCGGTGCCGACTCCGCCCTTTTTCAGGTAGTGATCGCTCAGTCGGCCGATCACGATGCACAGAACGACAGACGTCGCGTACGGCACGGCCGAGAACAGGCCCGTGTGCGCCAGGCTCAGGTGGCGGCTTGCCTGCAGATAGCTGGGGAGCCATGTCAGGAACAGATACTGCGTGTACACGTTGCAGCCTTGCGTGATTGCGAGCCCCCAGAGCGTCGGGGAGCGCATCAGCGCCAGCAGCCCGGTCGTCTCTGTTCCGGAGCCTCAGCCGCCGGAGTGGCGCAGGCTCGTATTTAAGCGTTTTATAATCACAAAACGCAATCATGCTGTTAAAAAAAGCGGCCCGCCCGGACCGCGGAAAAGCAAGCGGGCATCACGTCCGCGGCGTGAAGACCTCCTGTGCGTGAACCTTGGCGCGCCGCGCGCCCTCGATGTGGTCGCGCAAGAGCGTTGCCGCGCGGAGCAGGTCGTGCTGCGCGATCGCATCGAGAATCGCGAGATGTTCGAGCGCCTGTTCCTGCCTGGGCTTGCGGGCCCTGGCCTGCCGATACTCGACGAGGCGGCGCAGCCGGTCCATCCGGCGGACCGACTGCGCGATGAAACGGTTTCCGGACCATTTCGCGATCGTTTCATGGAACTCGCTGTTCGCCTCGAACAGTTCCACCGAGTTCATGGTCAGGTAGCCGCCTTCGGCGATAAAGCGCTGCCGGCGTCGCAGTTCTTCCAGTTCGACACGGTTCGCGCTGAAGGTCGGCGACATCACGCCGGTCGGCTCGATCGCGGCGCGGAACAGATAGCTCTCTTCGTACGCTTCGACGGAATCGATCATCGGCATGAACTGCCAGCCGTGGCCGACCTGCCGCTCGATCCAGCCTTCCTCCTGCATGCGCGACAACACCCGGCGGAGTTCGCTGCGCGACACGTCGTACTGGCGCATCAGGTCGGCCTCGGTCACGACATCGGGCAGACGATGCGCGAGGCGGTCGTCCGCGATCTTCAAGTAAAGCGGGTCGTCCGGCTCGTTGAAGAATTGCGCGGCGACGTCCGTCACGTCTCGCGCGGGCCTGGCCATGAAGAAGCCACGATTCGCGTCGTAATAGACCACGCCGAGCGAAACCAGGTGATGCAGGGCCACGTTGACGGGCGTGCGGGACGTGCCGATCTTTTCGGCGAGGATCGATTCTGCAAGCCGGTCGCCGATCGCAAGGTCTTCCCGTCTGGCCAGCGCCAGGATTTCCCGCGCGACGCGGGTCTGGAGCGGGGTCAGCACGGCGGCGGGCGTTTCAGCGGAGGGTTCCATGTCTGTTGCAGGCGGCAAATGGCCATTCACGACCGCCGGACGCGGCGGTGCAACTGAAAAGCCGGGGTGTGATTTTGCCATTGCCTGCTTCCTTCGATGACGGGCCGGCATCCGGCGGTCAGGGTAATTCCCGAGCGCGGCTGCATTTGCGTATTGCGTTTTGTGATCATAGAATGCACAACATCGAAACGCAAGCAGCCTGGTATGGCGCTGGAGAAAACCCCGATGTCCCGCACCCTTTCGCACCCGTCCGCCGAATACGCCAGCGTCGCAGACGCGATGCAGTCCGTCGATCCGGCGGCTTTCGCCCGCATGCCCTACTGCGTCCGGGTATTCGCAGAGAACGTCATCCGTCGGCAACCCGCCGCCGAGTCCAGCCGCTATTTGCAGGCGCTGGCCGAGCGTCGTCACGACGTCGACTTTCCTTACTATCCGGCACGCGTCGTATTGCAGGACCTGCTCGGCACCCCCGCGCTGGTCGACCTTGCCGGTATGCGCGACGCCATCGCTGAATCAGGCGGGGACCCGGCGACAGTCAATCCGGTCGTGCCGACGCACCTGGTGGTCGACCATTCGCTGAACGTCGAGGTCGCGGGAGATGATCCGCAAGCGCTGGCGAAGAACATGGCGGTCGAACAGCGGAAGAACGCCGAGCGCTTCGAGTTCCTCGCGTGGTGCAAGGAGGCGTTTTCGAATCTCGACGTGCTGATGCCCGGCAACGGCATCCTGCATCAGGTCAACCTCGAACATCTGTCGCCGGTCATTCAGGTCAAGGACGGCATCGCGTTTCCCGATACGCTCGTCGGGACGGACAGCCACACGACGATGATCAACGCGATTGGTGTGCTCGGCTGGGGCGTTGGCGGTATCGAAGCCGAATCCGTGATGCTGGGGCGTGCGGTCTGGCTGCGGCTGCCGACCGTCGTCGGCGTCGAACTGAAGGGATTCCGCCAGCCGGGCGTGACTGCGACCGACCTGGTGCTCGCGATGACCGAGTTCCTGCGCAAGCAGAAGGTCGTCGGCGCGATCATCGAGTTCCATGGGGAAGGCGCCCGAGGGATGACGCTGAGCGATCGCGCGACGATTTCAAACATGGCGCCGGAATTCGGCGCGACCGCTGCGCTCTTTGCGATCGACGAGAAGACGCTGGACTTCATGCGTCTCACCGGGCGGTCCGATGCCCAAATCGCGCTGACGGAAAGCTATGCGAAGGCGCAGGGGCTGTGGGCCGACGATTTCGCGGATGCCGAGTACGATCGGGTTCTGTCGTTCGACCTGTCCGGTGTGGCGCGTGCGCTTGCGGGGCCGTCGAACCCGCACGACCGCGTGCCGCTTTCGAGCCTCGTTGCCAAAGGCATTGCGCGGCCGGGCCTGCATTCCGCAGGGCCGGACTCGCCGTCCTCGGCGGTTCCGCTCGATGACGGTGCGGTCGTGATCGCTGCGATTACGAGCTGCACAAATACGTCGAATCCGCGCAACATGATCGCGGCCGGGCTGGTGGCCCGCAAGGCGCTCGAGCTGGGACTCGAGCGCAAGCCGTGGGTCAAGACCTCGCTCGCACCGGGGTCGAAGCCGGTCGAGAGCTATCTGCGGGCCGCGGATCTGATGCGGCCGCTCGAAGCGCTGGGCTTCGGCATCATCGGTTTCGGCTGCACGTCGTGCAACGGGATGTCGGGGCCGCTGCCGAAGGCGATCGAGGGTGACATCGTCAGCCGCAACGTGCATGCCGTTGCCGTGCTGTCGGGCAACCGGAACTTCAACGGCCGCATCCACCCGCGCGTCAAGGAAGCGTTCCTGGCTTCGCCGCCGCTGGTGGTCGCTTACGCGATCGCGGGAACGATCAACGTGGACATCGAGAACGGTGTCATCGCAACCGACAGGGATGGCAACCCCGTCTGCCTGAAAGATCTGTGGCCGACCGACGACGAGATCGACCGCCTGCTCGGCGCAAGTGTCCACGGTGACCAGTATCTGCGCGTCTATACGGAGATGTTTCGTACGTCAGACCGAATCGACGGAGCGGACACGGTTCCCGCGTGCTTTCCGTGGCGCGACGACAGCAACTACATTCGCCGGCCGCCGTACTGGCAGCAGCGCCTGACGCAACCCGCACATTTCGACCGGATGCGCGCAATCGGCGTGTTCGGCGACAACGTGACGACCGACGACCTGTCTCCGTCGGGTGCCATTCTGCCGGAGAGCGCCGCGGGCGAATATCTGATCGCGCAGGGCGTGGAGCCGGCTGATTTCAATTCGTACGGCACGCGCCGTGGCGATCACGAGGTGGCCATCCGCGCGACGTTCGCGAACAACCGCCTGCGCAACGAGATGGCGGATGGGAGCGAAGGATCGCTGACGCGGATGGAGCCCGACGGCACGATCGTGCGTCTGTTCGACGCGGCCGAGCAGTATATGGCGCGCGGCCAGGAGCTGATCGTGATTGCGGGCAGAAACTACGGCTCAGGCTCGTCGCGCGACTGGGCGGCGAAAGGCGTGCGGCTGATCGGCGTGCGCGCGGTGGTCTGCGAGAATTTCGAGCGCATCCATCGTTCGAACCTGGTCGGTATGGGTGTGTTGCCGCTCGAATTCCCGGATGGAATCGACCGGAAGTCGCTGCGGATCGACGGCTCCGAAGTATTCGCGATCGACGGGCTTGGCGGCCCGATCGCACCGTCGATGCCGGTGTCGCTGCGGATCACGCGCAAGAACGGGGAAGTCGTCAAGGTGCCCGTCAGGTGCCGGATCGATACCGACGAGGAGGCGGAAATCTTCAACGCCGGCGGCCTGCTTCCGCGGATTGCCGGGGAAATAGGCGAGGCGGCCTGATCATGTCGCGTACATTCGCATACGTGGGGTGCCGCACCACGCGAGAGCGCAACGCACGCGGGACTGGCATCGTCGTGTACGAGGTGGACGAAGCCGGTGTCTGGGAGTACGTGCAGACGCTCGAGCCGCTCGTCAACCCGAGCTTCCTTGCGCTCAACGCCAATCAGGATGCGCTGTACGCCGTGCACGGCGACGGCAGTTCGGTCAGCGCGTTTCGCGTCGACCCGGAGACGGGGCGCATTGCTGCGCTGAACAGCCGGCCCTGCGACGGACGCAATCCGGTCCATCTGGCATTGTCTCGTGACGGCTCGTCGCTCGTCGTGGCGGGATATGCGACGGGCACTGCAAGCCGGCTGGCGATCGCCGACGATGGCCGACTGGGCGAACCCGTTTCTCCGGCGCTCGTGTTGACCGGCAGGACGGGGCCGCATTCCGTCGAGCAGACCGGGTCGCATCCGCATCACATTTCGCGCTATGTGACGCGTCGCTTCGATACGGATTGGCACGTCGTTCCGGACAAGGGGTTGGACACGCTGTTCGTCGTTCGCTGGACGGAGGGCGCGCCGGTCGTGCAACACGCGCGCTGCCGTGAAGGCGCGGGGCCGCGCCATGCCGTATTCCATCCGGAGCGGCCGCTGGTCTACGTGTCGAACGAGCTCGACTCCACGGTCACCACGTGGTCGTTCGAGCCGCAGGGCGGACAGCTCGAACCGCTGAACACGGTCCCGATCATCCCCGCCGAATTCCACGGGCAGTCTCGCGCGGCCGGGATCGCGATCGCGCCGGATGGCCGCTCGCTGTACGTGACGAACCGCGGGCACGACAGCGTGGCGACCGTTGCGCTCGATTCCGGCACGGGACTGCCCGGCGAGGTCCGTTGGACATCCGCGCACGGGAAGTGCCCGCGTTTCCTTTGCTTGAGTCCCGACGGCCGCCGTCTGTACGTCGCGAACGAGCATTCGCACACGATCATCCAGTACGCAATCGACGCGGCCACGGGCACACCGGTGCCGACCGGCTGCGTCGTCGAGACGGGTAGCCCCGTCTGCATCGTATTCAAGACCATCGAGGAGTGACACATGGCGCAGTACAGCATTCCCGCCGTCCATATGCGCGGGGGCACCAGCAAAGGCGTGTTCTTTTGTGCCGACTGTCTGCCTGCGGACCACGCGCAACGCGACCGGATCCTGCTTCGCGTGATCGGCAGCCCGGACCCGTACGGCAAGCAGATCGACGGGATGGGCGGCGCGACGTCGAGCACGAGCAAGGTTGTCGTGGTGAGCCGGTCCACACGGCCGGATTGCGACGTCGACTATCTGTTCGGCGCGGCGTCGATCGATCGCCCCGTGATCGACTGGTCGGGCAACTGCGGGAACCTGACTTCGGCGGTCGGTCCGTTCGCGATTGCGCAGGGCCTCGTCGACGCACCGGACAACGGCGTCGCGACGGTGCGCATCTGGCAGGCCAACATCAACGCAAGGATCATCGCCCACGTGCCGATGAAGGACGGCGAGGTGGTCGAGGATGGCGATTTCGAACTCGATGGCGTCGCCTTTCCGGCGGCCGAAATCCGCCTCGAATTCCTCGATCCCGGTGGTGCCGAAGTTGATGACGAGGCCGCCGGCGGCATGTTCCCGACCGGAAATTCTGTCGATTCGATCGACGTGCCCGCCTACGGCACGTTCGAGGTCACGATGATCAATGCCGGTAACCCGGCGATTTTCATCCGCGCGGAAGCTCTCGGCCTGCGCGGGAACGAAATGCAGGAAGACGTGAACGATGACGCCGCGCTGCTGGAGAAATGCGAGGCGATCCGTGCTCATGCGGCCGTTCAAATGGGGTTGGCCGCGACGCCTGAAGAAGTGACGTCGCGACGCCCTCACACGCCGAAACTGGCGTTCGTGTCGGCACCGTCGGAATACGTCGCGTCGAGCGGCAAGCGGGTCGATCCGCACAGCGTGGACATCAACGCACGCGTTCTGTCGATGGGCAGGCTCCATCATGCGATGACAGGAACGGGTGCCGTCGCGTTGGCCGTGGCAGGCGCGATTCCGGGCACGATCGTCCATCGACTCGTGGGCGGCAGGACCATCGAGCAACTTCGTTTCGGTCATCCGTCGGGGACGATGGCTGTCGGTGCGCAAGCGGAGCAGCGTGATGGCACGTGGGTCGTGACCAGGGCCATCATGAGCCGAAGCGCCCGTCGGCTGATGGAAGGTTCCGTCTTGGTTCCGGCGTCGATCGTGAACGTCGCGTAAGCTTGCGTCGCTTCAGATGCGGTCAAGCGGACCGCATCCATCTCAAATTCAAAGGAGGAGACATCCCATGCATCGGTCCGTGCGCCGTACCGTCATCGTCGCAGCCGCGTTGTGCGCTTTCCATGGCGCCCCCGCGCTTGCGGCGGAGAAGATCACGATCCTTGTCGGCGGCATCAACAAGCTGATCTATCTGCCGCCGAAGCTTGCCGAGAATCTCGGTTACTTCAAGGATGAGGGGCTCGACGTCGAACTCCAGTCGCAGCAGGCAGGCGTGGACGCCGAGAACGAGTTGCTCGCCGGCGCTGCGCAAGCGGTCGTCGGGTTCTACGATCATTCGATCGACCTGCAGGCGAAAGGGAAGGAAATCCAGAGCATCGTGATCTTCGGGCTGGTGCCGGGCGGAATGGAGATGGTGCGTTCGGACGCCGCCGGCCAGATCAGGAACATGGGTGACATCAAGGGGAAAACGCTCGGCGTGACGGGGCTCGGCTCTTCGTCGATGTTCCTGGGGCAGTATCTCGCGTCGCGCCACGGTCTCAAGACGACCGACTATTCGACGCTGCCGGTTGGTGCGGGCAACAGCCTGATTGCGTCGCTGAAGCAGAAACGCGTGGAAGTCGCATGGACGACCGAGCCTACGACATCGCTGCTTCGAGCAGGCGGCGATGCGACGGTGCTCGTGGACCTGAGCAGCGTCGACGGTACCAAGGCCGCGCTCGGCGGGCTCTATCCGGCGTCCAGCCTGTATGTGCAGCGCAGCTGGGCGGAAGGCCACAAGGCGGAAGCGGCGAAGCTCGCGAGGGCATTCGTCAGGACGCTGCGCTTCATCCATACCCACTCCGCAGACGAGATCGCGGCAAAGATGCCGGCCGATTACTACGGCGGCAACAAGGCGCTCTACGTCCAGGCGCTGAAGGCTTCGCTGCCGATGTACTCGCCGGACGGGAAGATGCCTGAAGGCGGTCCGGAAACCGTGCTGCGGGTGCTGACCGACTTCAATCCCAATATCAAGGGCAAGCACATCGACCTGTCCAGAACCTATACGAATGAGTTTGTGAATCAGGTCAAGTAGCGGTGCGTGCCGGATGTCCCAGCGTGGCGGATCCGTCGAGCCGGGTCGCGTGACGCCTGCCAACGAGAGGAATCCTATGGAACATGGCGGCGCATTCTTGACATCGCTGGGCATCGCGGAGCTGACGCCGACCGGGTGTCTGCGCGCGGCAATCAACTTCGGCAATCCGATCCTCGCCCATCGCGATCCGGCATCCGGCGAAGCGAAGGGCGTCTCTGTCGATCTGGCCGCGAATCTGGCCCGTCTGCTCGACGTGCCACTCAGGCTCGTGACATACGATGCGGCCGGCGACGTGGTATCGGGATGCGAGCGCGACGAATGGGACATTGCGTTCGTCGCGCGCGACCCGATACGTGGCAAGGGAATCGAACAAACCCGTCCGTATGTTCTGATCGAAGGGACGTATCTCGTCCCCGAGGCCTCTCCCATCCAGTCGAACGAGCAGGTGGACGGAACGGGCACCCGGGTTGTCGTAGGCAAGGGTAGCGCATACGATCTCTACCTCACGCGCACGCTTCAGCACGCGACGATCGTGAGATCGGCGACGTCCCCGGCCGTCGTCGACACGATGCTGGCGGAAGGGGGCGAAGTTGCGGCAGGCGTGCGGCAGCAACTGGAATACGATATGGGCCGTTTGCGTGGCCTGCGCATGCTCCCCGGCCGCTTCATGGTCATCGAACAGGCGATGGGCACGCCGAAAGGGCGCTCGGCGGCTGCTCTCCTTCTGGATCGATTTGTCGCGAGCATGATCGAGTCAGGCGTCGTTCACGCCGCACTCGTGGCGCACGACATTCGTGGCGCCACGGTGGCCCGCATCGACCCGTCCGACCGGCCGCATCACTGATCGAGACACCGCACGCACAACCGTTTCGCTTCCGCAGCCCCCAATCCATGACACATCATCACGACCGGACGCGCGTGGCATGACGGCGCGTCGCCCGCCGACCGCGACGCAACCGGCATGCGCGCGCGCGCCGCAGGCGTGGTCTGCACGGCGGCCATGCGCCGCTTGCGCGCGGGCGGCGGCACGTCGCGCACGACGGGAATCGGCTCGATTCCGCCTTCGCGTGCGTTGTCGCGCGCGCTCGCGACAACGCGATTCACGTAGCCGCTCGAGAACCCCGTCGTGAAATTCCCGCTGTAATAACACGACAGCGCCGCGCGCAACGCGGCCTGCGCCGGCCGGCCCGTGCCGGTCGAGCGTGCGTAGCATTCGGTCAGGATCGCGCCGCCCGCCTGCAGGTTGCGGCACGGCTCGAACATCGTCGAGTCGTCCAGTCCGAATTTCGTGAAGTTGCGTTCGTTCACCTGCGCGAGCCCGACGCTGTAGCTGAAGCCGCGCGCCGCGAGCGCGCGCGTGGTCGCCTGCGCTTCGGCGAGCGACAGCGGCTGGCGCGTCAGATGGCCGCCGACCACGCCGATCGCGTACGGATTGAAACCGGATTCGGTGCGCACGAGCGCGGCGAGCGTTTGCGGATCGACGTTCGGCGCGCATGCGCGCGCGAGCTGCGCGAAGTGGGCGCGTTCGTTGGCGCGTTCACCGGCGGCGCGGACGACACCCGGCTGCATGCACGCGAACGCGAGCGCGGCCAGCGCGGACGCGCACGCGGCAACGGCTCGCCGCCCGCGCGCGTTCATCCGGCGACCCGATACGACAGCACGAGCCCGTGCACGAGCAGCGACCAGCCGTCGAGCGCGACGAACAGCAACAGCTTGAACGGTACCGAGATCGTCGTCGGCGAGATCATCTGCATCCCGAGTGCGAGCAGGATGTTCGCGACCAGCAGGTCGACGACGATGAACACGATATAGATCACGAAGCCGATCTGGAACGCCTTCGTCAGCTCGGCGAGCGTGAAGCTCGGCACCAGCACGAGCAGGTCGTCGTCCTTGATGCCTTCCGCGCGGTTCTTCGGCCATACCGACGTCGCGGTGCGCACGAAGAATTCGCGGTCGCGCTGCCGCGTGTGCGACACGAGGAAGTCCTTGATCGGCGGCAGCGCGGCATCGGCGAGCGCGCCGACGTCGGCGGTCGACAGCTGGCCCGACGCATCGAAGTGGCGCTGCTGCAGCGCATCGCGGATCGACATCCCGACGGGCGCCATGATGAACAGCGACAGGATCAGCGCGATGCCGTTCAGAACGAGGTTCGGCGGCACCTGCTGGACGCCGAGCGCGGAACGCAGCAGGCCGAGCACGACGACGAGCTTCGTATAGCTCGTCACCATCAACGCGGCGAACGGTGCGATGCCGAGCGCGGCAATGACCGCGATCAGCGCGACCGGATTCGGCAGGCTGCCCATCGGTCAGCGCTCGCGCGGCGCGGGTTGCGTGAGCGTGACGACGCGCACGCCGAGCTTCTGGCCGACCGCGATCAGGTGGCCCGTGCCGATCAGCATCCCGTTCGCGACGAGATGGATCACGCTCTGGTTGATCCCTTGCTGCAGCTCGATCACCGCGCCCGGCTGCAGCGCCGCGAGTTCACCGAGCGGCATCGACGTCGGCGGCAGCTCGAAGCGCAGGTCGACTGCGAGGCCGTCGAGCGGGCGCGGCGGTTCGGCGGGCGGCGCATCGTGCGACGTCGCGGGCGGGGTGTCGGTGCGGGTCGGTTCCAAAGGCATCTCCCTGATTCGTTCGACGGTCAGCCGCGTGCCGGACGGCCGCCCGGTGATCTCCCACGCGGGCACGGCCGGCAGCCGCGCGACGCACAGCAGGTTCTGGTCGTGCGCACGCCAGCGCTCGATCGCGATGATGTCGCCGGAGACGACGTCGGCGAGCTCGGCCGTCGTCAGTTCCGTGCGGCCGATTTCGAACACGAGCGGCACCGGCAGGTTCGCGCAGGCGGCGCGTGCGTCCGGCGATGCGGCGGGCGCGGCGGCGAAGAACACCGCAAGTGCGTCCGGCACGTCGAACAGCAGTGCGCCGTGACAGCGCCACGCACCGTCCGCGCGGCGCAGCGCGAAGCGCAGCGCGGACGGCGATGCGTTCGAGGCGTGCGACGCTTGCGATGGGGGCAGCGACGCGGACGGCGGCAGCAGTTCGACGCGTTGACGTGTGGCAGCCTGCAGCGTCGCAGCGAGCGGTGCGCCGAGATCGGCAAGCAGCGCCGCGCGGATCACCGCCGGCACCGCGGGATCGGCTGCATCGCCGAGCCATTCCGCTTCCGCGACGGGATCGATCCACAGCGTGCCGGTGGCCGGTCCGACGACGAAGCGGTATGCGTGTGCGTCGGCGGCAGGTTCGGCGTCGACGCGCCACCGTACCTCGTATGCATGCTCGCCGAGCGTGAGCGTCAGCGGGACGCCGGCCGTCGCGCCGTACGCGTGCGACAGCCCGCGCGCGGCGGCGGCGCTCAGGCGCGGCAGATACGGCGACGCATCGAGCGCGACCGCAGCCGGTGCGGCGGCGGTCGGCACGGAGGCGTGACGTGCAGCCCGATCCGCGGCGTCGTCGGCGTCGGCATTCGTCAGGGACAGCGCATGCACGGCGGGATCAGGGCGAATTCGGCGTCGGATCGACGGGTTGTTTGAGGTCGGGCGGCACGCGTGACGCGCGCCGCTGCTGCGTCGATTGTAGGGACGGGTGGGGGAACGTGCGGCGCCGGAATCCGTAGTCGGGTGCGTCGGGCGACGACGGCTCGGTCAGGGATTTACGAAGCAGGCGGGGGCTGGCGGCGTGACGTCAGTCGATCGACCGACCGGAGACGGCCGGTGCGAGCCAAGGCAGGCATGGCGCGCCAAGCGCCCGAACGAGCGCCGTCAGGCAGGCATTCCGGATACGCCGGCCCGGTGACTTCCGCAGAGGCGATCGGCCGTTGCAGCGGCGGGCAGGCCGTACGCGAACGCGCGACCGCCCCGGCAGGGCGGGGCGGCGCGGCGTCGCGTCGGACGGTTACGCGTAATCGGCCATCATCGTGGTGTGCGGCGCGGCGCGCATCACCGGCGCCACGTCGTGTCGCTCGACATGCGTCATCGCCGCGCCGAACAGCACGAGCCGGTAGCCGACCGCATAGATCGGGATGATTCGCAGGTTCTTGTCGTGATCGAGCAGCAGTTTCGAGCGGATCCGCGAGATGTGGGTGTCGAGCGTGCGCGACGACACGGCGAGTTCACGG
Organism: Burkholderia sp. MR1-5-21; assembly: GCF_053427715.1. NCBI lineage: Bacteria > Pseudomonadati > Pseudomonadota > Betaproteobacteria > Burkholderiales > Burkholderiaceae > Burkholderia > Burkholderia sp. MR1-5-21. The sequence goes on from NZ_JBSAXD010000017.1 coordinate 111,371, forward strand.
CCCCATACGGCTTCCTGGATTGCCTGGCGCGATACGATCCTGTTCATGTTGTCGAGCAGGAATTCGACGACGTCGAATTCGCGCGGCGTGATGTCGACGGCTTTGTCGTCGATCTCGATCGTGCGGCGCACGAAGTTGACCTTTATGTTGTCGATGTACAGGTATTTGCAATCCATGGTGGCCCTCGCATGTCCATTAAGGAGTGTTTGCAAGGGGATTACCGCAAATTCCGGGCCATGTTCGGGCGTGCAGGCGTCGGAACCTGCGCGAACCCGCGACTGCGTTGAATCTAAAAGAATTCTTAACGCGGCACGTAGCAGCGGGGTCGGATCGACTTTGAAGGAATGTTACGTAGCATCGGCGGGAACGTTACGGGCGTTACGTCTCGCGTAACGTGGGGCGGCGGATAAGTTTCCGGCCGCGGGCGCCTTTCGCCCCCGCGGCCGGCCCATCCACGCATCACGCCTTCGCCGCATCACCCGAATCGAACGGCAGCGTGTAATGCCGCTTGCCCGTCGCCGCGAAAATCGCGTTCGCGACCGCCGGCCCGACCGGCGCGACGCCGGGCTCGCCGACGCCGGTCGGTGCCTCGGCCGACGGCACGATGTGCACTTCGACCTTCGGCATCTCGGCGATCCGCAGCACGTGATAGCCATCGAAGTTGCGCTGCTCGACCAGGCCGTCCTTCAGCGTGATCGCGCTGTGCAGCACCGCGCCGAGCCCGAAGCCCATGCCGCCTTCCATCTGCGCGGCGACGATGTCGGGGTTGATCGCGATCCCGCAGTCGACCGCGCAGACGATCCGATCCACCTTCACCTTGCCGTCCGCGCCGACCGACACCTCGGCGACCTGCGCGACATAGCTCTTGAACGCCTCGGCGACCGCGATCCCGCGCCCGCGGCCTTTCGGCAGCGGCTTCGCCGGATCCCAGCCGGCCTTCTCGGCGGCGAGCTCGAGCACCGCGCGCATGCGCGGCTCCTTCGCGAGCAGGTCGCGGCGGAACAGGTACGGATCCTTGCCCGCCGCGTGCGCGGCCTCGTCGATGAACGCCTCGACCGCGTAAGCGGTGTGCGAACTGCCGACCACGCGCCACCACAGCACCGGCACGCCGGTCTTCGTGGTGGTCAGCTCGACAGACACGTTCGGCACCGCGTACGGCAGGTTCGCCGCGCCCTCGACCGACGTCGCGTCGATGCCGTTCTTGACCATCACCGGCTCGAACGGCGTGCCGCCGAGGATCGACTGGCCGACGATCCGGTGCCGCCAGCCGACCAGCTTGCCGTCGGCGGTCAGGCCCGCGTCGAGCTTGTGGAAGTACATCGGGCGATAGAGGCCGCCCGTGATGTCGTCCTCGCGCGTCCACTGCAGCTTGACCGGCTTGCCGTTCGCGCCGAGCGCCTTCGCGATCGACACGGCCTCGACCACGTAGTCCGACCACACGTTCGCGCGCCGGCCGAAGCTGCCGCCCGCGTACATCGTGTGGATCTTCACCTGCTCGGGCTTCAGGCCCGCGACCTGCGCGGCGTTGCCCTGGTCGACCGTCTGGAACTGGTCGCCGGCCCAGATTTCGCAGCTGTCGGGCGTCAGCTTGACGACCGCGTCGAGCGGCTCCATCGGCGCGTGCGCGAGATACGGGAATTCATACGACGCGCTGAGCTTGCGCGCGGCGCCGGCGATCGCCGCGTCCGCGTCGCCGTCCTTGCGGGCCGACACGCCGGGCTTTGCGGCGAGCTGCCGGTACTCGCGCATGATCTCGCCCGAGCTGCGCTTCTCGGCGCCCGTCTCGTCCCAATCGACCTTCAGCGCGTCGCGGCCCTGTTTCGCGGCCCAGAAGCCCGTCGCGACGACCGCGACGCCGCGCGGCACCTGCACGACCGACACGACGCCCGGCACCGCCTTCGCGGCCGTCGCGTCGAACGACCGGACCTTGCCGCCGAAGCGCGGCGGGCGCTGCATGACCGCCACCAGCATCCCGGGGAACGACACGTCGAGCGTGAACTGCGCGGTGCCGTCCGACTTCGCCGACGCGTCGACGCGCGGGATCTTGTGGCCGATCAGCCGGAATTCCGCCGGCTGCTTCAGCGTGACCTTGTCGGGCACCGGCAGCGCGGTCGCCTCCGCGACGAGCGCGCCGTAGCTCGCCTGCTTGCCGCTCTTCGCGTGCGTGACGAAGCCGTCCTTGGTCGTCAGCTCGCCGGCCGGCACCTTCCAGCGCGCCGCGGCGGCCGATACGAGCATCGCGCGGGCCTTGCCGCCGGCTTCGCGAAGCTGCTGCCACGAGTTCGCCATCGCGGAGCTGCCGCCCGTGCCCTGCATCGTGCCGAACGCGAGGTTCGCGTAGCGCTTCGCGTCGGCGGGCGCGCTCTCGACGCGCACGCTCGACCAGTCGGCGTCGAGCTCTTCGGCGACGATCGTCGCAATGCCCGTGTACGCGCCCTGGCCCAGCTCGACGTGTTTCGCGATCACGGTGACGATGCCGTCCGGCGTCACGCGCAGGAACGCGTTCGGCGCAAATTCGGCGGCAGCGGCAGGCGCCGTCGCGGCCATCGCGCGGCGGCCCGCGCCGACCCATTCGAAACCGATCGTGAGGCTGACCGCGGCGGCGCCGGCGGCCTTCAGGAACGCGCGGCGCCCGGGGCGGACCGCATTCGGGGTATCGAGTCCGGTCGTCATGATCAGGCCTCCAGCGTGGCGGCGGCGTCATGGATCGCCGAGCGGATCCGCGCATAGGTCGCACAGCGGCAGATATTGCCGTTCATCGCGGCGTCGATGTCGGCGTCGGTCGGCTTCGGATTCTGTTCCAGCAGCGCGGTTGCGGACATGATCTGTCCGGACTGACAATAACCGCATTGCGGCACCTGCAGCTTGACCCACGCGGCCTGCACGGCCTTGGCGGGCTTGCTCTGCAGGCCCTCGATCGTCGTGATGTGCTTGCCGGCGATGCCGGCGACCGGCAGCACGCACGAGCGCACGGCCTGGCCTTCGAGATGGATCGTGCACGCGCCGCACTGCGCCATTCCGCAGCCGAATTTCGTGCCGGTCAGGCCCGTGTGCTCGCGGATCGCCCAGAGGACGGGCATCGACGGATCGACATCGAGCGTGACGTTCTTGCCGTTGAGGACAAACGATGTGGACATTGACTGTCTCCGTGGGGAAAACCCGGTGCGAAGCCCGGATACGCGGGAGTGTGCGCGAGCCGGCGGATTTTTCGTCTACACAATCCTGCAAATTTCTTGAACAATCCTGCAAATCCCCGGCGAGCGTCCGGCGGCTTCGCTATGCTCCGGGAGCATGACGAACCGGGGAACCGGACGAACCGAGGCATCCTGATGGACATGACCGATATTGCCGCGTCGCGCGAATCCGGGCGGCGCGAGCTCGCGACGCTGATCAGCCGTTTTGCGCCGGTCGACGGCTCGCATCCGACGGCGATTCCGGCGCTCGCGTTCCACAAGCATACGCATCCGGTCGATCTCGGCTGCGGCGTGTCGCGGGCCGCGTTCGTGCTCGCCGCGCAGGGCGCGAAGCGCGTGGTGGTCGCCGGTCACGCGTACGAATACGACACGCAGAATTGCCTGATTACGTCGGTCGACTTGCCGATCCTGTCGCGGGTCACGAAGGCGTCGCCGGACGCGCCTTATCTGTGCATGTCGTTCATGCTCAATCCGCAGCGCATCATCGAGCTGGCCGCGGAGATGCGGTTGCCGGAGCCCGGCGCGGGGCCGGAGGGCGAGGGGATTGCGCTTGCGCAGCTCACGCCGCCGCTGCTCGACGTCGCGTTGCGCCTCGTGCGGCTGCTCGATACGCCGGCCGACATTCCGGTGATGGCGCCGCTGATCGAGAAGGAGCTGATCTACCGGCTGATGACGAGCGAGCAGGGCACGCGGCTTCGGCACATGGCGGTGGCGGGGAGCCAGACGCACCGGATTTCCCGCGCGATCGAGTGGATCCGCGATCACTTCGCGGAGCCGATGCGGGTGGAAGCGCTCGCGCAGGTCGTGAACATGAGCGTGTCGTCGCTGCATCATCATTTCAAGAACGTGACCACGCTGAGTCCGTTGCAGTACCAGAAGCAGTTGCGGCTGCATGAGGCGCGGCGGCTGTTGCTGGGGCAGGGCGCGGACGTCGGGTCGGTGGCCGCAAGCGTCGGGTACGAGAGCGCTTCGCAATTCAGCCGCGAGTACAGCCGCTTGTTCGGCGCACCGCCGTTGCGGGATGTCGTGCAGTTGCGAAGGAAGGAGTTCCTCGGTTGACGAGCGGGCCGGCGGGCTTCCGTTGGATCGGGGGAGCACGGCGGCCCTCGCTTCATTCAGTCTGCGGCGCCGCCGGATAGACCATCGAGCGCCCTGACCGCGTCATCCGGCAGCACGAGCGCGCCGGCGGCGAGGTTCTCGCGCAGATGGGTGACGGACGACGTGCCGGGAATCAGCAGCAGGTTCGGCGCGCGGGCGAGCAGCCAGGCGAGCGCGACCTGCATCGGCGTCGCGCCGACGCGCGCGGCGACCTCGGACAGCGTTGCGGACTGCAGCGGCGTGAAGCCGCCCAGCGGAAAGTACGGGACGTAGGCGATACCGTCGCGGGCGAGAGCGTCGATGAGCGCATCGTCGGTCCGGTGGACGACGTTGTAGTGGTTCTGCACGCAGACGATCTCGCAGATCCGGCGTCCTTCCGCGATCTGCGCGGGCGTGACGTTGCTCAACCCGACATGACGCACGAGGCCTTGCTGCTGAAGCCGGGCGAGCACCGCAAGCGGCGCCTCGATCGAGCCCTCGGCGGGCTGGATCGTGTCGAACATGATCCGGAGATTGACGACGTCCAGCGCGTCGAGCCCGAGGTTGCGCAGGTTGTCGTGCACCGCGCGCGTCAGCGCGTCGGGCGAGAAAGCCGGCAGCCATGATCCGTCCTCGCCGCGCCGCGCGCCGATCTTCGTGACGATGACGAGATCGTCGGCGTACGGATGAAGTGCCTCGCGGATCAGCTGGTTGGTGACGTGCGGGCCGTAGAAATCGCTGGTGTCGATGTGATTGACGCCGGACGCAACGGCCTCACGCAATACCGCGAGCGCTGCGCCGCGATCCTTGGGCGGGCCGAATACGCCGGGCCCCGCGAGCTGCATGGCGCCGTAGCCGAGCCGCTTCACGGTGCGCGCGCCGAGCTTGAATGTGCCGGACTGCTCGATGCCGGTTTCGATGCTGGACATGATCGATCTCCTCACGATGGATGGCCCCAGCTTAAGTGTTGGATCCTCGTGCGATAAGGGCACATAATTCGCACGGGTTGTGCGAAAAGGCGAACGATGCAAGTCGATCTGGCGGATCTGCACGCATTCCTGACCGTCGCGCGTGCAAAGGGCTTTCGCGACGGCGCGCGCATCGCGGGCGTCAGCGCGTCCGGGCTCAGCGAGGCCGTGCGCCGACTGGAGGCCCGGCTGGGCGTCCGGCTGCTTCATCGCACGACGCGCAGCGTCGTGCCTACCGAAGCAGGCGTTCGCCTGCTCGCGCGCCTCGGCCCAGCATTGAGCGAAGTGGAGGCCGCGCTCGATCTGGTCAACGACTTCCGCGACCGGCCGGCGGGGACGCTCAGGCTCAATGTGCCGGTCAGCGCGGCGCGGCTCGTCTTGCCTGCCATCGTGCCGCCGTTTCTCGCTGCGTATCCGGAGATCCGGCTCGAAGTGATCGCGGAGGAGAGCTTCGTCGACGTGCTCGCCGCCGGATGCGACGCGGGCATTCGCTATGAAGAACGGCTGGAGCAGGACATGATCGCGGTGCCGATCGGCCCGCGTGTGCAGCGGTTCGCGACCGCAGCGGCGCCTGCGTACCTCGATCGCCACGGGCGGCCCGCGCATCCGCGTGAATTGCTCGACCACGCATGCATGCTCGGCCGCTTCAGCAGCGGCGCGATGCCGCCGTGGGAATTCGAGCGCGACGGCGAGGTCGTGCGCGTCGATCCCGCCGGGCCGCTGCTGGTGCAGGTCGGCGGCGCCACCGATCTCATCGTCGATGCCGCGATCGCCGGGTCCGGCATCGTGCATCTGTTCGAAGACTGGTTGCGTCCGCATCTCGAGCGCGGCGCGCTCGAGCCGATCCTCGAGCCATGGTGGCGGCCCTTTTCGGGGCCGTTCCTCTACTACTCCGGGCGGCGTCTCGTGCCGCCGGCTTTGCGGGCGTTCATCGAGTTCATCCGGACGGCGTGATCTTCCGGAGAAGCGGGATCAGGTGACGAGAAGGCTCGGGTTGCGATGCGCACGGGCACTGGCGGCTCGCTTGATATGTGGTCCGCCACCGCTATCAACACGTCATCATCGCGCCTCGCGTGACACCGCGAGTCGGAGGATCGTCTCTCGCGCGCACATTGCACTGTCATCAAAGATTCGCTCAAGACCTTTCGCCGCGCGCCGATAAAACAGATGAATCGAACCGATTCCATCGCGATCCGGTCGCTGAGCGCCGGGGCGTTCTGCTGACCGCACCGCGACATCAACGGATCGATCCAGCACGCGCAATTGACGGACAGGCATCCGAGGGCAACGTGGCAGAGTGCAGCAACTGCGGCAAGACATTCTTCATCGGCGGTCGCTCGCTCGACGGCAACCGCTACTGCAGCGCGACCTGCGCGCAATGGCATCCGGTGCTGGTCGTCGCCGAGCGGCTGCCTGCGACCCGGGTTCATCTTTACGTCGACGACTGCCGATACGGGCCGTGCCCGATCTGCAAGCGCGACGACGCGCCTGTCGATGTGCATGCGGTTCATCGCGTGGTGTCGACGATCTTCGTGACCCGGTGGACCACGCGTCGCCACGTCTGTTGCCAGCGATGTGGCCGGAAGAAGCAGGCGATCGCAGTGCTCACGTCCGCCGTGTGCGGATGGTGGGGGCTGCCATGGGGTGTCATCGTTACCCCGATCCAGATCGCGCGCAATGTTGCCGGGTTCGTGAGACTTGCGCCGGAGACTGCCACGGAACATCTCGATCAGGCGATGCGCCGCAAGCTGGCCGCACGTCAACTGCGACGTGCGCGGGACGTCGCCGAGGTCTGATCGAGCGCGGTGTCGCGCGATGTAGCAACGTGGGTCGAATCGCGCGGATTCTCCAGACCTGTCCGGGTGATGAACGAATACGACATGCCGGACGACGTCACACGTCGCTCGCCGGATACCGTCGGCGCACGCGGCGCCGCAGCAATTGCCGCACCCCGGCAACCCTCAGGAACCGCCCGCCGATCGCCTACACTTCATCGGAATATCGAGGTCCGACCCAACACCACCCTCCGCGAGGCCTGTCATGACCGAAAGCCAGCCAGCATGCATGGAATTGCCCGGCCAAGTCGTTCTCGTCTTCCAGGGCGGCGGCGCGTTGGGTGCCTACCAGCTCGGCGTCTACCAGGCGATGGACGAATCCGGCATCCAGCCCGACTGGGTGATCGGCACGTCGATCGGCGCGATCAACGCGGCGCTGATTGCCGGAAACCCGCCGGAACACCGCACCCATCGGCTGACCGAGTTCTGGAATCGCGTGACCGAGCATACGCGCGTACACGCACCCGCAATCCTGCCGGGCTGGGACAAAACCTTTGCAGAGCTGATGATCATCGGCGGCGGCATTGCCGGTTTCTTCCGGCCCAATCCGGCATCGTGGCTCGGGCCGCTGGCCCGATTGGGCGTCGATCGCGCGTCGTATTACATGATCGCGCCGCTGCGCGACACGCTCGCCTCGCTCGTCGACTTCGACCTGCTGAATGCGGGCCGGCCGCGCGTGACCGTCGGCGCGGTGAACGCGTGCACGGGCGCGATGCGCTATTTCGATTCGCGCGACCAGCGCCTCACCGTCGAGCACATCATGAGTTCGGGCGCGCTGCCGCCCGCGTTCCCTGCGGTGAGGATCGACGGCGAGCCCTATTGGGACGGCGGCGTCTATTCGAATACCCCGGTCGAGGTGGTGCTGGACGACAAGCCACGCAGGAGCGCGGTCATCTTCTCCGTGCAGATGTGGAATCCGGTCGGCCCCGAGCCGGAAAGCATCTGGCAGGTGTCGGAACGGCAGAAGGACATCCAGTACGCGAGCCGCACCGACAGCCATATCGCGCGTCAGCAGCAGATCCACCGCTTGCGCCACGTGATCCGCGAACTGGTCAGGCACGTGCCGGAAGCCGAGCGCGCGACGTCCGAAGTCCGGGAACTGGCCGCGTGGGGCTGCCAGACCACGATGCGCCTGATCAAGCTCGCCGCCCCCCGGCTTGCCGGGGACAACCAGTTGAAGGACATCGATTTCACGCCGGCCGGCATTGCCGCCCGCCGGCAGGCCGGCTATGACGCTGCGATGCGCGCGATCGCGGCGCGTCCGTGGGACCTGCCGATGGATCCGATCGAAGGACTGACCGTCTACAGCGCGGACGAACCCGTATCCGCTGAAAAAACCGCGTGACGCGGATCCGGTGACCGGTCCGGCGGGCGCGGCGGCTTGCCGGCCGCACCGCGCAGCCGCGCTCGGCGGTGCGGAATGCACGAACAAAGCTGGTATGCTGGCTGGCATCACATCCATTCAGGAGGGCGCGATGGTTGCAAAACAAGTCTCGAAGAAAAAGTACCTGAAGATCCTGAACAAGCGCTTGCGCGCCGAACCGGATGCCCCGCAACGCGCATCGTTCGTTTTCTTCCCGCTGGGCGCGAAGGCGAAAGACGCGACCGGTGTCGTTTCCAGCGAGCCGGGCAGCAAGCGCGAACGGGCCGTCATGGCCGCGATCCATCGCAAGGCGGCCGACGAGTTCATCGTGATCGTCAAGGGGACGAAAGTCGGCAACGGCTGACGTCCCGACGTGCGTCGACGGCGTGCTCCTGGATCGCACGGTCTGCACGCCGCGGCACGGCGGACGTGACGCGCCGGCGGTGCCGATCGCCGGTTCCCTCGACGAAACGGCGTGATTGCCGGAAACGCCGGGCGTTCGGCCGCCTGTGTCGTCATCGGACGGGCGACGTCACCCATGCGAACAACCGGTTTGCGTACCGCGTGCCGGCCATCGACAGCACCGCCGCGACGCCGAAATTCCACAGCAGGATCATGGCCGTCGCGTCGAGCGGATGAAACAGCGATAGCGCGACAGCCGTCAGCGCGGACACCGCAAGGCTGCCCGTCGTCACGACGGGTGCCGGCGCAAGCCGGGCCACGTGGCGCAGCATGATCAGCAGCGCGAGCGACATCGGGATGCCGGTCAGCCCGAGTGTCGCGAAGCAGCGCGCCGTTTCGCCTGCCGATATGCCGTCGGGGCCGATGGTCACCCAGTCGGTCAGGCATCCGTAGCCGATCGTCGACACCCACAACGCGAGGGCGGGCAGCGGCAACAGCAGCCAGCGCAGCGAGCGTCCGGGCACGCTGGCGACGAACGACGCGACGGCAGCCAGGATGCCCGTCAACGCGGCCGCCGCCACGCCCATCACGAAAACCGGCTGATGCAGCTTCGTGATCAGGCCGGGCCGCACGCCATGCGCGACGCCGACCAGAACCAGCACCAGCGCCGCAAACAGCAGCCAGCCCGCCGCCCGCACGACCGGCGCGCGCAGCGGGCGCACCGGCCGCGCATCGGCGACGAGCGATTCGATCAGGTCGGAGGTGGGCCTCATTTGCCGTCTCCCTTCACGAGCAGTTTGCGCAGGCTCTTCAGCCCGCGATGCACCGCAACCTTCAGTGCGGCGACAGTCATGCCGCTCGCCACCGCGGCCTCCTTCAATGACATTTCCTCGAGTTTGAGCATCCGGATCGCGTCGCGCTGCCCGGGCGGCAGGCGCTCGATTGTCTCACGCAGCACGCGTGCATCCGTTGCCTCTTCCATCAGATTCGCTGTGGCGCCGACCAAGGTTTCATGTTTGTCGTCGAGCGGGATTTCCCGCGCGTCGAGACGCCCTTCGCGGCGCAGCGCGTCGACGATGCGGCGCGTCGCGACCGTCAGCAGCCACGGACCGAATGGCCGTTCGGGGTCGTACGTGTGGCGCACGGTGTGCACGGTCGCAAGAATGTCCTGTACGACATCTTCGACGGCGTCGGGATGGACGCCCTGACGGTACGCCAGGCCGCGCAGGTACGGCGTGATGCTCTGCAGCAGGCGGCGGTACGCGTCGCGGTCGCCGAGCTGCGCGCAGGCCATCAGCACGGACCAGTCGGGCGAGCCGTCGGGCCGGGTTGCGTCATTCGGGCGGGTGTCCGGCGGTTCCTGGCCTGCCGGCTCAGGCCGGACCAGCCGGATTCGTGTGCCGCGGCGGTTTCTGGGGTCGGTCATGGTCGCAATCAGTGAACGAGGCAAGCGGCGCGCAGGATTTTCAGCGCGCCGCGTAACCTTTGGTCGTGCGTGACCGAACTTTCTGACAAGGTCGCAACTTCGCGATCGCAACCGTCGGAGAAGTCACCATGAGCACATCCGTTTCGACCATTTCGTCGCTGACCGCCGCAGTCGGCTTGGCGCTCGCGATGCAGGCGCTGCCTGCGCACGCACAAGGCATGGGCAATCCGCCTCAGATCGTGAAGGACAACATGGCCAGAATGGCACAGAACCACCTCGAGAAGTGCTATGGCGTCAACGCGGTCGCGAAGAACGACTGCGCCGAAGGCGCGCATTCGTGCGCCGGCCAGGCGACGCAGGCGCGCGACCCGAAGTCGTTCGTGCTGCTGCCGGCAGGTGACTGCAGCAAGATCGCGGGCGGCAAGCTGAAGTCGAGCTGAGCGTCGCTGCAGCCATGAGCGTGACCGTCAACCCGGCGCGCGCGGCGGCCGGCCCGATTCCCGCACGGGTCGGCGTCGGGCTGCGCTTTCGCCATCACCGGGCCGTGCTCGACGAACGCCCGGCGGTGGCGTGGTTCGAGGTGCATACCGAGAACTACATGGGCGGCGGTGCCGCCCCGCGGTATCTGGACGCGATCCGCCGCGACTATCCGGTGTCGCTGCACGGCGTCGGCCTGTCGCTCGGCAGCGCCGGCGGGCTGGATCCCGTGCATCTCGCCCGGGTGTGCGAAGTGGCGGTGCGCGTGCAGCCCGGCCTCGTTTCCGAGCATCTGGCGTGGAGCACGGCAGGCGGCGCGTACCTCGCCGATCTGCTGCCGCTGCCGATGACCGAAGAGGCGCTCGCCGTCGTATGCCGGCACGTCGATCAGGTGCAGACGGCGCTCGCCCGGCCGATTCTCGTCGAAAACCCGTCCACCTATCTTCGCTTCGCGCATTCGACGATTCCGGAATGGGAGTTCCTCGCCCAGGTCGCGCAGCGTACGGGGTGCGGGATTCTGTGCGACGTGAACAACATCTACGTCAGCGCATGCAATCACGGCTGGAATCCGCAGACGTATCTCGACGCGCTGCCGCCGGCGGCCATCGGCGAAATCCATCTTGCCGGCCATAGCGTGCGACAGCTCGAGAACGGGCGCGCGTTGCGCATCGACGATCACGGCTCGCGTGTCGCGCCGCCGGTCTGGGCGCTTTACGAAGCGGCGTTGCACCGCTTCGGGCCGGTGCCGACGTTGATCGAATGGGACACCGACGTACCGCCGCTCGACATCCTGATGGAGGAGGCGGCAACCGCGGAAACGATACTGGAGGCGATTCGGAATGACACCGCGCACCCCCTCGCTGACTGATCTGCAGCAGGCGATGAGCCGGAGCCTGCTGAGCGATGCGGACGACGACGCGGCGGCCGTGGTGGTCGCGGACGGGCTCGATCCGCGCTCACGCCTGAACATCTACCGCAACACGTCGGCAGGCGTGCTCGTCAATGCGCTGCGGCTGGCGTTTCCTGCCGTGCGGCGTCTCGTTGGCGCCGAATTCTTCGACGGCGCCGCGAGTCTGTTCTGCACCGCCGTCCTGCCGCGCAGTGCGTGGCTCGATGAATACGGCGAGTCGTTTCCTGCTTTCCTCGCGGCGCTGCCGCAAGCCGCGTCGGTGCCGTACCTGGCCGACGTCGCGCGACTCGAATGGCAGGTGAATGCCGTGCTGCACGCACCGGACATGGCGCCGCTCGATCCCGCGCGCCTCGCGCAACTGGACGAAGATGCGCTGCGCGCGCTGCGGCTGCAGCCTCATCCGGCGACGCGGCTGGTTCGTTGCGAATATCCCGCCGACGTCGTCTGGCGCGCCGTGCTCGAACAGGACGACCGTGCACTGCGGACGATCGATCTTGCGGACGGCCCTGTGCATCTGCTCGTGCAACGCGTGGCGGAAGGGATCGATACGCTCCGCTTGAGCGTGGGCGAGTGGCGCATCTGGACGGCGCTTTTCGCAGGCGAGGGGGTCGGCGCGGCGCTGGCCCGCGCGCCCGAGACAGACGGGCATGCGCTCGTCGGCATCTGTCTCGCGCGCGGATGCTTCATCCAGGCACTGCAGCCGCCGAGTCGCTGCGGGTTCGACGGAGGATCGCCATCATGACTCGCTTGTCTCACGCCGCGGACCCGCAAGCAGCGGGCGGCAACCCGTATCGGCGCGCAGTGCAGTTGCTGGAGCGCGTGCCGTACTGGCTGCTCGCCATCCCGCTGCGCGTCGCGGTCGCAACCGTGTTCTGGAATTCGGCGATGACCAAGCTCGCCGACTGGAATGCCGCGCTTCAGCTGTTTCGCGAAGAGTACCGGGTGCCGTTGCTGCCGCCGGACGTGGCTGCGCAAATCGCGGTGTCGATCGAGCTGAGCATGCCGGTGCTGCTGGTGCTTGGCCTCGGCGTCCGGCCCGCGGCACTGGTGTTGCTCGGCATGACGTCGGTGATCGAGATCTTCGTCTATCCGCAGGCGTGGCCGACGCACATCCAGTGGGCCGCGATGCTGCTCGTGCTGTTGTGCCGCGGCGCGGGATCGCTGTCGCTCGATCATCTGATCAGCCGCGGTTGGCGGAAGGCGGCTGCGCCGGGCCAGGACGCATAGCGGCCAACCGCGACCGCGCTACTTCACGATCGACCTCAGGCTATCGACGATCTCCGGATTGGCGAGCGTCGATACGTCGCCGGGATCCTGATGATTCGACAGCGCCGCGAGCACGCGCCGCATGATCTTGCCCGAGCGCGTCTTCGGCATGTCGGGAACGATCAGCACCCGGTGCGGTTTCGCGATCGATCCGATCCGTCCGACCACCGATTCAGACACCTGCTTCGCGACCGCCTTCGACGCTTCCACGCCCGGCTTCAACGACACGTACAGCTCGGGCACCTTGCCCTTGATCTCGTCGGCAACCGGCACGACCGCCGCTTCGACGACATCGGGCACCAGCAGCGCCGCCGACTCGATTTCCTTCGTGCCGAGCCGGTGGCCCGCGACGTTGATCACGTCGTCGATGCGGCCGAGGATCCGGAAGTAGCCGTCCGCCGCGTCGACGGCGCCGTCGCCCGCCATGTACGGCCAGTCGCGCCAGTCCTTGCTCTTCGGATCCCGGCAGTAGCGGCTGTAGTACGTCTTCACGTAGCGGTCGGGGGCCTTCCAGATCGTCTGGAACGCACCGGGCCACGGGTTGCGGATGCAGATGTTGCCGGCCTTGCCGGACCCTTGTGCGAGCTCGTTGCCGTCGTCGTCGTAGATCACCGGGTGGATGCCGGGAATCGCCGGGCCGGCGCTCCCGGGTTTCATCTTGTGCAGCGCGGGTACCGTGCTGCACAGGAAGCCGCCCGTTTCCGTCTGCCACCACGTGTCGACGATCACGGCCTCGCCCTTGCCGACGGTCCGGTAATACCACTTCCAGACTTCCGGCTCGATCGGCTCGCCGACGGTCGTCATGTGCTTGAAGCGATAGTGATACTTCGCGGGCTCGTCCGGCCCGGCGCGCCGCAGCGCGCGGATCGCGGTCGGCGACGTGTGGAAGATGTTGACCCCGAGGGTCTCGGCAATGCGCCACGGGCGTCCGGGATCGGGGTAGACCGGCACGCCTTCGTACACGACCGTCGACGCCGCGAGGGCGAGCGGGCCGTAGACGATATAGGAGTGGCCGGTGATCCAGCCGATGTCAGCCATGCACCAGTACACGTCCTCGGGATGGATGTCCTGGATGTTCTTCGACGTCCACGCGACGTACGACAGGTAGCCGCCGGTCGAGTGCTGGCAGCCCTTCGGGCGCCCGGTCGTGCCGCTCGAATACATCAGGAACAGCGGCGCATCGGCCGCCATCGGCACGGGTTCGACGCGCTGGCCGCGATGGGCGCCGAGCGCTTCGTTGACGATCACGTCGCGCCCCGTGACGAGCGGAGTCGGGCTCGAATACCGGTCGGGGTAGCGCTGCCAGATCAGCACCTTCTCGACCGTGTGTCCGTTGGTGGCCGCTTCGGCAACGGCGATGTCGGCCTTTTCCTTGTGGTCGAGCAGCTTGCCGCCGCGGTAATACGCATCCATCGTGATCAGCAGGCGGCTTTCCGAATCCAGGATCCGATCGGCGCAGGCCGCGCCGCTGAAGCCACTGAACACCTGCGAGTGGATCACGCCGAGCCGCGCGCATGCAAGCATCGTGATCGGCAGCTCGGCCACCATCGGCATGTGCAGCGTCACGCGATCGCCGGCCTTCAGGCCGAAGCCGTCGCGCAGCAGCGCGGCGAACTCGTTGACGCGGACGAACAGCTCCTGGTACGTGATGTGCTGCGTCGCCTCGGATTCGAGCTCGGGCACGAAGTGGATCGCGGTCTTGTTGCGGTACTTCGGCAGATGGCGATCCACGCAGTTGTAGCACGCGTTCAGCGTGCCGCCGACGAACCAGCGCCAGAACGGCGGATGGCTCGCGTCGAACGTCTTCTCCCAATACTTGTACCAGTCGAGCAGGTCCGCGAATTCCTTGAAGCACTCGGGGAACTTGTCGAGTGAAAAGCGCGCGAACACGTCGGGGTCGGTCAGGTTGGCCTGGCCGATGAACGACGCGGGCGGCAGGAAGTAATCTTCCTCGGGCCAGTGGACGGCGATTTGCGCCTCGGAAACATCGACCGCGTGACGCTCGTCGGAGGGGCGGTGCGATGACTTGTCTCGTGACATGACGACATCTCCTTGCTCCCGGGTGCCCGGAGCACGAAGCGTGCGCGCCAGCCGTGGCGGCGCGTGTGTGGTCCGTCTTTCACGGGTCGAGGCACCAGGTGCGACTGTGTGAGTGAGCTACATGACGAATCAAAGGGCAGGGCCCATGCAATGCCGGGCGGCGTAGCCGGCGCGCGCGAACGTGCGCCGGCTACGCCGCATCGAGCGGTCAGGCTGCACGCGGATGGCCTTGTGTCCAGTCGTGGGTCGGAAGCACGGTATGGCCGAATGCTTCATTGATCACCATCGCCGCCGACGCATAGAACGCCAGCACCGCGGTCACCAGCCCCGCATAGCCGCCGATCTGCGTGGCCAGGCTCGACCCTGTCCATGCACCGATCGCCAGCAGCAGGAACGTGATCCACAACGAAAGGAACACCAGCTGGATGGATGTGCTCGTGTGCAGCGAGCCGATCCACATGTAGAACGTGAAGACGCCCCACACCATCAGGTACCAGCCGACGAAGGACTCCGGCACCTTGGCACCCAGGAACGCGACGAACAGTGCAAACGACCACCAGAACGCGCCGTAACTGAGGAACGCGACCGTGCCTAGCGTATTGCCGCGCGGGTATTCGAGTATGCCCGCGATCATCTGCGCGGTGCCGCCGAATGCGAACGCCAGCGCCAGCACGAGCCCGAGGGCATCCGCGCTGTACCAGCCGGCGTTCACCATGCTGAGCATCCACGTCGTGAATGCGAACCCGGCCAGTCCTAGCGGCGCCGGGTTGGAAAGCTTACTGTTCATAAACCGCCTCCGTGGTGGTTTGGCCTCGAGACATATCCGGAGACGATTCGAATCCCTGGGTCGCCGCCGAACGCGACCGTGCGGAGCTTGCTGTCGATGGCTGCTGGATCAGAAATTGGGCTCGACCCTCTTGATCGCGCGGCCACCTGCCAGCCTGCGCGGTTCAACTTAAGTGTAGGCTGAATTGCGCGAAGCGAAGAGTCGGATGTTGTTGATTTTGCAGAGGAATGGCGACCTGGCTCGACGCGCTTCGTTGCCGTTTCAACGAGTTTGCACGTCCGCGCGATGCCACCATCCGCCACCCAGCGCCTGAAACAGCGCAACGGCGTCCGAATACCGCGCGACCCGGGCCTGGACTTCGCCGATGCGCGCCTGCTGGTAGGTGCGTTGCGCGTCGAGCAGCGCGAGGTAGCTGATCTGGCCGATGCGGAACTGGCGCTGCGACGCGGCAAGGCTGTCCGCGGCAGCCCGTTCGGCGGCCACGGCGGCGTCGAGCGCATTCGCGTCCGACTGCAGCGCCCGCAACGCGTCGGCGACGTTCTGGAACGCGGCGATCACCGTGCCGCGGTATTGCGCGGCCGCCTCGTCGTAGGCGGCGAGCGCCGCCCGCCGGCGATGCAGCAGCGTGCCGCCCTCGAAAAGCGGCTGCACGAGCCCCGCGCCGACGCTCCAGATCGCCGTTCCCGGCCCGAACAGCGTATTCGCCGTCTCGCTGCCGTATGCGGCGCTGAGCGTCAGTTGCGGCAGCATGTTCGCGGTGGCGACGCCGATTTCGGCGCTCGCCGCGTGCAGCAGCGCTTGCGCCGCGCGAATGTCGGGCCGCTGCTCGACGAGCTGCGACGGCAGGCTGACGGGCAGCGTGTCGGGCAACTGCAGCGTGTCGAGATCGAAGGTTTCCGTCGGCGCGTCGCTTGGGAAGCGGCCGAGATACGCGGCGAGCTGGTTCCGCGTCTGCGCGAGCTGCTTTTGCAGCGGCGGCAATCCGGCGCGGGCCTGGGCCAGTGCGGCGGCCTGCGCGAGCACGGCGGTGTCGGCCGCCGCGCCGATCGCGAACTCGCGCTGCAGCCCGGCGAGCTGCGCCGTCTCGATGTCGACGATTTCTTGTGTCGCGGCGATCTGCGCGCGCAACGATGCGTCCTGCATCGCCGCCAGCACGACGTTCGAGATCAGCGTCAGGTAGCCGGCCTCGAGTTCGAAGCGCTGGTATTCGGACTGCGCTGCCAGCGCTTCTACCCGCCGGCGCGTGTCGCCCCAGATGTCGAGCAGATACGTGACGTTCACGGACGCCGTCTTCAGCGTGAAGACCGGGATCGTGTTGCTCGTGCCGAACGACGAGCCCGAAATCCGCTCGCGCGTGATCGACGCGCCGGCGCTCACCGTCGGAAAGAGCGCGCCTTCGCCCGCCAGGCGTTCTTCGTTCGCGACCCGCAGCGCGGCCTGCGCGGCCTGCAGGCTCGGGTTGGCCGCCAGCGCCCGTTCGATGAGCGCGTCGAGCGCGGGCGAGCGGAACAGCGTCCACCAGTCGCCCGGCGTGTCGAGCCCCTGCACGAAGTGCTGCGCTTCGCCACCGTGGATGTCGGCAGACGCGGTTTGCGCCGGCAGCGGCTCGCGCGTATAGCCGCTGACGCGAGGCGGCGCCGGCCGCTCGAAGTCGGGCCCGACCGCGCACCCCGCGAGCAGCGCAGCCGCGAGCGCGGTCCACGCGATGCCGTTGCCGAATCGTCGGCACGCGCGATGCGGGCGATGGCGGCAGGTGGTCATGGCGTGCGGCTCCCGGCGGCGGGCGCCGCCGCTTGCGGCGACCCGGCCGGCGTCGGCCGGACGACCGTCCCCGGGCCGAGCTTCAGCAGATTGCCGACGACGACCGTTTCGCCTTTGGCGACGCCGCTGCGCACCGCGACGAGCGGCGCATAGTCGGCGCCGAGCGTGACGTAGCGCTGCTCGAGCCGGTTGCCGGGGCCGACGACGTACACGTACTGGCCGAGCTGGTTCGAGCCGACGGCTACCTGCGGCACCAGCAGCGTGCCGGGCTGGTCGGCGACATGCAGGCGCACGTGGATGAACTGCCCCGGCAGCAGCGTATGGGCGGGGTTGTCGATCGTCGCGCGTGCGGTGATGGTGCCGGTACCGCGCACGATGCTGTTGTCGAGCAGGGCCAGCCGGCCGTGGTACTGCGGCAGACTGGCCGCGCCGACGGTGACGTCCGCCGGAATCGCGCCGCTGGATTGCCGCTTCTGGATGTCGGGCAGATCGGCATCCGGCGGATTGAAGGTCGCATAGATCGGGTCGAGCTGCACGAGCGTGTTCAATTGCGTGCCCGCGTTGCTGATGAGCGCACCTTCATGGACGAGGCTGAGACCGAGACGCCCGGCGAACGGCGCGCGGATCGTCGTGAAGCCGAGGTTGAGCTGCGCGGCTTCGATCTGCGCGCGGTCCGCCGCGACGGCCGCGTGGTCCTGGCGCTCGGCGCTCGCCGATTGCTGCAGCGTGTCGGTCGACACGTCGCCGGTTTCGCTCAGCACCGCATTGCGGTGATGGCTCGCGCTCGCGTAGTCGAGCGCGGCCGCATCCTTGTCGGCCTGCGCCTTCGCCGCGTCGAGCGCCGCCTGATAGCTGCGCGGATCGATCTGGTACAGCAGTGCGTCGGCGCGCACGTCGGCGCCGTCCGGCGCCGCCTGCTTCAGCAGATAGCCCGTCACCTGCGCCTGCAGCGTGACGGTGCGGATCGCATCGGTGGTGCCGACATACTCGAGATAGACCGGCACCGTCCGCGCGACGACCGGCGTCACGGGCACCTCGAGCGCGGCGGCGGGCCGGGGCGCGGGCGGGTCGCCGGCCGCGCGAAGCGTGCCGCGCGTGCCATGCGTGCCATGGGGGGAGAGCAGCGCCACGCATAGCGCCACGGCAATCGCGGCGGCGGCAAGGAGGGCGAGTCGGCTGACCTTCATCATGGCCTCGCGCTTCCCGTCATTCCGCGGGCGGCGGCTGGCCGCGGTGTGCGCCCGCGTGTCCGAGCCGTTCGCGCATCGCTTCGCGCAGCCGTTCGATCACCGCATAGAAGATCGGCACGAACCCGAGGGACAGCAGCGTGGCCGCGAGCATGCCGCCGACGACCGTGGTGCCGATCGATTGCCGGCTCGCGGCGCCGGCGCCCGTCGCGACCATCAGCGGGATCGCGCCGAAGATGAACGCGAAGGCCGTCATCAGGATCGGACGCAGCCGCAGGCGCGCCGCCTCGGTCACCGCGTCGACGATCGCGAGGCCCGCCTCGCGGCGCCGTTTCGCGAACTCGACGATCAGGATCGCGTTCTTCGCGGCCAGCCCGATCAGCAGCACGAAGCCGATCTGCGCATAGATGTCGACCTGCATCCGGCGCAGCCAGAGCAGCC
The DNA here is from genome assembly GCF_053427715.1 of Burkholderia sp. MR1-5-21. Classification (NCBI taxonomy): domain Bacteria; kingdom Pseudomonadati; phylum Pseudomonadota; class Betaproteobacteria; order Burkholderiales; family Burkholderiaceae; genus Burkholderia; species Burkholderia sp. MR1-5-21. Next base: position 130,505 of record NZ_JBSAXD010000017.1, read on the forward strand.
CGAGCGCGCCGAACAGCGCGAGCGGCACCGTGAGGATGATCGTGAACGGCAGCGACCAGCTCTCGTATTGCGCAGCGAGGAACAGGAACACGAACACGATCGCGAGCGTGAACACGAGGCCGGCGACCGAGCCGGCCTTCAGCTCCTGGTACGTGATGCCGGTCCAGTCGATACCGAAATCGGCGGGCAGCACGCGGGCGGCGCGCTCCATCGCGGCGATCGCCTGGCCCGAGCTGTAGCCCGGCGCCGCGCTGCCCGTGATCTCGGCGGCGCCGTACACGTTGTAGCGCGGGACGGTTTCGGGGCCGACCATCGGCCGGAGCTGCCCGAGGGTCGCGAGCGGCACCATGCCGCCGGCGGCATTGCGCACGTAAAGGCGCGACAGGTCGTTCCTGCTGCCGCGCGCGCGGCTGTCCGCCTGCACGACCACTTCGAAATTGCGGCCGAACAGCGTGACGTTGTTGACGAACAGCGAGCCGAGGTAGATCTGCATCGTCCGGAACACGTCGTTGACGTTCAGGCCCAGCAGCTTCGCCTTGTCGCGGTCGAGACGGAAATCGAACTGCGGCGTCGACGTGTTGAAGCTCGTCAGCAGCGTGCGCGCGTCGAGCTCGGGCTGCCGGCGCGCTTCGGCGAGAAACGCGCGTGTCGCGTCGTCGAGCGCGACGCTGCCGCGGCCCGTCAGGTCCTCGATCTCGAAGTCGAAGCCGCCGAAGGTGCCCAGTCCCGAAATCGTCGGCGGGTTCAGCGCGAGCGAGACGGCCTCGGGAATCCGTGCGAGCTTCGGCTGCACGGCCGCGATCAGCTTCGCGACGCTCTGCCTGTCGCCGCGCTCGTCCCACGGTTTCAGGATCACGAACTGCGCGGCGCTGTTCGACGCGGTTGCCCGCGTGACGAAATTGAGGCCGCTGATCGACAGCACGTTGGCGACGCCCGGCGTCGCGCGGAGGATCGCGCGCGTTTTGTCGATGACGGCTTCGGTGCGTTGCAGCGACGCGCCGTTCGGCAACTGCGTGATCACGTAGAAATAGCCGGGATCCTCGACGGGCAGGAACGCATGAGGGATCGTTGAATAAAGCAGCCAGGTGACGCCGAGGCCGCCCGCGAACAGCGCCAGCGCGACCCAGCGCGCGCCGATCAGCCGGCGCACCGAGCCCGCGTAGCGCTGCCGCGCCCAGTCGAAGCCGCGGTTGAACGCGCGGAACAGCACGAACCGGCGTTTCTCCTCATGGCGCAGCAGCACCGCGCAGAGGGCAGGGCTCAGCGTCAGCGAATTGAATGCGGACAGCATCACCGAGATCGCGATCGTCAGCGCGAACTGGTTGTAGAGGCGGCCCGTGATGCCCGGCAGGAACGCGATCGGCACGAACACGGCGCCGAGCACGGCCGACGTCGCGACGATCGGTCCCGTCACTTCGCGCATCGCCTGCTTGGCCGCCGCCATCGGCGCGAGCCCGCTCTGAAGCTGGCGCTCGACGTTCTCGACGACGACGATCGCATCGTCGACGACGAGGCCGATCGCCAGCACCATCCCGAGCAGGCTGACCGTGTTCAGCGAGAAATGGAGCACCAGCATGATCGCGAGCGTGCCGACGAGGGCCACCGGAATCGCGATCATCGGAATCACCGTGGTGCGCCAGCTCTGCAGGAACAGGTACACGACGCCGAGCACGAGCAGCAGCGCGATGCCGAGCGTCTTCATCACCTCGGTCATCGACGCGGAGACGAACATCGTCGTGTCGTACGTGATACCCCACGCCATCCCTTTCGGGAAGCGCCGCGCGAGCGTCTGCATCGTTGCCTTCACGCGCGCGTCGAGGTCCAGCGCATTCGCGGTCGGCAGCTGGAACACGGCAAGCAGCACGGCCGGGTTTTCGTTCACGGACGCGCTCGACGTGTATTGCTGCGCGCCCAGGTCGGTGCGCGCGACGTCGCGCAGGTGCACGGTCGCAACGTTCGCGGTGCCGGCGCGCAGCACGATGTCGCCGAACTGCCGCGCGTTCGCGAGCTGCCCCTGCGTGTTGATCTGATACTGGAACGTCGTGCCGGGCGGCGACGGCGCTTCGCCGAACTTGCCGGCCGCGACCTGCACGTTCTGGTCGAGGATCGCGTTCTGCACGTCGGTCGCGGTCATGTCGAGCGCGGCGAGCTTGTCCGGGTCGAGCCAGATCCGCATCGAATAGCGCCGCTCGCCGAAGATCGTCACGTCGCTGACGCCGGGCAGGCGCTTGAGCGCGTCGACGACCTGCAGATACGCGAAATTGCTGAGCGTGACCGGATCGATCGAACGATCGGGCGAATAGAGGTTGACGGCCAGGATGAAGTTCGGGTTCTGCTTCTGGATCGTGATGCCGGTCTGCGTGACGATGCCGGGCAGTTGCGCGGTCGCCTGCGACACGCGGTTCTGCACGTCGACGGCGCCGATGTTGATGTCGTAGCCGACATCGAACGTGACCGTGATCGTCGAACTGCCGTCGTTCGCGCTGACCGACGAGATGTAGCTCATCCCTTCGACGCCGTTGATCTGCGTCTCCAGCGGCGTGGTCACGGTGTCCGCGACGACCTGCGCGCTCGCACCCGTATAGGTCGACTTGACGAGGACCTGGGGCGGCGTGATTTGCGGAAAGCGTTCGACCGGCAGGTTGAACCACGCAATGAGCCCCGCGAGCACCATGATGATGGCGATCGACGACGCGAAGACCGGACGCTCGATGAAGAAGTCGACCATTGACCGCGCCCCCGTGAGTCGGGTAGGTTGGGCGTTGCATGGGGCGGGAGTCGGGCTTGAATGCGACAGCTCTCGTCGACAACGGAAACGCAACGGTATAGTTTCCACCGCGTAACCCGAATGTCAATAGGATCGATCGGAATGCGAATTGTCTCGGTTCCTAAGACGAAATCGGGCGGCCGCCCGACACGGCAGGAGTCGGAACGCCGCGTGCAACGCGTGCTCGATGTGGCGACGCGGCAATTCCTGAGCGGGGGCTACCGGGAGACGAGCCTCGACGGCATCGCGCGCGAGGCCGGCGTCGCGAAGAAGACCCTCTATGGCCGGTTCGGCAGCAAGGCCGGCCTGTTCGCGACGATCCTCGACACGCTGCGCCGCGCATGGGTTGCGGAACTGCAGGGCCTCGTGCTCGAAGCCGGCCGCCCCGAAACCGTGCTCGAGACGGTTGCGCTGCACCTGCTGGAAGTGGGCACGCGGCCGGACATGATCGAGTGGTACCGGCTGCTGCTGCGCGATGCGCACCGCGTTCCCGAACTGATTCGCGGCTATTACGGCAAAGGAGGGGGCCTGAGCGGGATGGAGCCGCTTTCCGATTACCTTCGCGCGGCTGTCGACGCAGGCGGGCTGACGATCGACGACGTGCCGCTCGCCACCGAGCAGTTCGTCTATCTGGTGCTGGGCGGCATTCGGACCCGGATGCTGCTCGGCGCTGCGCGGCGGCCGAATGCCGCTGCGCGCACCCGCATCGCGCGGCAGGCGGTGCGGATTTTCCTCGCGGGGTGCGAGACGTAGGCAGGGGGGGCGCGAACGGCGTGGCTGCTTTTGTCGACCGCTTGCGCCGGCGGCTTATGCCGACCGCTTGCGCCAACCGGTTATGCCGACTGCTTATGCCGACTGCTTATGCCGATCGCTTGCGCCGGCCGCTTGCGCCAGCCGCTAATGCCAGCCATTCAAGCCGGCCGTCCGAACCCCGACTCGACCCACCGGTCGGCACTGGCCTTGTTCAGCTTGAACCCCGCCGGCACCTTCGCTTCCCCGAGCAGTTCCCCGAACCGGTCGAACGCCTTGAGTTCCGCGTAAGGCTCGAACTCGTCCGGCACGATATCGAGCGTGACCGATACCTCGTCGTCGCCGGCCCACACCGTCACTTCCTTGTGCAGCATCGCGCGCCGCTGCTGCTCGTGCCGCATCAGCACCTCGGTCGCGGTCTTCACGAGGGTCCTGAACGCGTTCGCGTCCATCGGCTTAGGATTCTTCTTGTCGCGGCCCATCGTCCAGGGCCCGACCAGCGCCGGCTCGGCCTCGCCGTCCTTGACCATCTCGACGGCCCAGCCGTCGTCGTCTTCGTTCTTGATGATGCGCGCGGTCCAGCCGCTGTCGCGCCAGAACGTGTCTTCGTGGAGGGTGGTGTCGTCGGCCTGGAGGTCGGAATCGGTCATGAATCGGTCGGAAAAGCGGGCGGAAAAACGGGCGATGCCGGGCGAGGGTGCGCGCCGCACGTCGGCGGCGCGTCGCCCGGATTGGCATTCGAAGATCGCAATTTTACCCGCAGCCCCGCCCGCTGGGTCGCGCCGGCCATGACGTTGGCCGAACGGCCAGCCGTCCGGCCTGTCCGGCAGGGTTTTCAGCAGGACCTCATGCCGCCGGCCGGGTCCATCATCATGAGTGACCATTCCGGCGCCCGGCGCCGCATCCATCTGCACGGAGGCCATCGTGCCGCCCAACCCCGTCCCGTCGACCGCCTTTGTCTTTGCCGGCGGCGGCAGCCTGGGCGCAATCGAGGTCGGCATGCTCCGTGAACTGGTCGCGAGCGGCGAGCGGCCCGATTGCGTGATCGGCGCGTCGGCGGGCGCGATCAACGCCGCCTATTTCGCCGGCCATCCGGACGCGGACGGCGTCGCGATGCTCGCCGCGCTGTGGTGCCGGATCCGGCGGCAGGACATCATGCCGCTGTCGATGCGCAGCCTGCTTGCGATGATTCTGCGCAACCGGCCCCATCTCGTCGAAGCCGACGCGCTCCGCCTGCTGCTGGAAAAGCACCTGCCATACCGCCGGATCGAGGAGGCCGCGCTGCCGCTGCATATCGTCGCGACCGACATGCTGAACGGCGCCGAAGTCGTGCTGTCCGCCGGGCCGGTCGTCGACGCGGTGCAGGCGAGCGCCGCGATTCCCGGCGTGTTTCCGCCGGTGCGCATCGGCGGCGTGGAACTCGTCGACGGCGGCGTCGCGAACAACACGCCGATTTCGGTGGCGGTCGCACTCGGGGTCAAGCGGATCGTCGTGCTGCCGGCCGGGTTCACCTGCGCGTTGCGCGCGCCGCCGCGCAGCGCGATCGCCCACGCGACACATGCGCTGACCCTCGTGATCGCGCGGCAACTGGTGCGCGACCTGGAGCATTACGCGGCCCGCGCGCAAATCCACGTCGTGCCGCCGCTGTGTCCGCTCGACGTGTCGCCGTACGATTACACGCAGTGCGCGCAGCTGATCGACCAGGCCGCGCACGAGACGCGCGCATGGATCGATCGTGGAGGATTGTCGAAAAGCACGATCCCGGGCGCGTTGCGCGAGCACGATCACGCGCCCGCGCACTGACGAACGAGACGCGTCGATCCCGCCAGCGGCCGCGCCGGCCGCCCGGTCCCGCGCCGGCGTCTCACGGCGCCCGGCCAAATATCAAACTCGTATCACCGCTTTGCCGCGCATTTGAGTGCCTGTCCGATATCTCGCGTCCCGGCGGATTCATAGAATATCAATCGAGCTATAAATAGCTTGATCGGTAAGGCCGAACCCGACAGGCGGAGGGCGGCGCCGATGCAGCCTGCCGGATCCGCCGGAATCATTGGAAATGCGTATGGGAAAATTCAGTGTCCGCACCGTCTTCGCCTATGACTGGCCGTTGACGCTGGCGGGGATGGAACACGTTGCAGGCAGTGCCTGCGCAATCGATCTGGTCGGCGTCTACCGGAGCATCGACGAAGCGCTTGCATCGGTCGGCGACATCGACTTCGACATCGCGCTCATCGATTGCTCGATGCGCGGCGACGGGCAGATGGACACGCTGAAGCTGCTCGATTTTCTGCGGCTTGCGCGTCCGGGCGTCGGGGTGGTCGTGCTGGTCACGCACGAGAGTCCGGTGGTGATCCGCTCGATCCTGGCGCGGGGGGCATCGAGCATCGTCAGCAAGTTCGACGACGTCGCCCACATCGTCACGTCGATCCATTCGAGCTATGGCGGCGGCAGTTACCTGTCGCCGACGGTCAAGCACGCGCTCGCGTCGGTCGATGAAAGCGCGGGCGCGCCGAAGCTGTCGCCGCGCGAAATCGAAGTGATCCGCCTCTACCTGGCCGGAATCCCGGTCAAGGCGATCGCGCAGCGCTTGAACAAGGGCAAGCAGACGGTCAGCGCGCAGAAGATCAGCGCAATGAAGAAGCTTGGCGCGGCAAACGACGTCGAGCTGGTCACGCGCGCCGCGTGTCTCGGGTTGCGAGCCGGTGCAGACGGTAGCGGAACGGCGCCGCCGTAAGTGCCGGGCGTGGGCGGCGGGCGTGAGCGCCGCGCGTGGGCGGCGCGTTGCTGCGATGCGCGCCGCCCACGGTGAAGCGGCCAGCCGTGTCAAGCATGCGTCAAGCCGGCAGCGCAAACCGCGTGACCGCGTCCCGCAGCGCTTCCGCCTGGTCGCGCAACGAATGCGCGGCGGCCGCCGCCTGTTCGACGAGCGCCGCGTTCTGCTGCGTGACCTGGTCCATCTCGCCGACCGCGCGATTGACCTGCTCGATCCCCGCGCTCTGTTCACGCGACGCGTGGCTGATCTCGTCGAGGATCTCGTTCACGCGCCGCACCGACTGCACGATCTCGGCCATCGTCTGGCCCGCGTTCGAGACGAGCGTCGCGCCGTGCTCGACGGTCTCGTTCGACGACACGATCAGCGACTTGATTTCCTTCGCCGCCGTCGCCGAGCGCTGCGCGAGCGAGCGCACCTCGGCCGCGACGACCGCGAAGCCGCGGCCCTGTTCGCCCGCGCGCGCGGCTTCGACGGCCGCGTTCAGCGCGAGGATGTTGGTCTGGAACGCGATGCCGTCGATTACGCCGATGATGTCGCCGATCTTGTGAGAGCGGTCGGTGATCTCGGCCATCGTGCGCACGACGTCGTCGACGACCGCGCTGCCGCGCGTGGCGACCTGCGCGGCCTGGTCGGCAAGGGATGCCGCCTGCGCAGCGCTGTCCGCGTTGTGCTTCACGTTCGCGGTCATTTCGTCCATGCTCGATGCGGTCTGCACGAGCGCGGCCGCCTGTTCCTCGGTGCGTTGCGACAGGTCCGTGTTGCCCGCGGCGATTTCGCTCGCGCCGACGTTGATGTTCTCGGTGCCCATACGCACGCGCGATACCATGTCGATCAGTCCGCCCTGCATCGTGTGCAGCGCATGCAGCAGGCTGCCGCGGTCGTGCTGCTTCACGTCGACGCGCGCGGTCAGGTCGCCTTGCGCGATCCGCTGCGCGGCTTCGAGCGCGGTCTCGAGCTCGCCGCCGAGATTTGCGCGCACGCTCTTCAGCACGAGCACCATCACGAGCGTCGCGATCGCGCCGAGCACGGCCGTCATCGCGAACCAGCGGCCGATGCTTTCAAGCACCGCGGTGTGCACGTCGTTCATGTACATGCCCGTCACCAGATACCAGTCCCACGGCGCAAAACGCTGCACGGCGCTCGTCTTGTCCTGCGGCTTGTCCGCGCCCGGCTTCGGCCACAGATAGGTGACGAAGCCCTTGCCGCCGTCCTGGTTGCCGGCCTTCACGATCTCGACGAACAGATGCTTGCCGGTCGGGTCGGTGAAGCCGGACACGTCCTTGCCGTTCAGCTCGGTCTTGATCGGATGCATCACGATCACCGGCTTCGAATCGTTGATCGAGATGTAGCCGTCGGTGCCGTGGCGCATCGCGGCGACGGCATCGAGCGAGCGCTGCTTCGCGTCGGCTTCGGACATCACGTTCTGCTGCGACAGCTTGTAGTAGTGGTCGACGACGCTCGTGGCCTGCGCGACCAGCGACGCGAGCTGGTCGCGGCGATCGTCGATCATCGCGTCGCGCGTGTGCCATGCGCCGAGCCCGGCGATCACGAGCAGGCCGAGCCACAGGATGACGATCATCGAGGCGAGTTTCTGGTTCAGGGTGAGATTGCGCATGGTCGGTTTGGTCGGTCGATCGGAGAAACGCGCCGCTGGCGGCGTGACGGGATCACTGTTTGACGGCGCTCGGGGCGCGCGGGTGTAGGCGGGAAATCCCTATGTGGCGCGCATGGCGGCGTCGGGTGCGCGGCGCATGTGGATTTCGCGCCTCATGGTTGCGTTGGGCGCAAGGTTTGCGGTGAAGGCGGTGAAGGCGGTAGAGGCGGTAGAGGCGGTAGAGCCCGTAAAGGCCGTAAAGGCCGTAAAGGCCGTAAAGGCGGTAAAGGCGGTAAAGGCGGTAAAGGCCGTATAGACGGTCGAGGCGTTAGCGGCGTTGGAGGCGGCAATCGCGCTCGCGCGCCAGGCGTACGGCACGCGCACCGACCCGCCATCCGCCCCGCACCATGCCGGTGCGTGCGGCGACGCTTGCGGGCCGGGCGCTGAGCGGCGCCTAGATCGGATCCTTGCTGGGCGGGCCTTCCGGTTGCTGCGGATTGTCGGGATGGTGCCCCGGCGACGGCGGTGTCAGCGGATCGCCTTCCGGATCGCGGGTCGGGTCTGCCGGTGGCTCGGGCAGCGGCGTCGTATGGTCGGTCATGGCTGGCTCGCGGAAGGGGGGAGCGGCGGCTGTGCGGTGTGCCGGCGTCTCGTTCCGTTATAGGCAATCGGGCGCGCGATTGCACCGGGATTCGCCTGGCGGCAGCCTCAGCCGCGCGCGAGGTCGGCCGGTGTGTCGACGTCGCGCAGGATGCCCGGATCGTCGACGTCGAGCAGCGTGACGGGCTCGCGGGCGAACAGCGCGCGGGCGCCGGTGTCGCCGTCGAGCGCGGCGAGTGTGTCGTAATGATGCGACCCGAATCCGACCGGATGGCCGCGCATGCCGCGATGGACGGGCGCGACGATCGACGTGTCGTCGGTGTCGAGCACACGGGTGACGGCTTCATAGGTGGCCGACGTGATCCACGGCATGTCGCCGAGCGCGACGACCCAGCCGCTCGCGTCGGGGCTCGCACGCACGCCGGCGGCGAGGCTTGCGCCCATCCCGCGCTCGGCGTCCGGCGCGAAGATGACCGTGCAGCCGGCTTCGTTCAGCAGAATCGCGAGTTTTTCGGCGCCGGGGCGGACGACGGCGGTCACGTCCGCAGTGGCCGCCGCGAGCCGCCGGGCAGCGGCGACCGCGACCGGCGTGCCATCGGGCAGCAGTGCGAGCAGCTTGCTTTGCAGGCCGCTCGGGTCGAAGCGCTGGCCGAGACCGGCCGCGAGGAGCACGCCGGTGGCGAGTGAGGCATAGGTCATCGGCGCGGACGGAGGAAAGCAGGTGCCTCGATTGTGCGTGAGCGGGCGGGGATGGGCAAGCGCGCATTGCGGCGGGCCGGCCGCGGCGGTCGATCGCGCTGTGCGCCTTGCTCGCGTGCTTGCGGTGATCTAGATTTTTTCTATCCGGGTTCTCAGGTGGGAGGGACTGCCATGGAACTGAGCGTAGAACGTGTCGATGTCTGGGCGGCGACCATCGAGGACAAGCCGGGCGGCCTCGCGACAGTATTGAACGCCCTGCGGAAAGCCGGCGCAGACTTGCAGTTCATCGTCGCACGCCGCACATCGGAGGCGCCGGGCAAGGGCGTCGTGTTTGTCGCGCCACTGCAGGGAGACGCGGTGATTCGCGCGGCCACGCAGGTGGGGTTCAGCGTCACCCCGAGCGTTCACTCCGTCCGCGTAATGGGTCTGGATCAAATGGGCATCATCGGGGAATTGACCCAGATGCTCGCCGACGGCGCGATCAATCTCCGTGGCATCTCGGCCGCCGTGATGGGTTCCCAGTTCATTGCCTATATCGCGGTCGATTCGGTGGACGATGCAGACAAGGCGATAGACATCCTGCAGCGGGCATAAGGCGGCTGCGCTGGACGGTGGACTGGCAGTGGCCGGAAGGGGGGACGCGTTTCAGGACGTCGCGCGGCCCCGCCACATGGCTCACGTATCCGCCCACCGTCTCAGCAGGTTGTGATAGATCCCGGTCAGCGCGATGACGCCCGGGTCGTGTGCGCCTTTGTCCGCGGAGAGCTGCTGGATCTGGGTATCGAGCTGAAACAGCAGCGTGCGATCGGCATCGTCGCGCACCATGCTCTGGATCCAGAAAAACGATGCGACGCGCGCGCCGCGCGTGACAGGTGTCACATGGTGCAGGCTCGATGCCGGATAAAGTACGAGATCCCCGGCCGGCAGCTTCGCGCGATGCACGCCGAACGTATCCTCCACGCACAGCTCGCCGCCGTCATACGCGTCCGGCGCTTCTAGAAACAGCGTCGCGGACAGGTCGCTGCGCACGCGGAAATCCGTGCCGCGCAGCAGCCGGATCGCGTTGTCGACATGTGTGCCGAACGCTTCGCCGCCTTCATAACGATTGAACAGCGGCGGAAACACCTTGAGCGGCAGCGCCGCGGAAAAGAACAGCGCGTTGCGCGCAAGCGCATCCTGGATCGCGTCGCCGACCGCGCGTGCCGCGGGCGAGCCTTCCGGCAACTGGCGGTTGCGCTTCGCGAGCGCCGACTGCGCACCGGACGTCGCGTTGCCGTCGGTCCATTCGGCATGGTCGAGGATCTCGCGACATTGTGCGACCTGTGCGCGGGTCAGCACACCGGGAATATGCAGCATCATGCTATGGATTCCAGATTGTTCGTCTGCAGTTTCGCCGCAGCCGCGCGGAACGCGTCGAGCGGGGAAGCCGCGAGGTGCGCGACCATCTTCGCGACGAATGCGGGCGTCGCGGTTGCCGGCACGCGCGCGATCCACGCGAGCGCATCGTCGATTCGGCCGCGCTCGGCGAGCAGCCGCGCATAGTTGAACTGGCCGCGGAAATCGCCCGCAACGGCTGCGCGGCGATAGTGATCGAATGCCGCGTCGGCATCGGCCGCGACGATCCAGCCGTCCTCGTAGAACCCGCCGATCAGGTTGATTGACTTCGCGTGGCCGAGCGTGGCCGCGCGCCGGAACCAGTCGAGCGCTTCGGCGCGATTCTCGTCGACGCCGTTGCCGAGCGCGAGCGCGGTCGCGTAGTTGTACATGCCCCAGTCGAGCCCTGCCTGCGCGGCGAGCCGGTACCAGTAGACGGCGACCGGCGCGCAGGCGGCGGTGCCCCAGCCGAACTCGTAGCAGCGGCCGAGCATGTTCATCGCCATCGGGTGATTCGCCAGCGCGGCATGGCGGAACCACGTGAATGCACCCGCCGGATCGCGCGGCACGCCGTGACCGTCGAGCAGGTATTGCCCGTACACGGCCTGCGCTTCGACGATGCCGTTGGCGGCCGCCACCGCGACCCACGCGGCGGCGCGCTCGGGCGGCCCGGCCAGAATCTCGGCGAACCCGCGCGGCGACACCGACGCGAGCGCCTTCAGCGACACGGTCGCCATCGATCAGTAGCGCGCGTTCAGCGTGACGAACGCCGAGCGGCCCGGCGCGATCGACGCGTAGTGCGCCGGATACGCCTGGTCGAAGTACGTGCGGTTGAACAGGTTGTTCACGTTCAGCTGCAGGTCGAGCTTCTTGTTGATCCGGTACTGCGCCATCGCGTCGAAGCGCCAGTACGACGGCACGGCACGCAGGTTCGCGGGGTCGCCGAATACCTGCGACATGTAGAACGCGCCGCCGCCGACCGTGAACTTCGGCGTCACGTCGTAGTTGGTCCACATCGTGAAGCTGTGCTTCGGCGTGTTCGGGAACGGGTGGCCGTCGTTCGCCGCGTCCTTGCCGTTGTCGCGCAACGCGCTCTTCATGTACGTGTAGCCGCCGAACACCTGCCACTGCTTCGTGATCTGGCCCGCGACGCCGAGCTCGAGACCCTGCACGCGCTTGTTGCCGACCATCGCGTACTGGTTGTTCGGCAGCGTCACGCGCGCGTTCGTCGTATCGATCTGGAACAGCGCGGCCGTCAGCGCGAGCTTGTCGTTCAGCACGTTCCACTTCGTGCCGAGCTCGATGCTGCGGTTCTTTTCCGGCGACATCTGGTCGGCGTTCGGGCCGACGCCGCCGCGCCCCGGGGTCAGCGACTGCGACTCGCTGCCTTCGCCGAGCAGCATGCCGGCCGGCGTCGACGACGTCGCATACGACGCGTAGATGCTGCCGTTCTGCGCCGGCTCGAACACGAGGCCGAGCTGCCAGTTGAACAGCGTGTCGTCGCGCGTGTAGGTCTTGCCGCCGTTTGCCTTGGTGTCGGTGAAGCGCGTCGAATAGTCGTCGACGCGCACGCCGGCGTTCACCAGCCAGCGCGGCGTCAGCTCGATCGTGTCGAAGCCGTAGATCGATTTCGTGACGGTGCGCGCATGCGCGTAGTCGTTGTTGCGCGTGATCGAGCCGGACCACGGATCGTTGGGGTTCGGCGACCACAGGCTCGTGCAGTTGTAGCCCGATGCCGCGCCGATGCCGTTCTGGCAGATCTTGCCGGTATCCGTCGCGACGGTGTACGTGTCGCGCTTGCCCCATTCGCGCGTGAGTTCGACGCCGGTCGTGAAGCTGTGCTTGAACGGGCCCGTGCGAAATTCGCCGAACAGCTCGGTCAGGTTCGCGATGCTGTTGATCGAGCTGTCGCGGTTGTTGTTGCGGCGCCAGACCTTGCCGTTGATCACGTTGCCCTGGCTGTCGTCCGGCTGCGTCCAGATGTAGTCCTGCGTCGATTCCGTATAGCGCGTCGTGTTGCGGATCGTCAGCGACGGCGTGATGTCGTGCTCGATCTTCAGCGTGCTGATGTCCGACGTCGTCTTGCGGAAGTCGCGGTCGATCAGGCCGTAGAAATTGTGACGGTCGACCGGTGCCGGAAAGATCGTGTCGACGTTCGCGGGCTTGTTCGACGTCGTGTAGAAGTACGGGATGCCGCCGTCGGGCATGTCGTCGGTGGACAGGTGGTAGTAGCTCGCGGTGACGCGGGTCGACGTGCCGAGGCCGAACGCGATCGACGGCGCGACGCCCCAGCGCTCGTTGTTGACGGCGTCGCGGCCGGCGACGTCGTTGTTGTGGCTCATCAGGTTCAGTCGGAATGCCGCGTGATCGGCGAACTGCCAGTTGCCGTCGGCCGTGAAGCGGCGGTAGCGGTCGGTGCCGAAGCCCGCGCTCGCGGCGGCCGTCGTGCCGAGGTGCGGGGCCTTCGTGATGATGTTGACGCTGCCGCCCGCGCCGCCGCGGCCGCCGTAAGCGCCGTCCGAGCCTTTCGTGATCTCGATGCGCTCGGTGTTGAAGATTTCGCGGGTGGTCGCGCCGGTGTCGCGCATTCCGTCGACGAAGATGCTGCCCTGCGTGTCGTAGCCGCGGATGAACGGCCGGTCGCCGAGCGGGTTGCCGCCTTCTCCGGCGCCGAACGTGATGCCGGGAGTGGTGCGCAGCGCTTCGGTCAGCGTCGATGCGCCGCTGTTCCGGATCAGTTCCTGCGGGATGACGGTGACGGATTTCGGCGTGTCGACGAGCGGCGCGGTGAATTTCGCCGATGCGGAGAAGTCGGCCTTGTAGCTTTGCTCGGCGCGGCCCTTGATCTCGATCGGCGCGAGATGGCCGTTGCTGCTTGCGGGGGCGGGCGGCGGCGCGCCGTCGGCGAACGCCGGGCTCGCGGCGAGCACGCTGCACAGGGTGGTGAACTTACCGAGCTTCAACTCGTCAGGGCGGGACTTCATGAGCGCTTCGACCTCGTCTGGTGTGGCCCCGGGAGCGATCGCTGCAAGAACGTTGATGCTGCCGGGAATTATTACGATTTGTTTTCAGGTGGCATTCTATGTAATTTCTTATTGAATGAGAAGCGTTCTTGTTCGCATTTGCGAGGAAGTGTTGACGAATGTTTCGGATGGGTTGACGGGGTGGCCGGTGTGCATCGCTAGCCAAGTGGCTGAGTGGGACGCGATCGGCAGAGGGGCTAGAGTGATCGAGTCATGGTGCGTGCTCACTTGATAGCAAAATGCTAGAATGAATGCATTGAAAGCATTTTGATGGAGTGCATCATGCCAGTGATAACCGTCCGAAATTTGCCTGATGAAGTGCATCGCGCCCTCCGAATTCGTGCGGCCAAGCATGGGCGCAGTACGGAGGCGGAAGTGCGTGACATTCTCGAGCAAGCGGTTCGTCCGGAAGGACGTATCAAGCTGGGAACGCTGTTGGCGGAAATCGGGCGGGAGGCAGGGGGCGTCGATCTCGACGTCCAGCGTGACAAGACGCCAACTGAGCCGATGAGCTTCGAATGATCCTTGTTGATACGAACGTAATTTCCGAGCCGTTGCGCCCTGAGCCGTGTGAGGCCGTGATGGAGTGGCTCGACGCACAAAATGTCGAAACGTTGTTTCTTGCCGCGATCAGTCTCGGCGAGTTGAGATTCGGTGTGGCGGCGTTGCCCGAAGGGCGGCGGCGAGACTGGTTGCATCAAAGCATCGAGCAACGTGTCGTGCCGCTGTTTCGAGGCCGGATCTTGCCTTTCGATGAGGCAGCGAGCAAAGCCTATGCGAGCATTCGTGCGCGGGCCCGTGGGGCGGGCAGCGCGATTGCGCCCGCAGACGGCTATATTGCCGCCACTGCCGAGGCGAACGGCTTGATCGTCGCGACGCGCGACAACGCTCCGTTCGAGGCCGCGGGCCTTCGGGTCATCAATCCGTGGGGCGCGTAGCCCACGGTCGCTGGTGGTTGCATCGCCCGCCGACAGATGTAAAAAGAGCGCCGTCGGGCGCGGCGCTCTGTCTGAGGTGCGCGTGTGTCCGGACCGGAGCGGCGGCTTCCCGGGCGCGGCGTTTCTCTCCCGTCAATCAATCCCGTGAAACACTGCGTCCTCCGGCCCGAGATACGCGGGCGGACGCCACGTCGCGTCGCGCATCGAGTGCTGCACGAGGTTCTCGACGCCGAGCAGCACCGCAAAGATCGCCATCCGCACCGGAATCCCGTTGTCGGTCTGCCGGAAGATCGCGAGGCGCGGGTCGCGGTTCAGGTCGACCGACAGGTCGTTCGCACCCGGTCGGCTGTCGCGCGGCAGCGGGTGCATGATCAGCGTGTCGGGCCCGCAGACGGCATCGACGAGCGCCTGGTTGATCTGGAAATCGGGCGTATAGCCTTCGAACGATTCGTCGGTGAAGCGCTCCTTCTGGATCCGCGTCGCGTAGACGACATCCGCGCCCTTCAGGCCGGCGGCGAGGTCGTGCGTCTGTTCGATCACGTGGCCGTTCGTCGAGATCTGGTCGACGATGTACGCAGGCATCTCGAGCGCCGGCGGCGATACGAGCGTGAACTTGAGCCCGCGGTACAGCGCGAGCAGCTTGACGAGCGAATGCACGGTGCGGCCGTACTTGAGGTCGCCGACGAGCGCGATGTGCGCGCCGTCGACGATCTTGCCGAGCCGCGAGAATTCCCGCTGGATCGTGTACAGGTCGAGCAGCGCCTGGCTCGGATGCTCGCCCGGACCGTCGCCGCCGTTGATCACCGGCAGATTGGTCGCGCGCGCGAATTCGGCGACCGAGCCTTTTTCGGGATGGCGGATCACCAGCGCATCGACATAGCCGGACATCACGCGGCTCGTGTCGTAGATCGATTCGCCCTTCGCCATCGACGAGAACGTGAAGCCGGTCGTGTCGCACACCGAGCCGCCGAGCCGGCAGAACGCCGCACCGAACGACACGCGGGTGCGCGTGCTGGCCTCGAAGAACAGGTTGCCGAGCACCGCGCCTTCCAGCACGCGCGAAATCTTGCGGCGCCGCGCGATCGGCTGCATCACATCGGCGACGCGGAACAACGCCTCGACCGAATCCCGCGAGAACTGGTCGACCGACAGCAACTGCGGCTTGCCTTCGAACAGGAACTGCTTCGCGAGTCCTTGTTGATCTACGCTTTGCGTATAGTCGCCGCCTTCCGGCGCGGATCGGTCGACGATCTCCGACACGAAGCGCTCGACGATTTCCGGCATCCCGCGCGACTCCTGCGAATCGTCGGGCAGCAGCCATGTATCCAGCGCGCGCCGGCTGACGCCGATGCGGTTCGCGAAGGTTTCGCGGGTCATGTTGAGGCGGCGCATCGCGTCGCGGAGGAAGGCTTGCTGCGGAACGGTCATCGGCGGTACCTCGCGGGAAAATATACGCGGTGCGTATATTAGTTCGAAGCGGGACGAAGTCAAGGAAAACTTGCGCCGATGGTGGAGCCGAGGCTTGCGACATCTGTCCGGTCCGGACTGGCGCGCGCCGGCGCTCTCCGTATAATCAGATCGGGCCCCGTGTCCTGCGTACCGCAGGGCGCCTTGCCGCAGATGGCTTACCATTCGCCCGCTCGGGCTCACTGACGCGAAGGAGATGGAAAATGACGCGTACGATTGCTGCAATGCTGCTGGTGGTGACCGCCGCGCTTGCTGGTTGCAACACGATTGCTGGCGTGGGCCAGGATATTTCGAAGGGCGGACAGGCGATCAGCGATACGGCTGAAAAGGCGAAGTAAGCCGCCGACGTTAGCCGCGACCTCGACGAGACGCGACGAGCGCCGTGCTGTTCCCGCAAGAGCGGGTCAGCACGGCGCTTTTCGTTTGTGGCGAGTGCGGCGCGGACGCGGCCAAGTCAGCCGCGATCCGCGAACACGTATTGGCCGCCCGCCTTGCGCGGCGAGAACCACACGAAATCGGGAAACAGCCGGTTGCGGACGAAGTAGATGTAAGCCACGAGCGCGATCGAGATCACGATCCCGCCCAGCGAACCGGCGGGATCCGTTGACAGGCGCCCGATCAGCTTGGGTATCTGGACGATCAGCAGCACGATATACGCGTGGTAGACGGCGACCCGGTACGTCGCGAACCCCCAGATGAACAGCAGCGACAGCGACACCGTGATTGCGAGGAACAGCGCGACGATCGCCGTGCCGGCCCCGTCGAGCGGCCCGGTCGAGGCGGCATCGGCGACGAGCGAATAAGCGATCCACAGACTGAACAGCAGTTGAAGGATCCCGAGCGCGACCAGAATGCCGACGTGCAGCTTGTTGCGCCGGCAACGTTCCGGGTCGGGGCGGGACGCGATCAGGTTCGCCAGCACGCGATCCTTGATGCCTTGCCCGGAGAGCGCGGCAAGCACGTCGCCTTTCTTCGAGCCGGACGACAGCATGACCTCGATGGTCGTTTTGGCTTCTTTCCTGTTCATGGATGTTGGGATTGTTTTCGGCGTGTCGGAAGACGCGAATATTGCATCTTGCGACAGCGCACGCAACGGATTTGCGCCGGACGGACACATTCCTACAGCGCTCGCACGATGTGGCGAGCGCGATTCGTCCGGTCAGGCGGCGCTTATGCCGATTGCGCGCCCGCCGCGCGCGAAGTGGCGGCGCGCCGTCGCGTGGCGCCGACCAGCATGCCGGCAATGACGAGCGCGATGCCGGCAAGCCGTGTCGCGTTCAGCGTCTCGCCGAACAGGGCGACAGCGAACAGCACGGCCGACACGGGTGCGATCGCGGTGAACAGTGCGGCCTCGGTGCCGCTCGTGCGCGCCGAACCGGCGTACCAGGCCAGGTAGCCGAGCACGGTCGGCACCAGCGCGTAGTACGCGATCGCCGCGGCCGCGCCTGTCGTCCAGCCTGCGGTGGCCGCATGCCATTCGAATGCGGCCGGAACCAGTGCGAGCACGAAGCCGAGGCCGGACATCGCCGTCGACAGCGCAAGCGGGGCGAGTGGTGCGGCGAGCCGGCGGTTGAGCAGGATGAACACGGCTTCGCATCCGACGGCGGCCAGCACCAGCACGTTGCCGGCGAGCGTCTGCAGCGACGGCAGCGCGTGGCCGGGCGTGAACGTGACGAACAGCACGCCGGACGTCGCGAGCGCGGCGGCCGCCCAGTCGCGCGGCGTCTGCCGTTCGCGCAGCACGACCGCCGCGATCAGCGTCGACATGGCCGGCAGCGTGCCGAGCATCACGCCCGCTTCGAGCGGCGACGACAGCCGCGTACCGGAGATCAGCAGCACCGTATAGCCGACGCCGCCCGCGGCGGCCTGCACGACGAGCAGGACCCAGTCGCGCAGCGAGAGCCGCGGCCAGCGCACCCGCTGCATGCGCATCAATGCGAACAGCAGCGGCGTTGCGATCAGGAAGCGCAGCGCGGTCGCCGTAAACGGCGGCAATCCGTCGGCGGCGATGCGGCTCGCGATGACGGTGCTGCCGACGCCGGTCATCGCGGCGGCGAGGTAGAGGTAGCCGATCAGTCGTGTCTTCATGCCGCGCATCGTCGCGCGGTGACGGGGCATGCGTCTTGAATGAAATTGCAGGGTGAGAGGGATGCGATCGGGGCGGAGCCGCAGTGAGGAAGGGCGGCGAGGGCAGCGAGCGGGTAAGAGAGACGCAGGAACGAACCAGCGGGCGGCAGTAGCGATCAGATCCCGACCCGACCCGACCCGACCCGACCCGACCCGACCCGACCCGACCCGACCCGACCCGATCCGATCCGATCCGGCGGACCCGGCGGATCCTTCGCCGGCTACCGCCTCGCCTGCGCGAACTGCCCGGGCGTGATGCCGAACTGCCGCGCAAACGCCCGCGTCAGGTGGCTCTGGTCGGCGAAGCCCGCCTCGGCCGCCGCATCCACGATCGGCCGGCCGCTCGCGAGCAGCGTGCGCGCGAGCCGCGTGCGCGACTGGATCAGGTAAGCATGCGGCGTGATGCCGACTTCGCGCGCGAAGCCGCGCAGCAGCTGGAAGCGGCTCACGCCGCTCAAATTCGCGAGTTCGGCGAGCGACACCGGCGCGGCGGGCGCCGCATCGAGCCGTTCACGCGCCGCGTGGATCGCTGGCGCGACGCCCGACTGCGGCAGCACGCGGTTCGCATGCCGCGCCAGCAGCCCCGCGACGAGCGTCACGAGCGCTTCGTCGCGCGCGAGCGTCGTATCGTCGCCGCCGACGACGCGTGCGTACAGCCGGCCCACGGCCGCAGCCAGCCGCGCATCGCGCACGGCCGGATGCGCGAGCTCGACGCCGCCGAGCCCTTCGTCGGCCGCGACGCCGAAGACGAGCGCCGGCGCGAGGTACAGCATCCGCCAGCTCCGCTGCGCGTGCGTGCCGAGCGGCGCGCCGTCGTGCATTTCGCCCGGATTGACCATGATCGCGTCGCCGGCCAGCGCGTCGACCTGCCCACGGCCGCTCCACGACCGGTGCGCGCCGCTGACGATCACGCCGACGCCGAATTCGTCGTGCGCATGGCGCGGGAACGCGCGATCTGAATCGAGGCTGATCGCCTCGATGCCTTCGCTTGTACGGCGGTAGTGGGTGACACGATGCATGCGCGCTCCTCGCACGCCGGCACTGGCGTGGATCACACGCACTTTAGCGCGTTCCGGCGGCGCGCGCCCTTCATCCTTTCGGCCGATACCGCGCGCCGCGCGCAACCCGCACCATGTGCCTGAGCAGCGTACATGGCCCGCCGGGCCTGAAGCTGCACGGGAGACGGCAGGTGGAACGACAGGATCCGGTATTCATTCAGGTGGGCGCGCTCGCGGACGGCTTTGCGCCTGACGCGAACATCCTCGCGACGGTCGACGCGCTCGCGGGCCGGACGCTCACGCTCGACCATGCATCCGGCGCATCGCGCATCTATGCGTTCGAGCCGCGCGCGTTGCAATGGCGCGACGCGGCGACCGGCGCACATGGCCGCGAGCCGTGCCGCGTGACGCGGCTGCGCAAGGGGCTGTACTTCGTCGACTACGTCGATTCGGCGGCGCGCGCCACGTCGGTGAGCCTCGTGATCGACCTGGAAAACGGCGTGTGGACATCGGTGACCGGCACGCTGCCGACCGAGGCGGACACGCACGTCGACGCGTTCACGCGCGTCGCGCGGGGGCTGCCGCTGACGGGCGTCGACGTCGCGTTCCGCCATGGCACGCTCGGCGGCCATGCGCGGCCGGGGCCGCTGCATGCGCCGACCCGCGAGCTGATCGGCAAGCGGACGATGTACCGCTACAGCCCGACCGAATGCTACGAGCACATCTACCTGAACGAAAACTTCTACGCGTGGCAGTGCCTGGAAGGCGTCGAGCGCGGGCTCGCGGACGTGGACCGCTGTCACTACATCAAGCTCGCGGACGCGCTGTATCTGTTCGTATGGCGCGAGAAGGTGATCCCGACGCTCGGCGTCGTGCTGATCGACCTCGCGCAGCGCAAGACGGACGGCAAGATCTTCGGCTATCAGGGCGGCGACTTCGGCTCGCTGTCGAATTTCCCGGTCGGCGCGCACGCGCGCGTGCTGAACGAGACCATTCATCCGCTCGACGGCGAGGACGGGCAATGAGCGCCGTGCTCGGCAGCGGCCGTCTCTGCGCCGATTTCGCCGGGCGCGTCGTGCTCGTCACCGGGGCCGCGCAGGGCATCGGCGCGGCGATCGCGCGCCGGTTCGCGCAGGCGGGCGCGATCGTCGCACTGGCCGACCTCAATCGCGACGCTGCCGCCGCGCAGGCATCGGCGATTGCCGACGCGGGCGGGACGGCGCGCGCCTATCGCGTCGATGCGGCGCGCCGCGACGAACTGAATGCGCTCGTCGCGGCGGTCGAGCGCGACGGCGGGCGGCTCGACGTCGTCGTTCACAACGCCGCGTACTTCCCGCTGACGCCGTTCGCGCGGATCGACGAGGCGCTGCTCGAGCGAACCCTGGCGGTCAACCTGTCCGCGCTGTTCTGGCTGGCTCAGGCGGCGTTGCCGGCGTTCCTGCGTGCCCGCGCGGGGCGGCTCCTCGTCACGTCGTCGGTGACCGGGCCGCGTGTCGCGTATCCGGGGCTTGCGCACTACGCGGCGTCGAAGGCGGGCGTGAACGGCTTCATTCGCGCGGCCGCGCTGGAGCTCGCGCGCCGCAACGTGACGGTCAATGGCGTCGAGCCGGGGATGATACGCACGCCGGCCGCGGGGAATCTCGGCGATGCGGCGATCGCGGCGCGGATCGCGCACGATATCCCGCTCGCCAGGATGGGCGAGCCGGAAGACATCGCGAATGCAATGCTGTTTCTCGCCTCCGCGGATGCGGCGTACATCACCGGGCAGACGATCGTCGTCGACGGCGGTGCGACGCTGCCGGAGAGCGGGGTGGTCCTCGGGGAACCGTGACGGCGGGTTTCACGCGCCGTGCGCGGGCGCCGGCAATGAAGATGCCGGCGTCCGCACTACAGCCAGCCGTTCCCGATGAACTCCATGATCGAATAACGGCGGTTGTCGAGATCGTGGCGACGAACGGCTTCGACGATGCGCGACACGCCGTCCGCGTAAGGCGACGCCCCGTACACGCGGGATTCGAATTGCAGGCTGCATGCGCCGTCGTCGATCCGGATCTGGTGGTACGCATGGCGCGTGAGTTCGTCGTCGGGGATGCGAAGCGCGTCGCGCTGGACCGCGGGGTCCCGCACGGAGCGGATCGCGTCAGGCGGCAAGCCGAGCGACTGGCCGATGCTGACGGCGGTTCCGGGCACCGAGGTCTTCGTCGCCTGATGCGACTCGACGACGCTGATCGCGCAATCGCGAAAGAGGTGGCCGCTCGTTTCCAGCATGCTCATGAACTTGAGCATCAGGATGTTCGTGTTCGGACAGAGCACGACCGGGAAGTCGTGCGATCCGGTCTCGAGCTCGGAGCCCGTGGACAGCTCGATGAGCGGTGAGCACGTTGCCTGGCATGCGGCGATCACCGCGGGAAGGGTGCGGCCCGAGCCGGCGTGCACGACGATCGACCTGGCGTCGACGTGCCCGTCGGCGGGCCACGGCATGACTTGGTATGTACTGTCCAGCTTGTGCGAGCGGAGCAACTCGGTCGCCAGCTTGCCGGATCCCACGACGAGCACTTGCATGTATTTGATCGGTTGAGGGTCGATGATCGATCCGGCCGGCCCGTTGCGCGCCATCTGCTGAAACGGCGCGCCGCGCAACGGCCCGACCGGCTCCCGGCATTATGCCCGGATGCCGGCTCGTGCCGCTGGCGCCGGCGGTTCAGCCTGCCGAAACCGTCGGCAGCCACCCGTTCGCCGTGCTTGTCGCCGCAAGCTGTTTCGCGATCGAACGGGCGAGCTTGCCGGTCACCGCGGACACCGTATCGTGCTTCGCTTCCGACACGCCGTGCAGGCCGCCGCCGACCGCCGCCGACGTCGCGAGACGGCCGGCCGCGGCACCGACGCCCGCGGTCTCGGCCATGCCGGGCATGCGGCCGCTGTCCGCGTTGACGGCGAACGTGACGAGCGGCCGCGGCGTGCCGTGCGCCGGCTGGAACAGCACGGTCACCGACGCACCCACTTCGCTCTTGCCCGCGCCGAGTCCGATCAGTACGCGACGCCGGCGATTGCCCGCATCGATCGTCTCGAACCGGCCGTCGACGATCAAGGCGTCGCGGCCGGCAGGCACCGCGCCGTCGACGCGCATCGCGGGCACGCCCTGCGACACGAGTTCGCTGACGAGCGCGTCGGCGAGCTGCTCGCGGGCCTTCAGCGCGGTCTGCTGCCGTTGCGCGTCGGCGGACATGCCGCTCGCCATTGCCATCACCTTTTGGGCGATGCCGCCGTCGAGCTTGACGTCGTCGTTGGCGACGTCGAACGCGGACACGTAGACGACGTCTGCGCGAACCTGGGGCAGTGGGCCGGCTGCCTGAATGCCGCCCTGCGTGGATGCGCAACCGGTCATCACGAGCGTGCCGGCGAGCAGGGCCGCGCAGGAAAGACGTCTGGCGCGGGTGGCGACGCGGGTGGCGAGAGAGGGGAGGGAAACGTTCATGTCGAGATCAGATCCTTGGCCGGATTGAAGTTGCCGATATTTCCGACATGATCAGGATCGCGAACTATCGGGTATCGTCGTGTTGCGATTGGCATCGCACGGGCTTCCGTGCAATGGCGCAACGCTCAGGCGCAAGTATGCGGGGGCGCGGCGCGCTGGGCCACGCGGAAATTATGTCGACTCATGTCACGCGCCCGGCGGCGTGGGGGCAGGCGGGATTCAGGCGGGCAAGTGGGCAAGTGTGCAACGGGCAACAGGCAACAGGCAAGCGGGCAACGGGCAAGCGGGCAAGCGGGCAACGGGCAAGCGGGTAACGGGCAAGTGGATCAGCAGCCAAGCGAGATTCAAGCCGGCAAGCGCGATGACGCATGACCGGGCGGATTCAGCGGCAGCGCGACGACCGCTTCGAGTCCGCCACCTTCACGGTCGCGGAACGTGAGTGCACCGCCGTGAAGGCGCGCGATGCGCTCGACGATCGCGAGCCCGAGCCCCGTGCCGCCGGCATGGCCGCGCGCGTTCGTGCCCCGGCTGAACGGCGCCTTGAGCCGCTCGAGTTCCGCGGCGCCGATACCGGTGCCGCGGTCGCACACCGCGACATAGGCGGTGCCATGCTGCGCCCACGTGCGCACCGTGAGGCCCGTGCGGCCGTAGACGACGGCGTTCTGCATCAGGTTCATCAGCAGCCGCATCACGCTCACGGGCCGGAACGCGAAGGGCGGCACCGCGCCTTCTTCGAACGCGAATTCGTGGCCGAGCCCGGCGAAGTCCGCCACGAGCTGTCCGGCCAGCGCATTGAGATCGCCCGTCTGCGGCGCTTCGCGCTCGCCGCTGCCCGCATAGTCCATGAACTGCTGCAGGATCGTGTCGATCTGGTCCAGATATGCATCGGACGAGGCCACCAATGCGTCGTTGGTGCCGCGCGGGAGCGCCATCGCGATCGCGAGGCGCAATTTGGTGAGCGGCGTGCGGATATCGTGCGAAACGCCGGCCAGCATCAGCGCGCGCGTCGTTTCCGCTTGCTGCAGCGCATCGGTCATCTGGTTGAACGCGCGGCTGACCTGCGCGATCTCGGTCGGCCCGTCGGTCGGCAGCGGCGGCGCCCGCTCGCCGGCGCTCACGCGGCGCGCCGCGCGCGCCAGCTCGCCGAGCGGCCGGTTCAGGTGGCGCTGCAGCAGGTAGCCCGTCAGCACTGCGAGCAGCGCGAGGCCGAGCGACAGCGCGATGGCTGTCGTAATACCGCTCGCCTGGGCATCGGCCGCCATCGGCAGCGCGACCCAGACGGGCGTGCCTGCCGCGTGCAGGCGAATCCACAGACGGTCCTCGTCGCCGGATTGCCAGCGCACCGGCAGGTCGGGCGGCAAGTGACGTTTGGCCGCCTCGACGAACACGTCGCGCTGCCAGGTCCGGAACACGTGCAGCAGGTTCGGGGGCGTCGGCGGGTCGGCCGGCGGCGGCTCGGCCTGCGCGCCGAGCCGCGCGGCCGTCGCACGGCCCGCGTCGGGCGGCATGCCGGCGAGCGTGCGGTCGAGCAGCAGCACGTAGTCCGCGAACACGATCGACGCGCGCTCGATGCGCGGGCGCTGCACGTAATGCAGCAGGACGAAGAGCGAGCAGGCGAGCGACAGCGCGACGAGCACCACCAGCAGCGCAATGTTGCGCGACAGCAGCGAGCGCGGCAGCAGGCGTCGCATCATGGCTCGATGCCGGCCACCAGCATGTAGCCGACGCCCCAGACGGTCTTGATGAAGCGCGGCTTCGCGGGATCGTCCTCGACGATCTGGCGCAGCCGCAGGATCTGCACGTCGACGCTGCGGTCGAGCGCGGCGTGGTCGCGGCCGCGCGCGCGGGCCAGCAGGTTCTCGCGGCTCACCGCGCGGTTCGGCGACGAGCCCAGCGCGTGCAGCAGCAGCATCTGGGCCGAATGAACCTCGACGATCGAGCCGTCGCGCGTCAGCGTTTGCTGGCCGACGTCGAACGTGAAGTCGCCGAAGCGCAGCCGCTGCGACGTCACGGTGGGTTCGCCCGCCGCCATCTTCTGGCGGCGCAGCAGTGCGCGGATGCGGGCGATCAGCTCGTCGGGGAGGAACGGCTTGGCGAGATAGTCGTCGGCGCCCGTATCGAGGCCGACGACCCGGTCCGCGGCGTCGCCTTTCGCGGTGAGCATCAGGATCGGCAGCGTGTGGCCTTCGGCTCGCAGGCGGCGGCACACGCTGAGGCCGTCCTCGGGCTCCATCATCAGATCGAGCACCAGAAGATCGTGAGGCTCGCGCTGCAGCAGGCGGTCGAGCCGCTTGCCGTCGGCCACCGCGCGGACCTGGAAGCCGTGCCCGGTCAGGAAGCGTTGCAGCATGTTGCGCAGCTCCGCTTCGTCGTCGAGCACGATGATTCTGGCTGTCTGCTCCATCGGCTGCCTCCGGCGCTGCGCGCGCGATCGGTCTTTTGTCCGAGGTTACCGGGACGCCATCCGCTGACGCATGAAGGCTTCGATCTGCGCGACGGTCACGTAACCGTTTTGCTGCGTGTCGATCTCGTCGAAATGCTGCGCGACCATCGGCATGCCGGCTGCAGCCTGCTCGCGGGTGAGCTTGCCGTCGTGCGTGGTGTTCGCGGTGGCGAAGCGGGTCTCCAGTTGCGCGATCGCGCGTTCGACGCGTGCGCCCGCACGGGCGCGCGGCGCAACATCCTGCGCCGAGGCCGCTGCTGAAACAATACACAAAACGACGAGGGCAATCATCTTCTTGATGGACTTCATGGGTTTCTCCTTGAGAGGGCCGGCGTTCCGCGCCGGCGGGCGGGTGATGAAACGGATGAAACGTGAGGACGGGGACGACCGGGATGCCGGACTGATGCCCGGTCAGGCCCAGTGCGCGGGGATCCAGACGCGGCCGGCCCAGTGGCCCGGAACCCAGACGGCGGCGCGCGGCGCACGGGTCACGTACGCGACGCGCGGCGCGACGTACACGGCCTTCGGCAACGGCGGGGCCAGATACAGGGCCCTGGGCGGCGGAGGCGTCACATACACCACCTTCGGTGCGGCCGTGACATAGACAGGTTTCGGCGGCGGCACGACGACTACGGTTTTAGGCGGCACGACGACTACGGTTTTAGGCGGCGGGGGCGGCGCGACGACAACGACCTTCGGCGGCGGAGGCGGCGTCACCACGACGGCGCCCGGCGCGGGCGTGACGACCACCGGGCCCGGCGCGGGTGGTGGCGCTGCGACGACGGGACTCGCCACCGGCGGCGGGGGCGCGACGACAACCGCGGCCGGCGGCGGCGCAACCACCACCGGTGCCGGCGCGACGGCTACCGTGGCTCCGACTGCCGCAACGGTGCCGGTCGCCACCGTGCTGCCGTGGATCACCGTCGTCCCGCCCGTCGTGACCGTGCCGCCGTGCACGACCGTCGTGCCGCCCGCCGTCGTCACGACGCCCGGTGCGACGCGCGTCGCGCTGCCCGAATGCGTGACGCTCGCACCGTCCGTGCCGGTCACGGTGCCCGAACGGGAGCAGGTCGACCCCGCGCATTGGGTCGAGGCCGTGTGGCTCGCGCTGTTGCCGTTGGCGCCCGTGATCGTGCCCGTCGACGAATACTGGCCGGGCCCCGATCGCGTCACGCTGCCGGACGTCGTCGCGCTGTGGCCGTCCGAACCCGTCAGCGAGCCCGTATGCGAACAGGTGCCGTCCGCGCAGCTGGTGTCGCCGCTGTGCTGGACCGAGCGTCCGTTGGGGCCGACGGCGGTGCCGCTGTTCGAGAACTGGCCCGGCGCGGTGCGCGTGACGGTGCCGGTGTTGGTCGCGATGCCGCCGGCCGGGCCGATCACGCCGCCCGCATGCGAGCAGCTGCCGCCGCCGCACGTGCCGTAGTGCGCACCGTTGTAGACGCCTCGCGGGGTGTACGCGGTGCCGTGGCCGGACCATCCGGCGAAGGCGGGCGTGCTGACGAGACAGACGAGCGCGGCGGCGCTGGCGAGGTGACGGGATTTCATCGGTTGTCCTTTCGATTCGTTTCCGGAACACGCGGTGGCGTGTCGACGGGACGAACTTTAGGGCGACGATGCACGCGCGTCTCGTCATAAAAGATGTCGCGCTGTTACACGCGGCGGGCGCGCGTCGGTCTGCAGATTGCATGCGCGTGCCGTGCCGGCGACGCAAGCGCGCCGCGTGGCGCGCCTGCCGGCATGCGAGCGCGCGAAACGGGGCGCCACGGGAGCGCGGGCGAGCATTCGGGCAACGAATGCGCCCGCATCGCCGTGACATGCAGCGACATAATTCGCGCGTGGTTTTTCCCGTATCGCAGCACTACAGTGGCCTTCATTCGACGCACGGGCGGTGCATGCCACGCGATGCGTCCCGATTCAACGGAAGGAATGACCCATCATGCTCACGACAGGAAAACTCGCGTATTTCGTCACACTGTTCATCGTCGCCGTCTCGCTAGTCGAGGCAATCGTGCTCACGTGGCGGCGCAGCCGGCAGGCCGCGCCGTTCGACTGGCACGAAGTCTGGCTGTCGCTCGCGGATCTCGCCGGGCGCAAGCTGCTTGCGCTGGTGCCGCTGTCGCTCGCGGCGCCGATCTTCGATTTCGCGTGGACACACCGGCTCTTCACGATCCGGCTCGACAGCGTGCCGCTCGCGCTGCTCGTGTTCGTCGGCCAGGAGTTCTGCTACTACTGGTATCACCGCGCGTCGCACCGGATCCGGTTCTTCTGGGCGACCCACGCCGTCCATCATTCGCCGAACCAGTTGACGCTGTCGTCGGCGTTCCGGCTCGGCTGGACCAGCAAGCTCGCCGGCGCGGCGATGTTCTTCACGCCGCTCGTCTGGCTCGGCGTGCGTCCGGAAGCCGTGTTCGCAATCCTGTCGTTCAACCTGCTGTACCAGTTCTGGCTGCACAACACGTGGATACCGAAGCTTGGCTGGCTCGAGGCCGTGTTCAACACGCCGTCCGCGCATCGCGTGCATCATGCGTCCAACCTCGATTACCTGGATGCGAACTACGGCGGGGTGCTGATCGTGTTCGACCGGCTGTTCGGCACCTATGTCGCCGAGCGTGCCGACGAACCGTGCCGCTTCGGGCTCGTCACGCCGACGCGCTCACGCAATCCGTTCGTGGTCGAATTCGAGCACTGGGCGAGTCTGGCGCGCGACGTCGCGACCGCGCGCGGCTTCCTGACCGCGGCACGTTACGTGCTGATGCCGCCGGGCTGGCGGCCGGGCAACGAGGCCGAAACGACGGAAGCGCTGCGCAAGCGCAGTCTCGCGACCGTGCGGACGGAGGGCTGAACGCGGCGGGGGACTAGCGGACGGTCACCTGCGTTAGGCCGTATGCTTGCGTCTCCGCACGCGTCGCGCACGACGCTGCTGCAATGAATCGACAAAGGAGGTGGAATCGATGGAAACCGGCACGATTGACAAGGTAATCGCAATCACGGGCGGGTTCGGCCAGCTCGGCCTCGCGACGGGGGCGTGGCTGGGCGCGCGCGGTGCGCGCATCGCGCTGATCGGACGCGGTGCGGCTCCGGCGGCGGACGCGCTGCCCGCCGGGATCGGCGGCGCGCAATGCATCGGCGGCGTGGATCTCGTCGACGCGCAGGCTGCCAGTCACGCACTTGACGCCGTGCATCGCGAATTTGGCCGGCTCGACGCGCTGCTCAACATCGCGGGCGCATTCGCGTGGGAAACTGTGGCCGACGGCAGCGTGGCCACCTGGGACCGGATGTACGAATTGAATGTGAAGACGGCGCTGAATGCGTCAAAAGCGGCGCTGCCGCATCTGTTGAGTGGTCCGGCCGGGCGGATCGTCAACATCGGCGCGGGGGCGGCGCTCCGCGCGGGGCCCGGCATGGGCGCGTATGCGGCCGCGAAGGCGGGCGTCGCGCGACTGACCGAAGCGCTCGCGGCGGAACTGCGCGAGACGGACGTGACGGTCAACGCGATCGCGCCGAGCATCATCGACACGCCGCAGAACCGCAAGGACATGCCCGACGCGGATTTCACGCAGTGGGTTCAACCGCACGAGATTGCGGCGACGATCGCGTTCCTGCTGTCGGCCGATGCGCGGGCGATCCGCGGCGCGACGATTCCGGTGAGCGGGCAGGTCGCGTAGCGCGGCTTGAATCCGCAAGCACGACCTGCCATTCACGCACGGCCGTTTCCAGGTGCTCGATCGAGGCCCGGAACGGCGCGTCAACCGGGGTCGTATCCACATGGGTGAAGCCGACAAAAAAGTGTGAAGTATTCGGCCTCGGCGTGTACATTTTGTTGGCTTTCCTCCGTCGTCGCGATGGCGGCATGCAGCTTGCCGCCGCATTTGCCCAACCCAGACAGGAGCTTCGCCATGTCGATTCAGAAGATCACGCCATTTCTCTGGTACGCCACGCAGGCCGAGGAGGCCGCCGCTTTCTACGCGGGCATCTTTCCGGACTCGCGCGTGGTTCGGGTCACGCCGGTGCCGAGCGCCGGCTCCACGAAGCTCGTCGAGTTCGAGCTCTTCGGGCAGCCGTTCTTCGCGATGAGCGCTGAACGCGGCGAGTCGTTCAACCACGCGATTTCCTTGCTGGTGAACTGTGCCGATCAGGCGGAACTCGATCGCTACTGGAGCGCCCTTCTCGACGGCGGCGGCTCGGCCGACGGCTGCGGCTGGCTGAGAGACCGCTTCGGCGTCTCGTGGCAGATCGTTCCGAACGATCTCATCCCGATGATGGCCGACCCGGACCCGGCAAAGGCGAAGCGCGTGGCCGAAGCGATGATGCAGATGACGAAGTTCGACGTCGCCGCGCTGAAGGCGGCCTATGCGGGGGCAGCGGATTGACGGGCATTCCTGTCCGTCGTCTGCGCGACAGGGCGCCGGTCGGGCTTGCTCGCGTCAAGCAGACAGCCGTCTCGCGTGTTCGGGACCGGGACGGGGCGGCAGTCGTCGACGTTGGGTATTAACCGCCTGCCGGCGCCGTGCGTAAAATGGCGGACCGGATTGTGCGACAGAACCCGAAACAATGAATCAGCCCAATATCCTGGTCGTCGAAGATGAAAGCGCGATCGCGGACACGATCGTCTACGCGCTCGGCACGGACGGCATGCAGACCGTTCACTGCACGCTCGGGCAGGCGGCGCTCGAACGCCTGCGCGACGCGCGCTTCGATCTCGTCGTGCTCGACGTCGGCCTGCCCGACATCAGCGGCTTCGAAGTCTGCCGGATGCTGCGCACGTTTTCCGATGTCCCGGTGATCTTCCTCACGGCGCGGCACGATGAAATCGACCGGATCGTCGGGCTGGAAATCGGCGCGGACGATTACGTGGTCAAGCCGTTTTCCCCCAGGGAGCTCGCCGCGCGGGTGCGGGTGATCCTGCGCCGCCTGAGCCGGCCGCCGCTCCCGCTGCCCCCGTCGCCCCCGTCGCCGACGTCGCATCAACAGGCGAACGTGCCATCGGCTGCCGCACCGGGTTTCGAACTGGATACCGACGGCGCGCGCCTTTCCTGGCTCGGCCATACGCTGGACCTGACGCGCTACGAGTTCGGCCTGCTGGCGCTTTTCGTCCGGCATCCGGGCCGCATCTATTCGCGCGAGCAACTGATGGACCTCGTCTGGCACGAGGCGATCGACACGGCCGACCGCACGGTCGATACGCACATCAAGACGCTGCGGGCGAAGCTGCGCGCGATCGATCCGGCGCGCGACCCGATTCGCACCCATCGCGGGATGGGCTATTCGCTGCAACCTTGACCGCTGCGATTTCGTCATGCACATCGGCCTGCGCATTTTCTTCGGCTTCTTCCTGATCGTCGGCCTCGCCGCGCTGATCACGCTGCGGGTGTTCGTGCAGGAAGTCAAACCCGGCGTGCGCGAAGCGATGGAAGACACGCTGGTCGACACGGCACAGGTGCTGGCCGCGCTGGCCGCCGACGACCTGGCGAGCGGACACATCGGCGACGGCGCGTTTGCGCGGCAACTGGAAAGGCAGCATGCGCGCCCCATCGGCGCGAACGTGTGGGGGATGCGCAAGGACACGATCAGCTACCGCATCTACGTCACCGACGCGCACGGCATCGTGCGCTACGACTCGGCCGGCGCCGCGGTCGGCCAGGACTATTCGCGCTGGAACGACGTGTACCGGACGCTGCGCGGCCAGTACGGCGCGCGCAGCACGCGCTCGGATCCGAACGACGAGAGCAGCACGGTGATGCACGTCGCCGCGCCGATCCGCAAAGGAAACGCGATCATCGGCGTGCTGACCATCGCGAAGCCGAACCAGGCCGTGGCGCCGTTCATCGCACGCAGCCAGCGCAAGATCATGCTGTACGGGGCGCTGCTGATGGGCGGCGCGATCCTGATCGGCGTCGCGTGCACGTGGTGGCTCGTGGTCGGATTGCGCCGGCTGCAGCGCTACGCGCGCACGATTGCCGCGGGCGAGCGCGCGGTGATGCCGCTGCAGGGCGCGAACGAGCTCGCGGAACTGGGGCGCGCGGTCGAGACCATGCATCAGCGTCTCGAGGACAGGCAGTACGTCGAGACCTACATCCACACGCTCACGCACGAGATGAAGAGCCCGCTCGCGGCCATCAGCGGCGCGGCCGAACTGCTGCACGAGGACATGCCCGTCGCGAACCGCCGGCGCTTCGCGGACAACATCCGCCGGCAGACGGGCCGCCTCGAACAGATGATCCGCAAGCTGCTCGCGCTTGCCGAAGTGGAGCAGAAGCAGCGCCTGTCGGTGCGCGAGCCGGTCGCGCTGCTGCCGCTGCTCGAACAGTTGCTGGACGATGCGGAGCCGCGCGCGCGCAAGCGCGGGGTGGGCATCCGGCTCGACCGGTCGCAGACGGGCGCGGACACGGCGATCGTCGAAGGCGATGCTTTCCTGCTGCGCCAGGCGCTCGGCAACCTGCTGGAAAACGCGCTGGATTTCGCGCCGTCCGGCAGCACGATCGGGGTGGCGATCGAGCGGCAGCGGGCGGGCAGGGCGCACGTCGCCGTGGTCCGCGTCGCCGACGACGGTCCCGGCATCCCCGACTATGCGCTGTCGCGCGTGTTCGAGCGGTTCTATTCGCTGCCGCGGCCGGATGGCCAGGACCGGAGCACGGGCCTCGGCCTGTGCTTCGTGCGCGAGGTCGCGATGCTGCACCGTGGCGAGATCGCGCTCGCGAACCGGCCGGAAGGCGGCGCGTGCGCGACGCTGACGCTGCCGTCGCCGAACTGAGCGCGCTTCACGTTCGCCACACCTTCGCTTCACATCGGCTTCGCATCGACTTCAACCGCGCTTCACCCGGCACGCTCATGCTGCACGGACTGTTTCCACTCCGGTACCGTCAGCATGAATCGAGTCCTGTTGTTCAAATCCCTGATCACCGCGTTTCTTGCGCTGCTCATCCTGATTCCGCTGCAGATGGTCGGCAGCATCGTGCGCGAGCGCGCATCGTATCGCGAAGACGCGTTGCGGAGCATCTGGTCCAGCTATGCAGGGCCGCAGACGGTGACGGGGCCCGTCCTCGTCGTGTCGTACACGGAAGTCACGCGCGTGCGCGACGACACGCCTGCCGGCGGCGCGACCCGGACAAGCCTGCACAGCGAGACGAAGCGCGTGCTCGTGTTTCCGAAGACGCTGAATGTCGACGGGACGCTGGCGACCAATGTCCGTTACCGCGGCATCCACAAGGCGCTCGTGTACGACCTGCAGAGCCGCCTGACGGGCACGCTGGCGCTGCCTGACCTGAAGCAGCTGCCGCAATCGGCCGGGCACGTGAGCTTCGCGATCGACAAGACGTACGTCGCGATCGGCATCAGCGACATTCGCGGGTTGATGGCGCAGCCCGCGCTGAGCGTCGGCGGCAAGCGGTTCGACGTGGAGCAGGGCACGCATTTGGAGGGCCTGCGTCAGGGCGTGCATGCCGACATCGATCTTGCGGCGCTCGCGGCCGCGAACGCCGGGCAGGTCGTGCCGTTCAGCATCGACCTGCCGCTGCTGGGCGCGGAATCCGTCGCGTTCGCGCCGGTGGCCGACCAGAACAACTTCTTGCTGAAATCGGCATGGCCGCATCCGAGTTTCGACGGTTCCTTCCTGCCGCGCAGCCGCAAGGTCGATGCACACGGTTTCGTCAGCGCATGGAGCGTCACGTCGTTCAACACGAAGGTGCGCGAGCAGATCGCGGCCGGCAACGGGGAAGGGGTGTTCGAGACTGCGTCGGTGTCGCTGATCGAACCCGTGAACGTCTATCTTCAGGCCGAGCGCGCGACGAAATATGGCGCACTGTTCGTGATCCTCACGTTTTCTAGCTTCTTCATGCTCGAGCTCGCAAAGCGGCTGCGCATTCACCCGATCCAGTATCTGCTGGTGGGCCTGTCGCTCGCGCTGTTCTTCCTGTTGCTGCTGAGCCTGTCCGAGCACATCGCGTTCGGCCTTGCGTATCTCGCGGCGAGCGGCGCGTGTATCGGTCTGCTCGGCTTCTATCTGTCGTTCGTACTGCACAGCGTGAAGCGCGGGGCCGCGTTCGCGAGCCTGCTCGCGACGCTGTACGCGGCGCTGTACGGGCTGCTGCTGTCGGAAGACAACGCGCTGATGCTCGGCTCGCTGCTGCTGTTCGCGATACTTGCCGGCATCATGACGCTCACCCGCCGCATCGACTGGTACGCGCTCGGCGCGGCGTGGCAACCGCTGGCCGACAAGCCGGCGGGCAAGGACGAGGAGCCTCGGGCGCCTGCTGCGTGATCGCGTTCGTCTTGCGGGGGCTGCCTGCCCCGTCAGGCGCCCGGTTGCGGGCGGCGAAACCGGGCGCGCGGAATTTCCGCGATCGCCGTGATCTCGATCATCAGCTCGGGGTGGTACAGGCGTTCGATCTGCAGGGTCGTGGTCACCGGGTAGGGTTCCGCAAAGAACGTCTTGCGAATGTCGCCGGTGTTCATGAACGCGTCGATGTCGGTCGCATAGTGAACGAGGGAGATCACGTCGGCCATCTGCCCGCCCATTGCCGCCAGCACGTCGCGGATGTTCTCGAGCGTCTTGCGCACCTGTGCGCGCATGTCGTCGCGACCGACGACCTGCCCGTGCCGATCGACGGAGACCTGTCCCTTCAGGTGGACGATCTGGCCGTCGCCCTGAATGACCGCCATCGAGAATGCGCCGAACGGCGGCCAGACAGCCGACGGATTGACTGCATCGATCATGAGCGGGCTCCGTTGATGCGCTGTTCGCGTTGCGATCGCGCCTGTTCGCCGTTGGCGTCATTGCTGCCGACATCGCCGACAATGTCGCCATCATAGACGAGCATCCATCCGCAAGCAGGCTCGCCGCGCCGGCGATTCTGCTGATTCGCATGCAAGCCGCCGTAGCGGCAGGCTGGATCGACCTATACTGACCGTTCATCGTCAACCGAATCACGCCGTGCCCAGGAAACCTGTCCAGGATCCGTCGCTTCCCGACGATCCGCGTCCGACACCGCCGCAACAGCCGGAACTCGAGGATTGCTGC
This sequence comes from Burkholderia sp. MR1-5-21, assembly GCF_053427715.1. Lineage (NCBI taxonomy): Bacteria > Pseudomonadati > Pseudomonadota > Betaproteobacteria > Burkholderiales > Burkholderiaceae > Burkholderia > Burkholderia sp. MR1-5-21. The sequence continues at coordinate 164,549 of NZ_JBSAXD010000017.1, forward strand.
AACAGCGGATGCTCACCCTGCGTGTTCGATCTGTACGACGACGCGATGGAACGCTACCGGGCCGAGCTGGCCGCGTGGGAAGCGCGGCACGCGAAACGCAAGCCGCGCGAATGAGCGGTGCACGTTTGTCGTCGCGTGCATCCATTGCGGTGACCGTTGCCGCGATTGCGCAGCGGGCAGTCGTCAGTGAAAGTGCGCCGCCCGTTCAACAGCGTCACGTCTGCGCATGCCGGCGCCGATGCATCGGCCTGAGCGCTGACGACAGCAGCAAACACATTGCCAGCACCGCCGCCAGCGCAAGCATCGACGTCCGGAACGCGTGCACGTAATCGAGCGTGCCGGGATGCGCACCGAGCCGCGAGAAGAACACGCCGCCCAGCGTCGCTGCGCCCACCGCCGCGCCGATCTGCAGTGTCGCCGACACCATCCCCGATGCGACGCCCGCGCGTTCGGGCGCCACTTCGGCGAGCACGATCCGCACGATGGAAGGCAGCACGAGCTCCTGGCCGATCCCCATCGCCGCGAGCCCCAGATAGAAGCCGGGCCCCGGCGCACTCGCGTCCGCGAGCGTGGCTGCCGCAGCGAGACCGGCCGTCAGCATCGCGAAGCCGAGCGTGAGCACGCGGTAGGCGCCGAAGCGGCCGACGAGGCGCGGCATCAGCAGCGGGCTCGACAGGAAGCCGAGCCCGAACGGCAGGATCGCGAAACCCGACGCGAGCGGCGACCAGCGCAGGCAGCCTTGCAGGTAGATGCCGTAGGTCAGGAAGAATGCGCTCATCGAGTAGAACAGAAAGCCGAGCGCGAGCCCGAGCGCGACAACCGGATTGCGGAACAGCCGCACGTCCAGCAGCGGATCGTTCCCGTTCGCGAGCCGGCGTCCTTCCACGTTCAGCAGCAGGCCTAGCATCGGCAGCGCGCCGGCGAGGCAGGCCACCATCCACAGCGGCCAGCCTTCCTCGCGTCCGCGCGTGAGCGGATAGACGAGCATCAGCAGGAACAGCGACAGCAGGATCGTGCCGGGCACGTCGATCTGCTGGCCGCGCGGCGGCCGGCTTTCCGGAATGAAGCGCCAGCTGCCGAGGAGCGCAAGCACGCCGATCGGCAGATTGACAAGGAAGATCACGCGCCAGCCGAGCCCGAACGGGTGCAGGCTGATCAGCGCGCCGCCGCCGAGCTGGCCGATCACGGCCGCGAGGCCGAACACGAAACCGTAGAAGCCCATCACGCGCACCTGTTCGTGCGGCGTGAAGACGCTGCGGATCGTGGCCAGCACCTGCGGCGACAGGATCGCCGCGAACAGGCCCTGCAGGATGCGTCCGGCGACGAGCACCGTGCCGCTGCCGGCGAGGCCGTCGCGGATCGCGGGCAGCGCGAGATTCACGATGAAGTAGTCGAGCGGGGGCAGGAGCGCGCCGACCAGCAGCACCGCGAGCGCCCAGCCGTGATGGCTGCGCGCGGCGGGCGCGGGCGCGTCGGCGATCGGGGACGGGCTCGTGCGGCTCGGACCGAAGCACCGGCTGCCGGCGCTGCCGGACGCCGTGTTCGCGCTGACGCCGCCGCTGCCCGGCGAACGGGAGGCGGTGACGCAGGCGAGAGAGGTGCTGGCGAGGCAGCTGGTGGTGTGAGCAGGGAATCGGCTTGCGGAATGTTCGATGACACTTCGGCATAGGTCCGCGACGGGTATGGCCGGATCCCGGCATTCCGCGTTACCGGTCAGTCCGCGTCGCCATCGACATACGCAAGCAACCCCCGCACCAGCGCATCGAACGTCGCCCGGCAGCGCGGGCTCGTGCGCAGGTCCTCGTGCATGACGACCCACGTTTCGAGCGGCAGCGCGACCTGTTCCGGCAGCAGGCGCACGAGCCGCGCATCGCGTTTCGCGATCCCGCACTGGCAGATGCCGATCCCGTAACCGGCCCGGATCATCGCGAGCTGCGCGAGGTTGCTGTCCGAGCGCAGCGCGAACGCATCCCGGTTCCAGTCAGGCAGCACTTTGCCTGCCGCGCGCAGAAACGGCGTCATTTCATCGAACCCGATCAGCGCGTGCCGCGCAAGTTCGCTCATCGTCGCCGGCATGCCGTGCGCGGCCAGATAGTCGTCCCGCGCATACATCCCCACTTCGATGCTGCCGATGCGTCGCGCGACGAGCGCGTCCTGCGCGGGCGGCGCCATGCGGACCGCGATGTCGGCTTCGCGCTTAAGCACGTCCTGGATGCGATCGGTCGTCGCCAGTTCGACGACGAGTTCGGGGTGATCGCGCCGCAGCCGCGTCAGCATGGGCGGCAGCACCTCGACGCCGATCACGTCGCTCGCCGAAATGCGCACCACGCCGCTGACGCCATCCCCGCGACTGGCCGCTGCGCGCTCGAACGCGGCGGCGGCGCTGCGCAACGCATCGGCATGGCCGCGCAACGCGAGCGCGGCCTCGGTCGGCAGCAAGCCGGACTGCGAGCGCGTGAACAGGGTCTGACCGAACGCGGCTTCGAGCGCGGCGACGTGGCGGCCGGCCGTCGGCTGCGTGATGCCGAGCGCGCGCGCCGCGCCCGACAGCGATCCTTCGGTCAGCACCGCGAGGAAGGTTCGATACAGTTCCCAGTTGAGATCGGAGGCCATACGAAAATGTATAGCAGATCCACCATGTTCGCCAATTCCTTGCGATCCCGATGCGCGCCAGAATGTGCCGTCGATGATTCACACAGGAGAGCGGCGATGGCAACGAATTTCCACGAAGCGGAGATGCGGGCATCCGACACCCGGGTAGCCGACATGCGGGTATCCGGCGTGCAGGCATCCGACAGGCATGCGCTGGTGCTCGGCGCGACCGGCGGGATCGGTGGCGAGGTCGCGCGGCAGCTTCGCGACGCGGGCTGGCAAGTGCGCGCATTGCAGCGCGTGCTCGAGAGCGCGACGTTACAGCGCGACGGCCTGACCTGGATCCGCGGCGACGCGCTCGACCGCGAAGCGGTGATGCAGGCGGCGCGCGGCTGCAGCGTGATCGTCCATGCAGTCAATCCGCCGGGATACCGCCGCTGGTCCGAACTCGTGCTGCCGATGGTCGACAACACGATCGCGGCGGCCGCATCGGCGGGCGCGACCGTCGTGCTGCCGGGTACGGTCTACAACTTCGGCGCCGACGCGTTTCCGGTCTTGCTCGAGGATGCCCCGCAGCATCCGTCGACCCGCAAGGGTGCGATCCGCGTCGAACTCGAGCGCCGGCTGCAGGCCGCGACCGCGCAGGGTGTCCGGACGATCGTCGTGCGCGCCGGCGATTTCTTCGGCCCGCGCGCCGTCAGCAACTGGTTTTCTCTGGGGCTCGTCAAGCCGGGGCGGCCCGTCGCGGCCGTCAGCGTGCCAGGGCGGCCCGGCGTCGGCCATCAATGGTCGTACGTGCCGGACGTCGCGCGCGCGATGGTCGAGCTGATCGAGCGCCGCGACATGCTGGAGCCGTTCGCGCGCTTTCATCTCGGCGGGCACTGGGATGCGGACGGGACGCAGATGGCGCAGGCCGTGTGCCGCGTCGCGCAGCGGCACGGGTTGCGGCCGGCGCTGCGGAAGTTTCCGTGGTGGTTCGTGTGGGCCGCGTCGCCATTCGTCACGACGCTGCGCGAATTGCTCGAGATGCGCTACCTGTGGCGCGAGCCGATCCGCATGGACAACGCGCGCGTGACGGCGGTGCTCGGCCGTGAGCCGGTGACGCCGCTCGATACGGCCGTCGAGGAGACGCTGGCGGGGCTTGGCTGTCTGCCGTGAATGACGTGTGCTGCCGCCGTGTGGCGGGCGGGAACCTGCGAGCAAGATGCCGGATGGTTCGGCGAATGTCGTCGGCCGGCATGCCGCTCACGGGATCGCAGCCGAACCCGCCGCCATCCGTCACGCCACCACCGGCAGCACCTCGACCGCATACCGATGCGTGAGACTGCGACCGAGCACCGGATCGTGCAGCTCCATTTCGAACGCATCGCCGGATGCCATCGCGGCGATGGCGCCGTAGACGGCCACCGTCCCGCCGTACATTGCGCAGCGCGCGGGCATCGCTTGCGCATCGTCGAAGCGGCGCCACAGCGTCTGCGGCGCGAGCAGACCGCTGACCGCGCCGTGCTGGTACGCGACGCGCTCGCCACTTGCCGCGACGAGCCACGACCGCATCTCGAGCGTGTCCCAGTGATCCGCGACGTCGGCAAGACGCCACGCGTCGCGACCGAGCGGCTTCGCACACACTTGCTTCGATACGGCGACGCCGTACGCCTCGACCTCGCGATCCGTGTGATCCGATCCGACCGTCACGAGCGTGCCGAGCGGGCTGTCGACCAGCACGCACTCGATTTCGCCGCCGGAGCGCGCGCCGAGCACGCTGATCGATGCGTGCTGCGTCAGCAGCGACGGCGACACGCGATAGAAGCACGGCGTGGTCGACGGCGGCGCGACGCCGAGCGCGGCGAGTTCGTCGATGTGCGCCCGGATTGCATCGGGATCGCGGCCGGCCCAGCCGGCGATGACGACGCGCTCGACGGAAACGGCGGCTTCATCCGGCTCGCCGTGACGGGGAATGACGTTGAACGACAGGGAACGCATGCGGATATCCGTTTGGGGTTCGAATCGATTGGGCGAAAACACGGCGGCGGCGCTCAATCGGCCAGCGGCCGGTGCGCGGTCTCGCGCGCGGCGAGCAGTGCGATCGCCGTGACAACGAGCGATGCGGTCACGTACAGCGACACGGCCGTCGTCGTGCCGGTCTGCCGGAACAGCGTGGCGATCACGAGCGGCGCGAAGCCGCCGCCGACGATGCCCGCGAGCGTATAGGCCAGCGACGAGCCTGCGTAGCGCACGCGCGTCGGGAACTGCTCGGTGACGAACGCGCCCTGCGGCCCGTACATCACCGCGTGGATCACGAGGCCGATCGCGACGGCCGCGACGATCGCGCCCGGGCGCGCCGAATCGAGCAGCACGAAGAACGCGAACGCCCACACGATGCCCGCGATCGCGCCGGCCAGGTACACGGGACGGCGTCCGAAGCGATCCGACAGCGCGCCGAAGAACGGCACCGCGAGCGCGTTGCAGGCCGTGCCGACCATCACGGCCGTCAGCGCGAGCGGGCGCGACAGGTGCAGCACGGTCGTCACGTAGGTCAGCGTGAACACGACGATCAGCGCATACAGCACGTCCGAGCCGATTCGCGAACCGCCCGCGATCAGCAGGCGCCGCCAGTGGCACTTCAGGACTTCGGCGACGGGCACCTCGGCGGTCGCGTGCGATTCGGCGAGCTGCTCGAACTGCGGCGTTTCGTCGACGCCGCGCCGCAGCCAGAAGCCGAACACGACGAGCAGCGCGCTGGCCGCGAACGGCAGCCGCCAGCCCCACGCAAGGAAGTCCCCGGACGTGGTCGCGAGCGACACGAGCGCGATGCAGCCCGTGCCGAGCAGCGTGCCGAACGACGGGCCGATCTGCGTCCACGACGCGGACAGGCCGCGCCGTTTCTGGTCGCCGTGTTCGACCGACAGCAGCACCGCGCCGGCCCATTCGCCGCCGAGCGCGACGCCCTGCACGAAGCGCAGCGCGACAAGCAGGATCGGGCTCAGGATGCCGGCCGTCGCATAGGTCGGCAGCACGCCCATCAGCGCGGTCGTCAGGCCCATCAGCACGAGCGTGAGCATCAGCACCGCGCGCCGGCCGATGCGGTCACCGAGGTTGCCGAACACGATGCCGCCGAGCGGGCGCGACACGTAACCGACCGCATAAGTCGAGAACGCGAGGATCGTGCCGGCGAGCGGGTCGACGGACGGGAAGAACAGATGGTTGAAGACGAGCGCGGCGAGCGTGTTGTAGATCGTGAAGTCGTACCACTCGAGCGACGTACCGATCATGCTCGCGGTCGCGAGGCGGCTGTTGCGGACGCGGCGCGGCGCGCCGGCGGCGGGCTGGGCGAGAGTGCTCATGGTGTCTGTGCGGGTCGTGAAGTGACGTGGAGCGCGGCGGTGTGCGCGAACGCGGCCGCGGCAAGCCGCGCTTGGCGGCTGCGTGGCGCGGCTACGCGCCGAGCGCCGCCGGGGCAGCGCGTTCGGCAACGGTCGTCGGCGCGTCCGCCTGGCGGGCCGCGAGCGGCGCAGCCATCCGCCACAGCAGCTCGAAGGTGCGGATGTCGTCGTGGCCGGCGAGTGCTGCCGCGACCTGGCGTGTGGCGGCGGCGTCGCTGCCTTCGATCAGCACGAGCGCATCGGCGAGCGGCCGGGCAGACGGATCGCCGATCGGCGCGGACAGCTCAGGGTTCGCGCGGAACAGCCGCGCGGCGTGGATGCCGGGCTCGCGCAACGCGGCGTCGAAGCGCTCACGCAGCGATTGCACGTCGATCCGGTCGGACGGCAGCACGAACAGCGCGAGGTGCGCGCCTTCGCCGTCGCCGGCCTCGATCGACAGTTCGCCGACGCGCCGCTGCGTGCCGGTCATGCGCTCGAAGTTCGCGAGCGACCACGGCGTCTGCTGCGTGAATGCGCGGCGGTATGCGTCGCTGCGGAACACGTCGAGCGTATCGGTGACGTACAGCGCGAGATACTTGCGCGGACCGCGATCGGTCACGCGGAAGCGCCGCGCATGCCGGAAGCCGGGGATCGCGGTGCGCTCCTGCATGTGCTCGCGGTCGTACCACGCGTTGAAATCGGCTTCGTGCAGCGGGTCGATGTCCGTCCAGACGCAAAGCTGGCCGTGCGGAAGGGAGATGCGGCTCATCGGGGCGGTTCCTCGTGACAGGGTGTGAGACAGGAACCCCAGTGTCCCGAAGATGCGCCGCGCGCGTCCAACAAGAAAACAAATTCGCGGTGAACAGGTTTTCTTATGACTTGCGCGTGCGGGGGGCAGGCGAGTTGCGTTTCGCGGAGCGCTTTGCGGCAGGTTTCGGTTGGGCGGTGGATGCGTGCGTCGCTTTGGACGCGCGGGTTGTTGCACCCTTGGCGGCGCGTGCGGCTCTCGCGGATGACGCATCCGGGCGCGCGGCGGCCGCGTCATTGGTCGGCGCGGTTGACTTGGTTGACTTGGTTGGCTCAGTTGGCTCAGTTGGCGCGGACGGCATCGACGCCGCAGACGGCACCGCACGCGCGACTTCGCTCGCCAGCGCCGCGATGTGCGCGGCAACGGGCAGGCCTTGCGTGCGGTACGACGCGACGAGCGGCAGCGCGGGAAATTCAGGCTCGACGTCGAGCAGTTCGAGCGCGCCTTCCTGCAATTCGCGCCCGATGATCGCGGGTGGCAGCGCCGCGACGCCGAAACCGTCGGCGACGAGGCGGATCATCGCGGCGACCGACGTGATGCAGTTGATGCTGGCTGGCCGCTCGACGGCGGCGAACATCCGCTCGATGGTCGCGTGCGGTCCCGAGTGGCGCGAGAAGCTGACGATCGGATAGTCGGCCAACTGCGCGACGTCGAGCCGCTGGCCGCCGAGCCCGAGCCGCGGGCTCGCGACCCACCGCACCGGGAATTCGCACAGCGGCACGTTGGCGAAGTCGGGCCCCGGCACGGGATCGGTCTGCAGGATCAGGTCGACGCCGTCCGTGCTGAGCAGGCGAATCAGGTTCCGCGTCGTGTCGCTCGTGATCTCGACGTCGAGGCGCGGATAGCGCTCGCGTAGATGCGACATCAGCGCCGGGAACCAGCTATGCACGATCGACTCGATCACGCCGATGCGGATCAGGCCCGCGTCGCTCGCCGCATCGACGTCGCGGCGCATTTCGCTGTCGAGCCGCACGATCCGCTCCGCGTATGCGAGCATGCGCCGGCCCGCGGGCGTCAGCGTCGCCGAGCGCGTGTTGCGGTCGAACAGGCGGACGTCGAACGCTTCCTCGAGCGACGCGATCCGGCTCGACACGGCGGCCTGTGTCGTGTGGAGCTTTTCGGCGGTGAGCCGGAAGTTTTCCAGCTTCGCGAGCCAGACGAAGGTTTCCAGAAACCGGATGTTCATCGAATCCTGAACGTTGACGCCGCGCCGGGCGCGCGGCGGGTCGGGTCGATGTTAACGGATTTTCGGGCCGGGGCAACGTGCGTCTGCATGGGGCTCGATGCCGAACACTTCGGGGCAGACGCCAAACGCCAAACGCCAAACGCCAAACGCCAAACGCCAAACGCCAATCGACGCTTGTGCCGATCCTTCACGCGAACGTCGCTGGCCGTGCCGCGTCACACCCTGGCAAACGCCAGCGTCGGCACGTCGACCGTCATCGCGCCGCCATCGGCGACGAGCGTCGCGCCCGTCACGAACGACGCATCCGGCGACGCGAGGAACGCGCATACCGCCGCGATTTCGTCCGGATCGGCCGCGCGCCGCAGCGGCACGTCGGCGCTGACGCGCGCGTACGCGCCGTCGAGCGTGTCGCCGTGCGCTTCCATCAGCGGCGCCATTTCCGCGTCGGCCATCGGCGTGCGCACCCATCCCGGACACACAGCGTTCGCGCGCACACCGTGCGGCCCGTAATCCCGCGCGAGCGACCGCGTGAGCCCGAGCAGCGCGTGCTTGCCGGCCGTGTAGCCGCACACGCCCGGCCCGGCCGCAAGCGCCGCGATCGACGCGACCAGCACGATGCTGCCGCGCCGCGCGATCAGGTCCGGCAAGCATGCGCGCGCGCTGACGAACGCGGTGTCGAGGTTCGCGTGCATCGCATCGCGCCACTGCGCGTCGTCGGTTTCGTCCGCGCGGCCGAGGCCATGCCCGCCCGCGCACGCGACGAGCGCGTCGATGCGGCCGAAGCGTTCGGCGATTCGCGGCACGAAGCGGATCCAGTCGGCTGTGCTCGCGGCGTCGCCGGCCAGCGCGAGGCCGCCCGTCTCGGCGGCCAGCGCGTCGAGCGGCGCCTGGCGCCGCCCGATCAGCACGACGCGGTCGCCCAGGCCGGCGAAGCGGCGCGCGCAGGCGGCGCCGATGCCGGTGCCGGCGCCGGTGATCACGATCGTGCGGGGATGCGGGTGCGTCATCTCGGTCTCCGGAGAAGTGTCGATCCCGATCACTGTAGATGGCGGGCGGCCGCGTGGATATCAGCCGAATGGCTGAACGCGAATGGCGGCTGGCGATGACGCGAAACCACTCCGCGAAGTCGCTTGCATTGGCGCCATTCCGACACCGGACAACGCATGTGCGGATCGCCGCATCCACGGAACCGACCGATATCCGGACGCCAACCCAGTCCGGAATCCGTCCGTCCGACGGTGCGCTGCCGTCAAGAAGAAACCCCCTCCACCCGACGAGCGCCCCGTCTGGCGTGGCTTTGCCGCGCCGACCGGCCCAATCCACCGCATGGCATGGTTGTTGCGCCATTGCAGATGAGCCGACGCCCGGGATCGAACGATGACCCCGCTCGAACCGGAACGCGGCTCATCACGACTTCAATCATTGGAGACATCACCATGGAAGGACTTTCGCAAGTCCAGGTCTTGGGCATCGACGCGGGCGGCACGATGACCGACACCTTCTTCGTGCGCGAGGACGGACGGTTCGTCGTCGGCAAGGCGCAAAGCAATCCGGAGGATGAGTCACTCGCGATCTTCAACTCGTCGCAGGACGCGCTCGCGCATTGGCAGCGCGACGTCGACGACGTCTATCCGGAACTCGTCACCTGTGTGTACTCCGGCACGGCGATGCTCAACCGCGTCGTGCAGCGCAAGGGGCTCGACGTCGGCCTGCTCGTCAACAAGGGCTTCGAGCACGTACACCTGATGGGGCGGGCGATCCAGAGCTACCTCGGCTATGCGCTCGAAGAACGCATCCACCTGAATACGCACCGTTACGACGAGCCGCTCGTGCCGCTGTCGCGCACGCGCGGCGTCACCGAGCGTACGGACGTCCAGGGCGAGATCGTCATTCCGCTGCGGGAAAGCGAAGTGCGGCAGGCCACGCGCGAGCTCGTCGCCGCCGGCGCGAAAGCGATCGTCATCTGTTTCCTCCAGTCGCACAAGAATGCGACGAGCGAGCGCCAGGCGCGGGACATCGTGCGCGACGAGCTGGCTGCGCGCGGTGTCGATCTCCCGGTGTTCGCGTCGGTCGACTACTACCCGCAGCGCAAGGAAAGCCACCGGATGAACACGACGGTGCTCGAAGCGTATGCGGCCGAGCCGTCGCGGCAGACGCTCAGGAAGGTCAGCGACCGCTTCCGCAAGCACGGCGCGAAGTTCGACCTGCGCGTGATGGCGACCCACGGCGGCACGATCAGCTGGAAAGCGAAGGAACTGGCGCGCACGATCGTGTCGGGCCCGATCGGCGGCGTGATCGGCTCGAAGCTCCTCGGTGAAGCACTCGGCTACGACAACATCGCATGCTCGGACATCGGCGGCACATCGTTCGACATGGCGCTCATCACGAAGGGCAATTTCGCGATCGCGTCCGATCCGGACATGGCGCGCCTCGTGCTGTCGCTGCCGCTCGTCACGATGGATTCGGTCGGCGCGGGTGCCGGCAGCTTCGTGCGGCTCGATCCATACAGCGGGGCCATCAAGCTCGGGCCGGACAGCGCCGGCTATCGCGTCGGCACGTGCTGGCCCGACAGCGGCCTGACGACGGTGTCCGTGTCCGATTGCCACGTCGTGCTCGGCTACCTGAATCCGGACAACTTCCTCGGCGGCCAGATCAAGCTCGACGTGAATCGCGCCCGCGAGCACATCAACGCGCAGATCGCCGAACCGCTCGGCCTTTCCGTCGAGGACGCGGCGGCCGGCGTGATCGAGCTGCTCGACCTGCAGCTGCGCGAATACCTGCGCTCGAACGTCAGCGCGAAAGGCTACAACCCGACCGAATTCGTCTGCTTCTCGTATGGCGGCGCGGGGCCGGTTCACACGTACGGCTACACCGGCGGTCTCGGCTTCAAGGACGTGATCGTGCCCGCATGGGCGGCCGGCTTCTCGGCATTCGGCTGCGCGTGTGCGGACTTCGAGTACCGCTACGACAAGAGCGTCGACCTCGCGCTGCCGCAGCTCGCGCCCGACGCCGAGAAGGCGCAGGCCGCGCAGACGATCCAGAAGGCGTGGTCGGAACTGGCCGCAAAGGTGATCGAGGAGTTCCGCATCAACGGCTTCAGCGAGCGGGACGTGATCCTGCGGCCGGGCTTCCGGATGCAGTACATGGGCCAGCTCAACGACCTCGAAATCGAATCGCCGATCGCGGGCGCGTCCGACGCGGACGACTGGGACAAGATCGTGACGGCCTTCGAAGACACCTACGGCCGCGTGTACGCGAGCTCCGCGCGCTCGCCGGAGCTCGGTTTCTCGGTCACGGGCGCGATCATGCGCGGCATGGTCGTCACGCAGAAGCCCGTATTGCCGGAAGACCCTGTCGCGGGCCCGACGCCGCCGGCGGATGCGCGTATCGGCACGCGGCGCCTGTATCGGCACAAGCAGTGGCATGACGCGGTGATCTGGCGCATGGAGTCGCTCAAGCCCGGCAACGAGATCACGGGCCCCGCGATCATCGAATCCGACGCGACGACGTTCGTCGTCCCGAAGGGCTTCGCCACCACGCTCGACAAGCACCGCCTCTTCCATCTCAGGGAAGTCCAGTAAGGAGACATGCGATGAACATGATGTCCAGCCAGGAAGTCGGCTTTGCCGATCTGCTGAAGAACGGCCAGACGCTCAAGCAGTTTCGCGATGGCATTCTCGAGCGCACCGCGCAAACCGGTCATTACAACGGACTCGAGCGGCTCGAACTGCGCGAGCGCGATCCGATCCGCTACGAGAAGATGTTCTCGAAGCTGCGCGGCGGCCTCGTGCATGCGCGCGAAACGGCCAAGAAGATCGCCGCGAGCCCGATCGTCGAGCAGGAAGGGGAGCTGTGCTTCACGCTCTACAACGCGGCGGGCGACTGCGTGCTCACATCGACGGGGATCATCATCCACGTCGGCACGATGGGCGCGGCGATCAAGTACATGATCGAGAACAACTGGGAAGCCAATCCGGGCATTCAGCCCGGCGACATGTTCACCAACAACGACTGCTCGATCGGCAACGTCCACCCGTGCGACATCGCGACGATCGTGCCGATCTTCGCGCACGGCAAGCTGGTCGGCTGGGTCGGCGGCGTCACGCACGTGATCGACACGGGCGCGGTGACGCCGGGGTCGATGTCGACGGGACAGGTGCAGCGTTTCGGCGACGGCTACATGATCACGTGCCGCAAGACGGGGGTGAACGACACGCCGCTGCGCGACTGGCTGCACGAGAGCCAGCGCTCGGTTCGCACGCCGAAGTACTGGATTCTCGACGAGCGCACGCGTATCGCCGGCTGCCACATGATCCGCGACTTGATCGAAGAAGTGATCGACGAAGAAGGCCTCGACGCATACGAGAAATTCAGCTTCGAGGTGATCGAGGAAGGCCGGCGCGGCCTGCAGACGCGCATCAAGGCGATGACGCTGCCCGGCAAGTATCGCAAGGTCGCGTTCGTCGACGTGCCGTACAACCATCCTGACGTGCAGACGTCGTCGGCGTTCGCGAAGCTCGACTCGATCATGCATTCGCCGGTCGAGATGGAAATTCGCAAGGACGGCTCGTGGCGTCTCGATTTCGAAGGCGCGAGCCGCTGGGGCTGGCACTCGTACAACGCGCACCAGGTCGCGTTCACGAGCGGCATCTGGGTGATGATGACGCAGACGCTGGTGCCGACGCAGCGCATCAACGACGGCGCGTATTTCGGCACCGAGTTCCACCTGCCCAAGGGCGCGTGGATGAACCCGGACGACCGCCGCACCGGACACGCTTACGCGTGGCACTTCCTGGTGTCGGGCTGGAGCGCGATGTGGCGCGGCCTGTCGCAGGCGTACTTCAGCCGCGGCTATCTCGAGGAAGTCAACGCGGGGAACGCCAACACGTCGAACTGGCTGCAGGGCGGCGGGATCAACCAGGACGGCGATATCCATGCGGTCAACAGCTTCGAGGCGTCGTCGTGCGGCACCGGCGCGTGCGCGATCAAGGACGGCCTGAATCACGCGGCCGCGATCTGGAACCCCGAAGGCGACATGGGCGACATCGAGATCTGGGAGATGGCCGAGCCGCTGCTGTACCTCGGCCGCAACGTGAAGTCGAACTCGGGCGGCTACGGCAAGTACCGCGGCGGCTGCGGATTCGAGACGCTGCGGATGGTCTGGAAGGCGCAGGACTGGACGATGTTCTTCATGGGCAACGGCTACATGAACAGCGACTGGGGCCTGATGGGCGGCTACCCGCCCGCCACCGGCTATCGCTTCGAGGCGCATCGCACGGGCATCAAGGAACGCATCGCGCTCGGCGAGAGCCTGCCGCTCGGCGGCGATACGAATCCGGACCTGCCGGACTACGAGAACCACCTGAACGCCGGCGCGGTCGTCAAGCGCGACCAGCAATGCATGACCACGGAGGACTGCTACAGCAACTACGACCTCTACCTGAACTACCTGCGCGGCGGCCCCGGTTTCGGCGATCCGCTCGACCGCGAGATCGACGCGATCGAACGCGATCTGAACAACGCGGTGCTGCTGGCCGAATACGCGCAGAAGGTGTATGGGGCGGTCGCGACGCGGGACGCCAACGGCATCTGGACGGTCGATGCGCAAGCGACCGCGCTGCGGCGCATCGAGATCCGCAATGCGCGCCTCGCACGCTCGCAACCGACCCGCGAATGGATGAAGGGCGAGCGCGAGCGGATCCTGCTCAAGCACGCATCGACGCAGGTACAGCACATGTTCGCGACGAGCTTCGGCCTGTCGACGAAATTCGAGCAGCAGTTCCGCGCGTTCTGGGAGCTGCCGGACACGTGGACGCTCACCGAGGACGAGCTCGACGTGCCGACCTACGGCTCGAAATTCCGCATGGACCTGTCGAAGATGCCCGACGTCAATACGGTGGTGCTGGTCGAGGAGTGAGCCCGACCACACGCGCCATCACCCACATGGAGGACTGGAGATGTCTACCTACACCAAGGAACAGATCAGGAACATGGTCGACGGCAAGCTCGACTGGGACACGACGTTGCGCATGCTGTCGATGCCGAAGGACGGCGAGCGCTTCCGGATGTATGTCGACGCGCTGCAGCAGAAGCTCGGCTGGAAGGACCGCATCGTGCTGCCGCTCGGCCCGCACCTGTACATCGTGCAGCAATGGGCGACGAAGCACTGGGTCACGCAGTGCGACTGCGGCCACGTGTTCTGCGATTACCGCGACAACTGGAAGCTGCACGCGAACATCTTCGTGCGCGAATCGGAAGAGGCGATGGACGAGGTCTATCCGCGCCTGATGGCCCCCGACACGCAGTGGCAGGTCTACCGCGAATACTACTGCCCGACCTGCGGTGCGATGCACGACGTCGAGGCGCCGACCCCGTGGTACCCGGTCATTCACGACTTCGAGCCTGATATCGATGCGTTCTACGCGGAATGGGTGAAGCTGCCGGTTCCGGAGCGCGCGCAATGATCTGACTTTTTGACGCTGCCTGCGGGGCTCGGCATTCGCCGGCCTCGCTTCGGCCTCGTCCGTCGTCCGCGGGAAGCGTTCGATTTCCGGCCGTTCGATTTTCGAACGGCCGGTTTCTTTTCGGTCGTCGATTCTCGCCGGCATGCGGGGCCGGGCGACGACGCGCGTGCGACCGCTTGCTGGCGCGCGCATTGCTTGTGATGGTGTGCGCCGGACGGCCGTCGCCGTGCCGGAACGGAGTACGATAGTCGCTACGCTCGCCGCCGGCTGCGGTCGGGCGCCCCACAAAGTCGACAAAAGGGCCGCTGCGACGGCCTTGCGGTTCGTGCCGTCACGAAACCGCCAGGAGACAGACATGCAACAGAGAGGCACGCCGATGGACTGGTTTCCCAGTCCGCACCATGACGCGAGCATCATGGCCGCGTGGGAGCATCTGGTGACAGGCAGCGAGTGGCGTTCGCCCGACGTCCGCGGCGTGATCGACGATTCGTGGCAGCGCTGTCTCGTCGGCCACGTCGATCCCGGCGCCGACCGTGCACCGCCGCCGCTCGATGAGGACGGGCTCGTGCAGTGGCGCACATCGAACGTTCGCCTGGTCGATGCCAGTCTGCCGCTGATGCAGCAGACCCGGGATTTTCTTTCGCAGACGGGCACGGTGATGCTGCTGGCCGATCCGAGCGGGATGATCCTCCAGCAGGAAGGCGACATGCGGATCGTCGAGCCTGCACGCGAGGTCGGCCTCATTCCGGGCTGCGAGTGGACCGAGCTGAATTGCGGTACCAATGCGATCGGCACCGCGCTCGCGCTCAGGCAGCCGGTCCAGATCCACGGCGCGGAGCACTTCTGCGCAGGCATCAAGCGCTGGACCTGCTCGGCGACCGTCATCCAGGATCCGCGCGACGGGCACGTATTGGGCGTGATCGATATTTCGGGGCTTGCCGAAACCTACAACCAGTACAGCCTTGCGCTCGCGGTGTCGCTTGCCGGCCGCATCGAAAGCCGGCTCGCGAAGCAGGGCATGGCGCGCCGCCTGAGCCTGCTCGACCGCTGTGCGTCACGCTTCGGTGCGTCTTCCGCCGATGCGGTGCTCGTCGTCGACGAACGCGGCCGGCTCGTCAAGGCCAACGCGCAAGTCGTTCCCGTGTTGCGCCGGCTCGGCTTCGACGTCCGGTGCGACGCGGCGTTCGCGCTGCCGGAACTCGAGCACTACGCGGGCGACGGCCGCCTGCCGGCGAGCGCGCCGGCATGGCTGCAGCGCAGCCACATCGAAACGGTGCGTGACGGCGCGGACGTGCTCGGCTACATGATCGTGACGCCCGGCATCGCGAATCCCCGTGGCGCCGTTCCGATCGCGCGCGGACGGGAACGGCAAGGCGGTGTGCAGCGAGGATTCGAGCGCATCGTCGGCGACAGCGCCGCATTGCGAGAGGCCGTGAATCGTGCGCGCCAGCTCGCGCCGTCCAAAGTGCCGGTGCTGCTGCTCGGCGAGACCGGCGTCGGCAAGGAGCTGTTCGCGCAGGGTATCCATCAGGCGAGCGATCGCGCCGACGGTCCGTTCGTTGCGCTCAATTGCGGCGGGTTGTCGAGAGACCTGCTCGCGAGCGAACTGTTCGGCTATGCGGAAGGCGCATTTACCGGCGCACGCAAGTCCGGTGCGGCGGGCAAGATCGAAGCGGCCGACGGCGGCACGCTGTTTCTCGACGAGATCGGGGAAATGCCGCTCGACATCCAGCCGCATCTGTTGCGCGTGCTGGAGGAGAACGAAATCTATCGCCTTGGCGAGAATACGCCGCGCAGGGTGAATTTCCGGCTGGTCGCGGCGACGCACCGAGATCTGAAGGATGCCGTCGCGAAAGGCCACTTCCGGATGGATCTGTACTACCGGATCGCGGTCACGACCGTGTCGATTCCGAGCTTGCGCGAGCGAGGCGAGGACCTGCCGGCGCTGATCGCGCATTGGCTCGCGCATCTGTGCGACAGCTATGGCCTTGCCCCGAGATCGTTCGACGACGACGCGTATGCGCGCCTGTTGCGCTATCCGTGGCCCGGCAACGTCCGTGAACTGCGCAACGCGATCGAAGGCTCGCTGCTGTTGTCGGACGGCCCCGTGATCAAGGCGGACAAGCTGCCTGCCGAGATCGGCGCGGCGGCGTCGGCCGATACGTGCGCCGTGCGACTCGTCGATGCGCTCGTCCCGGATGCCGACGACTCGCTGAAGAAGGCCGAGGCGGAATCGATCCGCCGCGCGCTTGCACGTCACGCGGGCAACCTGACGAAGACGGCTGGCCAGCTCGGCATCGCGAAGAGCACGCTCTACGAAAAGATCCGCAAGTATCGCTTGCTCGACGCGGTGAGCGACGTTCGCCGGGGCCGCGCAAGGTAAGCCGCGGCGGGCGTGACCGTGTGACGGGCGTGCAGGCCCGTTTC
>NZ_JBSAXD010000170.1:0-263 GCF_053427715.1 Burkholderia sp. MR1-5-21
CACCGACATCGCGTACATGGGCAGCTACTCGCTGTACCACGTGCGCCTGCCGAGCGGCAAGACGGTGGTGTCGAACCTGTCCAGCTCGCACCTGATGCACGACGGCGCACCCGCGTACAACGACGACGTGTTCGTGTCGTGGTCGCCGGCGAGCGGCGTGGTCCTGACGCAATGAGGCAGACGCGATGAGAACCCCTGCCTCCACTCCGTCCGCGCCGGTGTCGACCGGCGCCGTGGCCGCGACCGCGGCCCCCGCGCGCGCG
>NZ_JBSAXD010000171.1:0-258 GCF_053427715.1 Burkholderia sp. MR1-5-21
CCGATCCGCCTCGACACCGCCTCTCCAGCCGCACTCGCGGCCGACATCATGTCGGCCTGCTTGTCCAGCAGGTTCTGCATATCAGGCAGTTTGGCTACCGTACCGTTCGTGTCCGTCGTGTCACGATTCAGGCTCGCCACATCCTGCTTCTGATTCGCCGAATCCGTGATCGTGACCGTCCCTGCGCTTACGCCGCTCTTCGTCGTCGCGCTGTCGCTGCCGCTTTCATGCTGTCCCAGCATCGGCGACGCACCGCCC
>NZ_JBSAXD010000172.1:0-257 GCF_053427715.1 Burkholderia sp. MR1-5-21
AAGAGCGTGATCGTGTTCCGCCGCACCGGCGGCAAGATCGACTGGCACGCGGATCGCGACCTGTGGATGCACGAGCTGACCGCTGCCGAGTCCGATCAATGCGAGCCCGAGTGGGTCGGCGCCGAGCATCCGCTGTTCATCCTGTATACGTCCGGCTCGACCGGCAAGCCGAAGGGCGTGCAGCACAGCACCGGCGGCTACCTGCTGTGGGCCGCGCAGACGATGAAGTGGACCTTCGACTGGAAGCCGACCGACGT
>NZ_JBSAXD010000173.1:0-254 GCF_053427715.1 Burkholderia sp. MR1-5-21
ATCAGCGCGAGCGTTGCGACGTCGACCGCGCCGCGCGAGCCGAAGAACGGCCACACGAGCCCGACCGCGAGCAGCACCCAGATGATCGCGCGCTGCTGCTGCGCACCCATCGCGGGCATCGCCGGCAGTTTCACCGCGGCTTTCGCGCGCGTGAGCGACGGCTTGAACAGCTGGAACAGGAACACGGCCGCGACCGCGATCCACACCGGACGCCAGTGCGCCTCGAGCACGACCTGGTAGCCGTCGAGCTTCAG
>NZ_JBSAXD010000174.1:0-250 GCF_053427715.1 Burkholderia sp. MR1-5-21
TCGCAGCTCGGCGTGATCCTCGCGGCGATCCTGCTGACGATCCTGCCGGAAGTGGCGCGCGGCTTCGCCGAGTACCGGATGCTGATCTTCGGCCTGGTGATGGTGTTGATGATGATGTGGCGTCCGCAGGGCCTGCTGCCCGCGAGCCGTCCCCACGTGGAGCTGCCGCAATGAGCGCGAATGCTGAACTGTTGAAGGTCGCCGGGCTGCAGATGCGCTTCGGCGGGCTGCTCGCCGTCGACGGCATCGA
>NZ_JBSAXD010000175.1:0-248 GCF_053427715.1 Burkholderia sp. MR1-5-21
GACGAGCCGGGCAGGAACACGTGCGCGTACTTCGCCGTCTCGTTCAGGAAGATGTCCTGCACGACGATGCATTCCATCGACGACAGCGCGGCCGACACATGCTGCGTGTTCGGGTCCGACTGCACGATGTCCTCGCCCTGGCAGTACAGCCCCTTGAAGCTGCCGTCGAGCGCCGCGTCGAACATGTTCGGAATGCGCAGGCCCGGTTCCGGCTGCAGCGTCGCCGCCCACGCCTGCTCGAACTGCGC
>NZ_JBSAXD010000176.1:0-240 GCF_053427715.1 Burkholderia sp. MR1-5-21
GTCGCCGTCGAGTGCGAGCGCGTTCTTCAGGCCGGCGAGACCGTCGTGCCGCAGGTAGTCGTCGATCGACAGCGGATCGGTCAGGCCGATGCGGGCGAACGTGAGCCGCTGCTGGCGTGCGAGATACGGCAGCGCGTCGACGAGGCCGACGCTGCTCGGGTGCGTGCCACCATCGAGCCAGCCGGCGTCGAACAGCGCAGGCACGTCGGCCGCCGACAGGTTCGCATAGCCGACGCGGCC
>NZ_JBSAXD010000177.1:0-239 GCF_053427715.1 Burkholderia sp. MR1-5-21
TTGGCGTTGCCAGTCGGATCTGCTCCGGCAATCGCACTGCTCAGGTCGTTGAGCTTCCCCGCCGCAATCGACGCAATCGCTGCACCCGCCGCGCCACCTACCGCATTACCGCCCGCCAGCCCGGTCACCAGCGCAGCACCTGCGCCTTGCATCAGCGCGCGGTTCGCTCCGCCTTCCTTCCACGCGTCGACGCCCGCCTGATCGCCATTGGCGGCAGCCTGCTTCATCATCTTGTCGGC
>NZ_JBSAXD010000178.1:0-233 GCF_053427715.1 Burkholderia sp. MR1-5-21
TTCGACGTGCGCCGCGACGAGGTGTTCGCGATCATCGGGCCGAACGGCGCGGGCAAGACCACGGTGTTCAACTGCGTCGGCGGGTTCTACAAGCCGACCGGGGGCCACGTCGTGCTCGACGGCCACCCGATCGCCGGACTCGCGAGCCACCAGATCGCGGTGAAGGGCCTCGTGCGGACGTTCCAGAACATCCGGCTGTTCAAGTCGCTGACGGTCGTCGAGAACCTGCTCGT
>NZ_JBSAXD010000179.1:0-229 GCF_053427715.1 Burkholderia sp. MR1-5-21
GAAGCGCAAGTTCATCTTCCGCACGATCGGCCGTGACGACCAGCAAGGTCCGGCCGCCGCGAAGTACATCATCAACAACGTGAAGCCGAAGAAGGTCGCGGTGCTGCACGACAAGCAGTCGTACGGCCAGGGCATCGCGTCGTCGGTGAAGAAGGACCTCGAAGCCGCGAAGATCCCGGTCGTGGTGTTCGAAGGCATCAACGCCGGCGATTCGGACTACTCGGCAATC